>DASSON010000061.1:0-60935 GCA_035700525.1 Burkholderiales bacterium
TGTCCATGTGCAGAATCGCGAGAGGCTTGCCGGAGGCGGCCAGTGCGGAGATGTACGGAGGATGCGTGTGGATCATGCTCTGCAGATCCGGGCGCGCCCGATACACCCACAAATGAAAGCGGGTGGCGGGATTGGCCATGCCGGTTCCACTGAGGGTCCGAAGGTCGCTGTCGACTTCGATGAAGTCGTCCGGCGTAGCTTCCTCGAAACCCAGTCCGAAGCGCAGCGTCCAGTAGGCATCGGCAGTTTCGGAACGGGCGGAAATCTGTCCCGCCAGTCCTGCCTCGTGGCCGTTTGCGGCTATGATGCGACAGGCATAGGCGAGTTTTTCCTTCAGTGTGCGGTGCGACGCTTTCAAATGCTGCGACATTTCGTCAGCACTGCGTTCACTAAAATAAGCCTTCTCTCTCAATTCCACGAGACGCTCCGTTTAATGCTGGAACCACTTCGATGCCGCATTGAGTTGCTGGTACCGGAAATCTGCTGCAACGGTTTCAGTCGCTCAGCAATTTCAATACGCTCCTGTGGCGCGCTCCACTGATCATCAGCGTTCGAGCAGCGCCCATTTTTCTGCAACGGCCTTCCAGCGCTCCGCGTCTGCAGGGGGCGGCTTGGGGGTCTTGATGCTCGGCCACAACGCGCTTAATTCGGCGTTCAACACGATGAAGCGTTGCTGGTCGTCGGGCACGTCATACGCCGTATAAATTGCACCGACCGGACACGCGACGACGCATAGCGTGCAGTTCATGCATTCGGCCGGATCGATCACCAGAAAGTTGGGCCCTTCGTGAAAACAGTCGGCAGGACAAACGGCCACGCACTCGGTGTATTTGCATTTGATGCAATTTTCCGTGACAACAGACGGCATGAAATTTCTCAATATGTTCCGGGGATCTGTGCCCCCGGTCTGTCCGGTGCCATGGGTTCCTGTCTGGCAAACGGGTTTGTGCCGCTTTACTGCGGGAACAGCGGCACGGCGGGCGAAATAAAATTACGCCGGCTTGCCTCCGACTGTGTAACCTGCTCCGTTGTTGAAGATGTTGGGTTTACGATAGATGGCCAGAATCACGCAGCCTTCCGCACTGTAGGTTTCGTGCATGGATTCCGGACGTCGCCATACGAATTCACCAGCCCTGCAGATGCCGTCGTGATCGGAGAATGACCCTTCCAGCACCCAGGACTGCTCGATTTCGGGATGGCGGTGAAAGGGCAGCGTGGTGCCCGGCTGCCATCTCAACAGGCACGTCATTTCGCCTTTGGCTTCATCCTGATACAAAACCTTGATATCGACGCCTTCGAATTGCGACGGCTTCCACTCGATATCCTGGGGTTTGACATACACCGATCCGTTCGGGGTGGGCTGAAGCTTGTTGAGTTTCGGTTGCGCTTTTTGCGGCGCGGTCTGGGTTTGCGACATACGAGGGTCTCCTGTGGCGCATTCAGAAAAGGAAACTTGAGAATACTATTGGGAAACATTATAGTCAACACAAAGGGGCGCCTGTCCGGTCCTAAACAAGTTGAAAAAGCGGGTACATTTCGTGTTTCCTGAAACGGACGTGGTGGTATCTGCCATGGATAAATTATTTCATTTTGGGAAACATCGTCTTGTCACTGAAAGTTGAATGACTGCTTGAACGCTGGAGGTAACGTCATGCGATTTGCGGTACTGGTTTACGAGGGTGTCGAGCCGATCGACCTGGGCACCTATGGTGTTCTTTCAATGGCGCGCCGCGTCGCGCCGCAGATTTCAGTCTTCCTGGTTGCTCCCGAACCGGGTCGGGTCGAGCTGGCCAGCGGACTTTCTGTTGTGGCCGAATACGGCATCGCCGATTGTCCCGCTGCCGACGTGCTGATTATTTGTGGCGGCCCCGGATGGCCCGCTCAAGCCGACGATGAACGAATGCTGAAATTCATACGTAAATTTGCCGGGAGCGGCGCTGTCGCCGCCGTTTGTACCGGTGGTATGATTCTGGCTGCCACCGGGCTGCTCGACGGCTGCAAAGCGACGACCAAGCAGCAGGTGACTGCCGGTGAAAACCCGCCGCTGCGCGTGATGAGCCAGCGCTACCCGGGCATCGAGGTGGTGGACGCGCGACTGGTTGATGAGGGACGGCTGATCACGGCGGGCGGCGTTACCCTGGGGATTGACGCCACTTTCTACTTGCTCAGGCGTTTTCTGGGTGAGGACGTCGCCAACGAGACGGCACGGATTATGGAATACAGTCACGCGTGGCGGGCGAATCAGGCCGCGTATCGTGAGTTTATAAGCAAGGAAAAAGCAGACGCCAGTGGTTTCACGCAAGCAAGCCCTCAACGTTGAACTTCCAATCGGTCAGCGGATGGCCGAGTTGCGCGCGCAGCGTCAGCTCACTCTGGAACAACTGGCCGAACGTACGGGATTTACCAAGGGCTATCTCTCGAAGATCGAAAATTCCAGAAAACTCCCTCCGATCGCTTCCCTGTCGCGCATTGCCCAGGCACTGGAAACCGATGTAACGGGTTTCTTTCAAACACCGGTGCCGGTGCTGTCGGAGAATGCGTCGGTAGTGCGGGTCGCCGAACGGCGTCCGACTGCCAGAGGCGCAAGTGCATTCGGTTACGATTACGTGAGCCTTGCGCACAAAAAACGCAACAAGCGCATGGAGCCGTTCATATTCACGTTTCCGTCGGATATCGACAAGCACGTATTCTTCCAGCATGAAGGGGAAGAATTCATTTTTATCCTGAACGGACAAGTGGAGTTTCACGTCGGGATCCAGAAGTGGATACTCGAATCGGGGGACAGCCTGTATTTTGACTCACGCGTGCCCCATCGCGGACGCAGCCTTGGCAAGGAGGCGGTAGCGCTCGCGGTCATCTATAGCGAAAAAGAATCCGCTGCACTGGTGCGGGAAACTCAAATCGCCCGCCGGCGGAAACAGTCAGGAACCGGCGCGGCGTCGAAGACGGCGAAGACGCGCCGTCGCTGAAACACGCGCCGTGATCGCGCGGCGTCGGCCAGGTGCTTCGATTGCGGGTGCGGGGAATTTGAAGCGGCGGCCTGATCGGGCCGTCGCTGGTTGCGGTTTTTCTGTTGTTTCTGTCGGCGCGATTACGCGGCGTATCAGTGCAGCCGCTTGCGTCCGCGCGCCGGGCTGCCGGGGGCGGCGGGCGCTGCAGGGTGGCTCTCCCAGCGCAGCCCGACGGCGGCGCTGCCGCTGTCGCGCTCGAAAAGCTGATTCACCAGGGCGACCACTTCATCCACGGCTTCCTTCGTGAACTGGCGTGACAGCAGCAGGCCGACGTCTTCGACCATGCGCTGGCGCTGCGCGCCGCGGATCGATTCCGACGTCGGGCCGACGAAAAATACGCGTGTTTCGTTTTCGCCGTTGTCGTGGTACAGCGAAGCGGTGACTTCGGATGCGCGCTCGGTGCAGGGCCCCAGCGCCAGCAACGCCTGTTCGAGGCATTGCTGGAAGCTGCGCCCGATGTAGCCGCTCCAGCAGATTTCGAGAATGCGGCGCCCGCGATCCAGCGCGATGCCGGGCTCTTCGGAATAAAGGCTGGTGGCTTCTTCGGGCGTGTCCACGTCGAGATAATCGAGCAGCGGCTGGAGCGCGGTCTCGATGTCCGTGCGGGTCGTGCTGCGGGTCAGAAAAATGTCGCCGTGAACGTGTACTTCGATTCGCATGATGTCGTGTTAGTCGTGAAATGGGGTATACGCGGATGACATCTGAATGTTCCATCCTGCGCTGTGCATCCGCGCGAAACCGGCGGCGGATCGAAATCCGGCGTTCAGTGTATCAGCTTTGCACCGCCGCGTCGCAGCATCCAGGCCGCGACAGGCGCCGTCGTGCCGATGTCTGCCGTTGCGCCGCTACGAACCGCGCCACTGCGGATCGCGTTTTTCGATGAACGCCGCCACACCTTCCGCGGCGTCATCGGTCATCATGTTGCAGGTCATCGTTTCGGTCGCGAGACGATAGGCGTCTTCCAGGCTGTTCTCGATCTGCTCGTAGAACGCCTTTTTGCCCAAGGCAACCGCCACCGGCGTTTTGGCGATGATCGACTGCGCCAGCTTGTCGATCTCGGCGTCGAGCGCTTCGGGCGATACGACCCGGTTGACGAGTCCGTAACGCAGCGCGGTCTGTGCGTCGATGAATTCGCCGGTCAGCAGCATTTCCATTGCCTGCTTGCGCGCCACGTTGCGCGCAAGCGCGACGCCGGGCGTGGAGCAGAACAGTCCGTACTTGACGCCGGACGTCGCGAATTGTGCGGCGTCGACCGTGACCGCGAGGTCGCATTGCGCGACGAGCTGGCAGCCGGCCGCCGCGGCGATGCCGTGCACGCGGGCGATCACCGGCTGCGGCAATTCCGTCAGCTTCACCATGACGCGGCTGCACGCGCCGAACAGCTCGCGCTGCCAGCCTTCGTCCGGATGCGCGCGGAGCTCCTTCAGGTCGTGCCCGGCGCAGAACGCCTTGCCTTCACCGGCGATGACGACGACGCGGACTGATCGGCTTTCGGCGATGTGATCCAGTGCGGCCTGCAGCTTGTCGAGCATCGCGGAGGACAGCGCATTGAACTGCTTCGGGCGATTCAACGTAAGCGTCGCAACGCCGCCGGCATCGTGGCGCAACAGAATGGGTTGCGGAAGGACGATTTCGGGGGAGGGGACGTTGATAGTCACAGAGCTCATCTTGATTCTCCTGGACCGATCGGTTGCAGGCTGTTCGATTCAATTATAGAACCGGGCCGGCGCGCCGTGCCAGCAGTGGCCGGCGCCATTTACCGCGACGCATCGCAGGTGGTCAGCCCGGGGGGGGCGTAAGGTGGTGCGTGCGACGAAACATCGGAGCACGCTTCGGCTGGTAGGGTTCAGGCGGACGCCTTCCGGGAAACGGGAAAGTGAATGAAGTGATGCGGCAAAAACCCGGTTGGTCAGCGGGAGGAGAAAGTCGCGTTGACCCCAGTGTATCGTAGCTGACGCGGTGAACCATGAATAACTTTATGTTATTCAACAAATTGCGTATTGTGCAGATGGACAAATTTGATCCAATGCAGCGCGGTGCTGTACGCGTCATTTTCCGGTTGCCAGCGAATACCCCGGCTGTCATAATGACCGTGCAGTTTGGATTTTGAATCAGCAAACTGCGGCCATACGGGTCTGTTTGTTGGACTCATGAATGGTGTCTTCCCCAAAGGGGAGTAGCTTCAAGGCAGTGCGCGATGCACTGCTTGCGGAAAGACCGTCATCACGGGATTGCATCCCCGGTTTTTCCGGCAACCACCAGGTTGCAAGCGAGACCTTTGCCAGTGCGGCGTTGGTCTCGCGAAGTGCGCGTGACCGGCTCCAAGCTCGGCGAAGGCGCGTGCAACCGGCCGTCTGTCTCACGTTGATGCGACAGGCGCCGCAACCTGGAGGTTGAAATGGAACTGCTCTCACCGGACTTTTTCTCCGCGCTGTTGGCAATCATCGTCATCGATCTGGTGCTGGCCGGAGATAATGCCATCGTCATCGCGCTGGCCGCGCGCAACGTTCCGCCGCATCTGCAGAAACGGACCATCCTGTGCGGCACCGCCGGCGCCATCGCGGTGCGCGCGGCGCTGACGCTGGTGGCAGTGTGGCTGCTCGGCATTCCGGGACTTATGCTCACCGGGGGCCTGGCGCTGATCTGGATCGCGCTGCGGCTGCTGCACAGCGACGAGTCGGATGGCGAACACAAGACGACTGCGGCCAACAGCTTCTGGGGTGCGCTGAGAACCATCATCATCGCCGACGCGGTGATGGGCGTCGACAACGTGCTGGCGGTGGCCGGAGCAGCGCACGGCAGCTTCGCGCTGGTATTGATCGGGCTCGCAATCAGTGTTCCGATCGTGGTCTGGGGCAGTACGCTGGTGCTGCGGCTGATGCAGCGCTTTCCCGCCATCATCTACGTGGGCGCCGGCGTACTGGCATGGACTGCAGTGAAAATGATCACCGGTGAAGCGCTGATTGCGGACTACGTCGCGGACCATCGCGCGGTTCTGGTTCTGCTCCATGTGCTGGTGATCGGCGGCGTGCTGGGCTTCGGCTACTGGCGCAACCGACGCGCCGTGCGCAACCGGCCGGATGGGCGCTACGTGCGCATCAGCGATACGTCGAAGTAAGGATCGTCGCAATCGATCGCTGTGAGAGGAGACGGAACGTGACTGGCATTCTGATTCCAATCGGGTCTTCGTTCGATGCGTCAGGCAGCGTCAGGCGTGCCATCGAACGTCATCGAGCGGACCGGTCCGTGGCGGTGCATCTGCTGCATGTGCGAACGCCGTTTTCGCATCATGTGGCGCGCTTTGTCCGGTTTGACGTACGCGCCGCATACCATCGTGCCGCCGCCAGACGCATGCTACAGCCGGCGCGTGCATTGCTCGATCAGGCCGGCGTGCCATACGTTGCCCATGTCGAGTTCGGCGACGTGGCGGCAACCGTTGCATCCCACGCACAACGCCTGGGTTGCCGACAGATTGTGATGGGACCGGCCGCAGGCATGTGGGGCGTGGACGCGACCGGTGACCTGATGGTGCGGCGGATCGTGGAGCTGACGCCTGTCCCGGTTGAAATCGTGCGCGGTCCGGTGCGCTCGCCTGTCGCGCGCTACGGGATGCCGGTTGGCATTGGCGCGATGCTGTGGCTGCTGATGGAAGCGGTGGAATGAAAGCGTTGCGCCACCGTCGCTTGTTTGCGTATTACAGCGGCCGGATGCTGAATTCGAGCGTCTGCAGGTTGCCCACTGCAAAAGTCGGAGCCGCCCGTATTCCGGCGACAGTGCCGGGATTGATCAGCAGCGTGCCGCCGCCCGCATTGTCGACGGTTCTGATTTCGGCGCGGTGGCTGTGTCCGCAGCAAACGATGTCGCAGCCGCCCGCCGCGGCCCGCGACTGCGCGCGGTCCGGGTAGTGGGTGACGAAGATCCTGCGATCGCCGAGCAGCAGTTGCGCTTCTTCGCCGTAATAACGGATGCGGCTGCCCGGCTCATTGGCGAGCGCGATGAGGTCAGCCGGATTGCCGATGTTGTTGCCATGAACGGCGTGCACTGTGATCGCCGCCGCACGCAGGCCGCGCAGCGTATCGGCGCTGATGATGTCGCCGCAATGGATCACCGCTTGCGCGCCGTCGTCCATTGCCGCATGTACTGCGCGCAGCAGCAGATCGGAGTGATCGTGACTGTCGGATACGATGCAGAGCTTCATCCCGCCGCGTGTCACCACGTGTATTGCATGCCGGCGACCACCGTCTGGCTCGATTCGCTGTCGCTCAGCGTGGTGTTGTAATCGACGTGCAGCGACAGGTTCTTCCACATCTGCGCCGTGAAGCCGGCGCCGAACAGCGCCGCGTCGCGTGACGGCTGCGTGCTGGCCACGGTGAACACCGGGCTGTCCGGCGCCTCCGCGAAGCGGCTCGTGACGTGCGTTTCGGTATCGGTCAGTGTCGGCGTCCAGTAGGCGCGCAGCTCGAGTCTGGCGTTGTTGCCGTCGCCGGTGTTGAACGAACGCGTGACGCGCGCGCCGAGCGCCGAAGTCAGCGTATTGGCGGTGCCGCCCAACACCGCCAGGTCGGCGTCGCCGGCGCCGCTTTCGGTGAATGCATCCTGCTGAAGGTTCACCCACGACAGCGCGGCCACCGGCTGCACGTTGAAACCGTACAGCGGCCAGTCGTACGCGGCCTCGGCATACGCCGACCACTGCTGTGCGCCGTAGCTGCCCTGAGCCTGATCGATCGCATCGCCGAACGCGATCGTGCGCGCGGCGTGGTATTGATTGGTCGCGTAGTCCACCACGCCCTTGAACGCCCACGATCCGCTGGCGTACTTGCCGTAGGTGGCGAACTGCGGGCTGTCGAAGCTGCCGCTGCCGCCGCTGTCGAGCGTCACGCTGGTTTTCATGTAAGCGAGGGTGGCACCGAGCACGGTACCGCCGGCCAGCGTGCGCTCATACCCGAGCATCATGCCCTGGCTGCCGTAGCCGTAGCCGGGCGCGTTGCCGTCGCCGAGCGCGGAGCCGGATGTGCCCAGCATCTGCATCCAGAAACCACGAAGGCCGAGGGTGGACGGAGCCGTGGTGTTCACCGCCAGTGGCGCACAAGTCTGATTCGTCTCCGAAATCGCCCACGGATTCGTGTACGCCGTTTTCAATCCGCTGGCGTAGCCGGCCGCGCCGATGGTGCTCCCCATGTTGAGCCCACCGATGCGGCTGGCGATGGTGCGCAGCATGCCGGAAGCGACGGTCAGACTTACCCGCGCCAGGTTGGCGTAGATTTCGCCGCCGAGATTGTCCAGCGCCGACCGGGCCTGGTCGTCCGACAGCGTGTCGAGCGCGCTGATCAGTTGCCGCAAATCGGACGTGCCGCGCGCGTCGTTCAGGCTGCCGGCGGCCGCTTGTTCGTTTGACGTCAGCGGAGACGCGAACGATACGCCGCGCCAGCTGCAGCCGTAGTTGCCGCCTGCCAGCGGCTGTGATTGTGCAGTGCTCAATGTGACCAGCGCAGCAATTGCGATGATGCAGCCTTGCGCTGCACGCCGCATGCGCGAATGGAAAATCCCGGGTCTGCGCCCGTTTCGCATGAATCTGAACCCTCCTGCTTGCCCCAGTCGGCGGACGCTCTTCCGGCATCCGTGCGTCTACCGATTTTGCGCTTGGGGCCGGGCGGAAGTAAATACCGTTCAGCGGTCGAATACCGCCTGTTATCCGCTCGCGGCGAAAGTCGGCCTGACGCTAGAACCGCGGCTTTTTCCTGGCGGTCTTGTAGCGTTTCACGCCTTCGAGAATCTCGGCTTTCGCTTCCTCGGCGCCGACCCAGCCCTCGACCTTCACCCATTTGCCGGCTTCGAGATCCTTATAGTGCTCGAAGAAATGCGAGATCTGGTACAGCACCGACTGCTGCAGATCGCGCGGCGTGCCGATGTCGCGATAGAGCGTGCAGGACTTGTCGATCGGCACCGCCAGCACCTTCATGTCGATGCCGGCCTCGTCGACCATTTTCAGCATGCCGACCGGGCGGCAGCGCACCACCACGCCGCTGATCAGCGGAAACGGGCTGACCACCAGCACGTCGACCG
Organism: Burkholderiales bacterium; assembly: GCA_035700525.1. Classification (GTDB taxonomy): domain Bacteria; phylum Pseudomonadota; class Gammaproteobacteria; order Burkholderiales; family JBDZVW01; genus JBDZVW01. The sequence continues at coordinate 9,075 of DASSON010000061.1, forward strand.
GATCGCCGTCCTGCGACAGCGTGTTCGGAATGTAGCCGTAGTTGCACGGATAGCGCATCGCGGTGGCCATGAAGCGGTCGACGAAGATCGCGCCGGTTTCCTTGTCCACCTCGTACTTGATCGGATCGGCATTCATCGGGATTTCGACGATGACGTTGAAATCGTTCGGCAGATCGCGACCCGATCCCACTTGTTCGAGACTCATGGCTATCTCGCGGAAAAGCCGGAATTATATACCGGCAACGTTGCCGGCAGCGGCCGCTGTCAGAGGAAGCGCGCCAGGCGCCGTTCCTTGGCGGCGCCGGTTTGCGACGGAAGCACTGCCGGCAAACGTCAGGACGACATCGGCACGCGGGTCGCGTCGTCCGCCGCTTTGTCGGGTGCGGCGCGGGCGGGCGCCGGTTGCGGCTTGCGGTTGAACAGCTTCATCAGCGTCAGGATCGTGATCAGCGTCACGAAGTAGAACACGAGCTGGATACCGGACGGACGCGCGGTATAACCGACCAGCGTATGCAGCACCTTGCCGAGGATGCTGCCTTCGGTGAGCAGCCACGACGTATCCCACATCGTCGAGCCGAGCGCCGGCAGCAGATTGGCCTGCACCAGGAACGACGCTCCCTGCGCCGCCATGCCGGACGCGAGCAGCAGAATGATCCAGTTGGTGACGGTGAACAGATGACGCAGCGGAATGCGCAGCAGGCCGTAATACAGCGCGGTACCGAAGGCCGCGCCGGCAATCACGCCGATGATGCCGCCGATCAGCATGCCGATCGCGCCAGTGCCGGACGACGCGATGCCGTAAAGGAACAGCACGATCTCGGAGCCTTCGCGCAACACCGCGATGCCGCACACGATCGCCAGCGCATACATCGGCCGGCTGCCGGCGCGCACCGCGGCGCCGATCTGTTTCATCGTGGTCGCCATTTCGCGGCCGTGGCTGTTCATCCAGATGTTGTGCCATGCCAGCATGATCACCGCGACGAACAGCACCGTGGCGTTGAAGATTTCCTGACCGCCGCCCTCAGCCGCCGATGCGATCTGGTCGGCGAACAGCGCGACGATCACGGCGCCGGCAATGCCGGCCACGGTGCCGGCACTGACCCAGCGCCCGCGCGACGGCACGCCCTTGGTCGCCGCCATCACGATACAGATGATCAGCGATGCCTCGAGTACTTCACGAAAGACGATAATGGCAGTGGCCAGCATGCGCGCCTCGGCTAATAAGAACCTATCTCATGAATATTCACGTGTGCGACCGGGTGATTTGAGATGCGGTAGCCCCGGCTCACGGTGGGCGAAGCCTTGGTGCGGAGACGGGGTAAGGCGCGCCGAACACGAGGCGTTCTTTCCGGGGCTCGCTGCGCCGCCCCCGCTCCAAAGCTGCGTTCTCCGTGGGGCGGCGCGAGCGACGCTGAAACGCGCCCCAATCGCCCGGTTCCTTCGGGTTGTGGCCCAAAAGCGCGTCTGCGGCGTAACGCAGCTTGTCTGCGACGTTACCGCGCTTGCACATAGGTAGGCTATGGGCGGCGCGCCGCGCCTTGCATCCGCATCTTTTGGGCCACAACGCATCACGCGAATATTCATGAGATAGGTTCTCTATTTGGCGATGATTTTGCCCTGTGCGGTAGCCTGGTGGAAATCACCGAAGAACTTGTAGGTGCCTGCGTCGAGCGGGCCGATATAAACTGTGCCGGTGGTGCCGCCCGGAATCACCTTTTCACGTTTCATCTCGTGGCTTTCAAATTCTTCCGGTGTCTTGTCGAGGTTTTTCACCATCAGCTTGATCTTCTGTCCGGCCGGAACATGCAGCTCGGTGGGATCGAACTTGTGATCCTTGATCGACAGCGTGAAAGTCGGCATCGCGGCGAATGCGGCCGCCGGCACCAATGCAGTGACGCAGAAAAAAACCGCCGTGTACACCACGGAGCGCATGTTCATGAAGACACCTCGATACGGAATGGGATGGTTCAAATAGAAATGATACGGATTCTCATTCATTGGGTCAATGACGTTTCCCGCAGCTGCAAAAGCAGGATTCATCGAAGCGGATTTCGGCGCGGACCCCTTGCCGGGGTGGCGCGTCACCGTGCTGCAAGCGTTGCGCCGTGTGGCCGCGGAAGCGCGCGGCCGGCTTGCGTCAGAGGCGGGGAATCAGGCGATGCGGCGCTCGTCGCTCTGGAAGTGGTGGTGCATCATGTTGAGCGAACGCCCAATGTTCTGCGCCCGCTCGAACCACGGCATGGCCTGTTCCGGCGCGAGATGATCGGACAGCGTCTCGTGAAAGAGCGTGAGCCAGTCGACCAGCAGCTCGGGCGTGAAGCCCGCTTCCATGTGCTTCACCGCGACGTTGTAGGGTTTGTCGCGGTACGGTGCGCCGCCCAGCGCAACCCACCAGAAATGGGTGAGATGTGCCTTGTGCTCGTTCCAGTCGTCGACGATCGAGAACGGCACCGAAAGCGTCAAATGATGCTGTACCCGGTTGTAAAAATCGTCCACCACGTCGCGCACGGTATCGAGGCCGATCTCGGCGGCGGTGGTGCGCAGTCGTGGCGCAGATTTATGATCCGGCGAAGTGGTCATGACGGCAGGTTTTCAGAAACGGGCCACAGTATAATGGATCGGATTGCCGCGGTGGCGCAGGCTGCCGCGTTTTCTTGATTTCGCGCAAAGATTGGTTCGTGAATCGGCGACGCGAATGTGCGGGATTTCGACAAAATGACCAAGAATGCGCTGATAACGAAATTCAATGACAAATCGGCCGTGATCGGCGTGATCGGGCTGGGCTACGTCGGATTGCCGCTGGTGCTGCGTTTTGCCGAGACCGGCTATCGCGTGCTGGGCTTCGACATCGACGCCGCCAAGGTTGAAACGCTCAACGCCGGCGGCAGCTACATCGAGCGCATCCGGCCCGATGAAATTGCGACGGCGCTCGAGCGCGGCTTCGAGGCGAGTGCCGATTTCAGCCGCAGCGGCGAAGCCGACGCGCTGATCATCTGTGTGCCGACGCCGCTCAATGCCTATCGCGAGCCGGATCTGAGCTACGTCACCGGGACGATCGACGAAGTGCTGCCCTACATGCGCGCCGGCCAGGTCGTTTCGCTCGAAAGTACCACCTATCCCGGAACCACCGACGAGGAACTGAAGCCTCGCATCGAGGCGCGCGGCTTGCGTGTCGGAGAGGACGTGTTTCTGTGTTTCTCGCCGGAACGCGAGGATCCCGGCAATCCGCAGTCGGTGACGCGCGCGATTCCGAAGCTGTGCGGCGGCGCGACGCCGGCCTGTCTGGAAGTCGGACTCGCGCTCTACGGCCAGGCGATCGACCGCGTGATCCCGATGAGCTCGACGCGTGCCGCGGAAATGGCAAAGCTGCTGGAAAACATTCACCGCGCGGTCAATATCGGGCTGGTCAACGAAATGAAGATGATCGCGGACCGCATGGGCATCGACATTCACGAAGTGATCCGCGCCGCGTCGACCAAGCCGTTCGGCTTCGTGCCGTACTATCCGGGCCCGGGACTGGGCGGGCACTGCATTCCGATCGATCCGTTCTACCTGACGTGGAAGGCGCGCGAGTACGGCGTGCATACGCGCTTCATCGAGCTGTCCGGCGAGATCAACAGCGCGATGCCGCACTGGGTGATCGAAAAAATCGCCGATGCGCTGAACCGCAGGCGGCGCACGATCAACGGCAGCCGCGCACTGGTGCTGGGCGTGTCGTACAAAAAGAACGTCGATGATTTGCGCGAATCGCCGTCGGTCGAGCTGATGTCACTGCTGCGCGAGCGCGGCGCACAGGTCGAGTATTCCGATCCGCACGTACCGGTGTTTCCGAACATCCGCAAGCACAGCTTCGACCTGAAGAGCGTGCCGCTGACGGCGGAAAGCCTGGCGCGCTACGATTTCGTACTGCTGGCGACCAATCACGATGCGTTCGATTACGACCTGATCCGCAAGCACGCGAAGCTGATCATCGACACCCGCGGCGTTTACGCGGAACCGGCGGAGAACGTAGTGAAGGCGTGACAGGCGGTTAACCCCTGAAGCTCACCGCGTCAGCCACGATTTCGCACGTACCGTGAGCGCCGCGTACGGGAAGATCCACATCAGCCCGAAGAACGCGAAGTAGGCATAGAGCACGCCGAAGATGAAGTCCCACGAGCGTTCGCTGCGCAGATAGTAGAGCATGTAGAAGGTCGACGCGATGCCGATCGCGATCATCATGCGCAGCATCGCCGCCGGCTCGACGATGATGAACGCGATCCACAGCGTAAGCGACACATAGGTGACCGGAAAACGCAGCGCGTTCATCATCGTTTCGACGAACGCGATCAGGCGCGAGCCCAGCGGGCGTTTCCAGACAACCTTGCTCAGAAAGCGGATTTCCTCGCGAATGTAGCTGCGGTCCCAGCGCAGATACATCTTGCACAGCTTGGTGTAGGTTTCGGGCGCCAGCGTATGCACCACCGCGTTGCGCTGATAAACGCTGTCGTAGCCGAGCTGCAGGATGCAGTTGGTGAGTGCGCGGTCCTCACCATAGGTGCAGTCGACGCCCATGAAGGTCTGGTGCTCCCATTTTTCCAGTATCTGACGCACCGCCGACATGCGGTAGCCGGCGAGCGCGCCGGGGCAGCAGTACACGGTACCGTAGGTCGATTGCGCGCTGCGCAGAAAATCGAACGCAAGAATGAAGCGCACATGCAGCATGCGCGGCAGCAGTCCCTTGCGACGGTTGAACACCGCGACCTTGCCGGCGACCGCGCCGACCTTCGCGTTGCGGAACGGTCCCGCCATCGCCAGCAGCGTGTTGCGCTCGATCACGCTGTCGGAGTCGATCGTCACCACCACGTCACCGGTCGCCTGGCGGAAACCTTCGGCCAGCGCGGCACGCTTGCCGCGGTTGTGCACGAAACGGATCGGCGTGATGAGCTGCGGCTGGCGCGCGACCGCACGCTCGATCCAGTCCCAGGTATCGTCGCGGCTGCCGTCGTCGACGACAATGATCTGCAGCCGGTCGCGCGGATAGTCGGCGGCCGCCACCGAATCGATCGATTTTTCGACCATCCGACCTTCGTTGTAGGCCGGAATGATGACGGTGAGCCGCGGCGCATCATCCGCGGTGGCCGGCGCGAACGCGCGGTATCGCAGCCACATCACCGTGCGCAGCGTGAGCAGGAAAATGCCCATCAGTATCCACAGCACGGTCGGGCGGACCATCAGATCGAACCAGTCGTCGTGATACGCGAGTCTCAGCAGCGGATCGAAGATCGCCGTCGACAGCGCAGCGTACGCGAGCGTGAGAATGCCGCCGAAGATGGTGATGATGAGCAGCTTGTCCCACCCGTCCGACTTCGGCGTGGCGGACGCAGCGACTACGAAAGGTGCGCGGCGAACGATGTCATTCATGATGTTGTCATTCAGGTGATCAACGGAAAACCCACGCGAATTCTATATGAACCGCGGCAATTTCAAAGCAACGTTACAAGCGGTTACAGATTCGGTGGTTTCGCGTCGCTGTTTGGAGACAGCGGTCAGGCGTGGTACTTGTCGTAGACGATGTTTTCCGCATGCAGTGCATCGATTTCCGGCTGCGGCAATCCGAGACGAGTCAGCATCTCGTCAGTATGCTGGCCGAGCCACGGCGCCGGCGTGCGGATCGCGGCCAGCTCGCCGCTCGATTTGACCGGCAGGCCGAGCATCTTGATGCGGCCCATTTTCGGATGGTCTATTTCGACCACCATGTTGCGCGCCTGGATATGCGGATCGGCAAGCGCCTGGTCATAGGTGTAGACCGGCCCGCCCGGTACGCCAGCGGCGTCGAGCTTTTCCACCCAGTACGCGGTGGGCCGCGTTTTCAGCACCGCTTCGATCAATCGTTCCAGCTCGTCGATTGCCTGCAGCCGGTTCTGCAGTCCCTTGAAGCGCGGATCGTCGAGCCACTCCGGCTTGTCGACGACCTTGAGGCAGAACGCGGTCCACAACTTTTCGTTGTTGGCGCCGACGGTGACGTAACCGTCCTGAGTTTGATACGCCTGGTATGGCGTGGAACGGCGGTGGCGGGTGCCGGTGGCGAGCGGCAGCTCGCCGGCGCCGAACCAGGCGCCGGCTTCCCAGAACGTCCACGCCAGCCCGGCTTCGACCAGCGAGGTCTCGACGTATTGGCCTTCGCCGGTCTTCAGGCGCTTGATGTAGGCGCCGAGGATGGCCGACAGCGCGGTGGCGCCGGCGCACAGATCGTTCATCGCGATGCCGACCTTGGCCGGCCGGCCGCCGGGTTCGCCGGTCATGCGCATGATGCCGGTGACGCCCTGCGCGATGATGTCGAAGCCGCCTTTCTTGCCGTACGGACCGGTCTGCCCGAAGCCGGAAATCGAGCAATAGACGATGGCCGGATTGAATGCCTTCACCGTCGCGTAATCGACGCCCAGCCGCGCCTTCACGTCGGGCCGGAAATTTTCGACGATGACGTCGGCCTGTGCTGCGAGCTTCATGAAAATATCCTTGCCGCGCGGATCCTTGAGATCGAGCGCGACGCTCTTCTTGTTGCGGTTGAGCACCGCGAAGCAATACGACTCGTCGTTGACGAACGGATCGAAGCGGCGCGACGTGTCGCCGCCGGGAAAGCTCTCGATCTTGATCACCTCGGCGCCCATGTCGCCCAGCATCATCGTGCAATAGGGGCCTGCCATCACCTGGCTGAGATCGAGAACCTTGACACCTTCGAGAGGGAGCGACATGTTGATGACTTTCGTGATAAAGGTTGGTGGTGTGGCGCGCGGGCGGCCGCGTAAAGGCATCATTCTAACGTCTGTTGCCGGCGGCCGTTACCCAACGAAGGCGCTACAATGCCGTCTTCATATCCGTCTTCCTATTTACCGGCGAAGGAGTCGATGATGAAGCTCTACGGTTCGTTGACCTCACCCTATACCCGCAAGGCACGCGTACTGATCGTCGAAAAGCGCATCGACTGCGAGTTTGTCGTCTGTGATCCGTGGCTGGTGGATTCGCCGGTTCCGCTGATGAACCCGCTGGGCAAGGTGCCGGTGCTGGAGCTCGAGCCCGACAGTTTTGTGTTCGAATCGACGCTGGTGGTGTCCTATCTCGACAATCTCGACGGCAAACCGCTGCTGCCGAAGGACGCCGCCGGCTACTGGCGGTCGCAGTGGTGGCAGGCGCTGGCACAGGGACTGATCGACGCCACGGTGGCACGCCTGCACGAGACGCGGCGTCCGGTGGACAAACAGTTGCCGCAGACCATTGAGCGCGAGGAGACGCGCATCATGCGCGCGCTCGGCACCGCGGAACGCGTGCACGGCGGTGCCGCACGGCTGGCCGGCAATGCGTTCGGCACTGCCGATATCGCACTCGGCGTCGCGCTGCAGTACATCGATTTCCGTTACCCGCACGACTGGCGAAGCCGCCACGCGCGACTCGCGAAGTGGCTCGATGGCGTTGCGTCGCGCAAGTCGTTTGAACAGACGCTGCCGCCCGGATACTCGAAGTCGTAGCCGGATACGCTGCGCGTCATCCGTTGCGCGGTCGCGAAACGGGCAGTTGCCGTCTACTTGTCCAGGATGCGGCGCAGCTGACGCGCTTCGCGCGCCGCTGCCTCGACCGGGATGTTGGTGAAGCCCAGCAGCAGTGCCGGCCGGCAGTGTGCGGCGAGCGTCCATGCCGAAAGCGGGCTTGCCATCCGTCCGTTGGCAATGGCACGCCGCGCCAGTTCGGCGTCGCTTGTGCCGCGACGCAGCCACGCCACCAGGTGCACGCCGCCGGCCTCCGGATCGACGCGCAGGCGCGCGCCAAACGCGGCAGCCAGCGCCTGCGCCAGCGCGCCGCGCCGCTCCGCGTACAGTTTGCGCATGCGCCGGACGTGACGCGCGAAGTGGCCCTGCGCGATGAAGTCCGCCGCGGTCATCTGCTCGATCAGCGACGCGTGCGGCGCGATGTGCGCGCAGGCCTGCACGAAGCGTTCGACCTGTGAACGTGGCACGATCAGATAGCCGAGGCGCAGGGCGGGAAACAATGTCTTGCTGAAACTGCCGACGTAGAACACGCGCTCCCTGGTATCGAGGCTTTTCAGCGCCGGCAGCGGCCAGCCGTCGTAACGGAATTCGCCGCTGTAATCGTCCTCCACGATCCACGCGCCGCTGCGATTGGCCCAGTCCAGCAGCGCCAGCCGCCGCGGCAATGACAATGTCGCGCCAAGCGGCGCCTGGTACGACGGCGTGACGTAGGCGAGCGCGGCGTCGGGCGCCAACCGCAATCCGTCGTCGACGCGCAGACCGTGCGCGTCCACCGCCACCGGCACCGGTACGGCGCCGGCCAGCCGCAACCCGTCGCGTGCGCGGAAATATCCGGGGTCCTCGATCCATACTTGTTCGCCGTGCCCGAGCAGCAGACGCGCGACCAGCGCCAGCGCGCCGTCGAATCCCGCCGTAATGAATATCTGCTCGGCCGAAGCCGAAATGCCGCGCGCCACCCACAGATAGCCGGCAATGGCGTCACGCAGCGGCCGGTAGCCGGCGGGTTCCTGGTACACCATCGTTGCCGCCGACAGGTCGCGCGCCCGGCGTCCCGCGAGCCGCGACCACAGCTTGCGCGGAAAGGCATCCAATGCCGGAAGACCCGGATGAAACAGGATGTTGTGGCCGGTGACGGCGTTGCGCGAAGTCGTCGCCGCTGGCGCCGGCTGCTGTAGCGCCGTCATGGCCATTCGTCCGACATGGCCGTGAAGCTGGGGATTGACGAGAGTGCCCGCGGCGGCCTGGCCGACGAGATAGCCCTCGGCAATCAGCAGTTCGTAAGCCCGCTCGACAGTGCCGCGAGCCGATGCCAACTGGCTGGCCAGCGCGCGCGACGATGGCAGTCGCGCTCCCGGCTGCAGTACGCCGTCCAGAATTGCGTGCCGGATGCGGTTCCGCAGCTGGCGGTAGAGCGGCGCGCCGTCCGCGCGTTCCAGCCGTGAGCGGAAGGGATCGGAAATCAGTGCTTTCATGGCCCATTCATTTTAACGATTTATGGCTTATTCGAAAGTGCCATCGGCGTGTATCCTGCGTCATATGGCAGAGGCACAGTACGGTTGATTTCACGGCCACATCGCGCCGGCAGCGGAGACGAGTTCACATGGATATCGCCAGTCAGAAACACAAGGCGGAAGCCTTTCGCAAGTTGCATGAGCGGCAGCGCGGTTCACGCATGCTGTTGCTTCCGAATGCGTGGGACGCGATGAGCGCGCGACTGTTCCAGCGCGCCGGTTTTGCGGCCATCGCCACCACCAGCGGCGGCGTGTCGTGGGCGCTGGGCTACCCCGATGGCGAACAGGTGCCGCGCGACGAAGTCATTGCCGCAACCGCGCGCATCGCCCGCGTCGTGGACGGCCCGGTGACGGCCGATCTCGAAGCCGGCTTTGGCGATACGCCGGATGCAGTGGCCGAAACGGTGACGCAAGCCATCCGGGCCGGTGTCGCCGGCATCAATCTCGAGGACGGCACGCATCGTGCCGACGCACCGGTACGCGACAGCGGCGACATGGCAGCGCGCATCCGTGCCGCACGGGAAGCAGCACGGGCCGCCGGCGTGCCGATCGTGATCAACGCGCGCACCGATCTCTATCTGCTGCGCATCGGCGGCGAACAGGAGCGCTTCGATGAAGCCATTCGCCGCGCGCGAATCTATCTCGACAGCGGCGCCGACTGCTTTTTTCCGATCGGCCTCACCGATGCGCAAACCATTGCGGCGCTGGTGAAAGCACTGGATGCGCCGGTCAATATCGCGCTGATGCACGATGCGCCTCCCGCCACGGAACTCGAACGGCTTGGCGTCGCGCGCGTGAGCACCGCGATCGGTCCGGTATGCGCGGTGATGGGACTGGTGCAGCAGGCGGCCGCGCAGCTGTACGAAACGGGCCGCTTCGATTCACCGGTGACGCCGTTCACGCACCCCGATGCCCAGGCGCTTTTTGCAAAGGCCTAATCCATCAATCATCGTCGTTCATTTGACAGGAGCAAACCATGGAACGACGTATCGATTTCATCAAAGAGCCCCGGACGGGATTTCGGCGCTGCGCGGACTGGTGAAAATGCGCGCGTCGCCGATCAACGGCTGCGCTTACTGCCTCGACATGCACAGCAAGGGCGCGCGCCCGCCGGCGGCTACCGGCCGGCCGCGACGGCGACGGCCTGAGCGCCAGCGAATGGAGCCGGTGAGTCGCGGCCACCGGGCATGCGGCGTTCCGGCCGCCATCCAATTTTCCGGGAGTCACAGATGAAGCACAAAATATTCGTCGCCGGCGCGGCGGGTGCGATCGGCCGTCGACTGGTGCCGCTGCTGGTTCGCGGCGGGTTTGTTGTCACCGGTACCACGCGTTCGCCGGAGAAGGCGGAATGGCTGAAGGCGGCGGGAGTGGAGCCGGTCATTGTCGACGTCTTCGACGCCGGGGCGCTGGTAGCGGCGGTTGCGGGCGCACAGCCCGACGTTGTGATTCATCAGCTCACCGATCTGCCACCTGGTCTCGATCCGGCCCGGATGGGGGAAGCGTCGCAGCGCAATGCGCGCATCCGCCGTGACGGCACGCGCAATCTGGTCACAGCGGCACTGGCTGCGGGCGCGCGACGCTTCATTGCGCAAAGCATCGCCTGGGCTTACGCGCCGGGGCGCACGCCGCACGTCGAGGACGCTCCCCTGGATCTCGACGCCGCCGCGCCGCGTTCGGTCACGGTTCAGGGCATTGCCGCGCTGGAAGGCGCGGTGCTCGGCGCAGCGAAGCTGGAAGGGATCGTGCTGCGCTACGGCCGGCTTTATGGTCCGGGAACGGGAGCACCTGCCGCGACCGACCCGACGCTCTCCGTTCACGTCGACGCGGCCGCCCGCGCCGCACTGCTCGCGATCGAGAGCGGCCGGCGCGGCGCTTACAATATTGCTGAAACGGACACGGCGGTCAGCTGCGAGAAGGCGCGGCGGGAACTGGGCTGGGATGCCTCGTTCCGCCTCGATGAAGCGTCACCGCAGCGCGCCGCGTAGCGCGAGTACGGAGCGGTGTAACGACGGCTTTCAGTCTGCACCTTTTCCCCGTCCGGCTGCGTTGCTGGCTGCAGGGGGGCGTTTTTCCGTGAGTGAAAACGGCTGCAACGCCGTCCGTTGCTCATTGAAATGCGGTCGCCAGGTTGGCACGCACGGCGCTTTTCCGGTAACGTATGCAATTGTATTGCCCGGGGCTGTCAGACTGCTGGTGACTTCGCGGCATGCCCGTATTCAAGTGGTTGATGAGCGATCCCATGCCGGAGTCTGACCCTCATAGCGAGTTGCGCGACGCGTTGCGCGGACTGTGTTCGCGTTTCAGCGGCGAGTACTGGCGCGCGATCGATGAAGAGCGCGCCTATCCCGAAGCCTTTATCAAGGCGCTGACCGATGCCGGCTGGCTCGGGGCGCTGATTCCGGAAGAGTATGGTGGCTCCGGACTCGGTGTGACCGAGGCGTCGATCATCCTCGAAGAAATCAACCGCTCCGGCGGCAATTCCGGTGTGTGTCACGCGCAGATGTACACGATGGGCACGGTGCTGCGTCACGGCTCCGCCGAACAGAAACGGAAGTACCTGCCCGGTATCGCCCGTGGCGAGCTGCGCCTGCAGTCGTTCGGTGTCACCGAGCCGACCACCGGCACCGACACCACGAAGCTCAAGACCACCGCGGTACGTGACGGCGACCGCTACATCGTGAACGGTCAGAAGGTGTGGATTTCGCGCGTGCCGTATTCCGACCTGATGCTGCTGCTCGCACGCACCACGCCGCTCGACCAGGTGAAGCGCAAGGCGGACGGACTGTCGGTGTTCATCGTCGACCTGCGCAGCGCGGTCGGCAACGGGCTGACGGTGAAGCCGATCCGCAACATGGTCAATCACCAGACCAATGAACTGTTCTTCGATAATCTCGAAGTGCCGGCAGAGAACCTGATCGGTGAAGAGGGCAGAGGATTTCGCTACATTCTCGACGGCATGAATGCCGAACGCATCCTGATTGCAGCGGAATGTATCGGCGACGGTTACTGGTTTACCGAGAAGGCATCGAATTACGCGAAGGAGCGCGTCGTATTCGACCGGCCGATCGGAAAAAATCAGGGCATCCAGTTCCCGATCGCGCGCGCCTACGTGAATGTCGAAGCGGCAAACCTGATGCGGTTCAAGGCCGCTGCGCTGTTCGACGCGCATCAGCCGTGCGGCGCCGAGGCGAACATGGCGAAACTGCTCGCAGCCGACGCATCATGGGAAGCGGCGAATGCCGCGCTGCAGACGCACGGCGGTTTCGGCTTCGCCGCCGAATACGACATCGAGCGCAAGTTCCGCGAAACCCGGCTCTACCAGGTGGCGCCGATTTCGACCAACATGATTCTTTCGTATATCGGCGAGCACGTGCTGGGAATGCCCAGGTCTTTTTGAAGCGTGAGGGGTGAGGAGTGAGGTGTGAGGAATAAAAGCAGCGCAGCGTGCACCCTGGACATCCTGCTTGCACCAAGACGCTGTCATTTTTCGGATACGTGGCGATTCGCCGAGGGGCGGTTGATTGACTCCTCACCCCTCACCCCTCACTCCTCACGCTTCACCAAATATGCGCCCACTTGACGACATCACCGTAGTTTCACTCGAGCAGGCGGTTGCCGCGCCGTTCGCGACACGGCAGCTGGCGGACCTCGGCGCGCGCGTGATCAAGATCGAGCGGCCGGGCGCCGGCGATTTCGCGCGCGGTTACGATCGCACGGTGCATGGCCAGTCGTCGCATTTCGTATGGCTCAATCGCGGCAAGGAAAGCCTGACGCTCGATCTCAAGCACGCGCGCGCCGCCGACATCGTCGCGCGGCTGATCGCGAAGGCTGATGTGTTCATCCAGAATCTCGCGCCCGGCGCAGCGGAGCGGCTGGGCCTCGGCGCCGACGCGTTGCTGGCGCGCCATTCGCGCCTCGTCGTTTGTGACGTTTCCGGTTACGGCGACAGCGGACCGTACCGCGACAAGAAAGCCTACGATCTGCTGGTGCAGAGTGAAGCCGGCGTGCTGTCGGTCACCGGCACCGCCGACACGCCGTCCAAGGTGGGCCTGTCGGTCGTCGACATCGCGGCCGGCATGTACGCGTATTCCGGAATACTGGCGGCGCTGCTGCAGCGGGGGAGAACCGGCAAGGGTTCCCGCGTCGAAGTGTCGATGTTCGATGCGATCAGCGAATGGATGGGCTATCCGCTCTACTATGCGGCGTACGGCGGGTCGCCGCCGCCGCGCAGCGGCGCCGATCACGCGACCATCATGCCGTACGGTCGGTTCACCGCCGGCGACGGCAAAAGCGTGATGCTCGGTATCCAGAACGAGCGCGAATGGGTTGCGTTCTGCAACGACGTGCTGCAACAGCCGGAGCTGGCACAGGATGCGCGCTTTGCCGGCAATGCGAAACGTCACGCGAACCGCGCCGCGCTTTCAGCCATCATCGATGAAGTGTTTTCGGCGTTGACGGCGGACGAGCTGGTAACGCGGCTCGACGCGGCGCGCATCGCGAACGCGCGCATGAACGAGTTGCAGGAAGTGTGGGATCACCCGCAGCTCGCGGCGCGCGACCGCTGGTGCGAGATCGATACGCCGGCCGGACGCGTGCGGGCGCTGCGGCCACCGGCGACACACTCCGACTTCGAGCCGGTGTTCGCAGCGGTGCCGGACGTGGGCCAGCACAGCGACGCGATTCTGGTGGAGCTGGGGTTGAGCGATGCAGAGATCGCGGCGCTGCGTAACGAATCCGCCGTCTGATCGAGAGGCGAACCGCGAAGGCGCAAAGAGAACGCAAAGGGTTTGCGGAACAACGGCTGCAAAAGCGCGGAATGAAGTGTGCAGTGGCAAGTCGGATTGGCGTAGCGTAATCCGGTGTGCCACCGCTGGTGTCGGGTTACGGGCTTCGCGCGGATCCGACCTGCGAAATTCGATGGAGAAAGCATCATGCAATTATCCGTTCGTTCAGTGACAGAGAGCGCTGCGCCGAATGTGGTGCTCAGCGAGTTTCTCGCCAGTATCCGTTACCAGGATCTGCCGCAGCCAGTGGTGATGCGCACCGAGGAGCTGTTCCTCGACTGGTTCGCCTCCTGCCTCGCCGGAAAGGGCGCGCAGCCGGTGACGGTACTGGACAAGTTTTCGCGGCACATGGGGCCGGCCGACGGCCCGTCCGAATTGCTGGCGTCGCGCCGCCGCACGTCGCCGCTGTTCGCGGCGCTGGTCAACGGCGCGTCGTCACACGTCGTCGAACAGGATGACCTGCACAACAGCTCGGTGTTGCATCCGGGCACGGTGGTGTTTCCGGCGCTGCTCGCCGCGGCGCAGGAAACCGGCGCAAGCGGCCGCGACTTCATTACCGCGGCGGTGGCGGGCTACGAATGCGGCGTGCGCGTCGGAGAATTTCTCGGGCGCTCGCATTACAAGGTGTTCCATACCACCGGCACCGCTGGCACATTGGCGGCGGCTGCCGGCGTCGCGCGCGTGCTGGAGCTCGATGCGCGCACGATGCAGCATTGCCTCGGTTCGGCCGGCACGCAGGCGGCGGGATTGTGGGAATTCCTGCGCGACGCGGCGGATTCCAAGCAGCTCCATACCGGCAAGGCCGCTGCCGACGGCCTGCTGTCGGCGTACGTCGCGCGTGACGGTTTCACCGGCGCACGGCGTATTCTCGATGGTGAGCAGGGGATGGCGGCCGGCATGTCGAGCGACGCCGATCCCTCGTTTCTCACGGACGGCCTGGGGTCGCGCTGGGCGATCGCCGAGACTTCGTTCAAGTTTCATGCATCGTGCCGCCACACTCATCCGGCCGCTGACGCACTGCTCGAACTGATGCGCGCGCATGATCTCGGTGCGGACGATATCGCCAAGGTGACTGCGCACGTGCATCAGGCGGCGTTCGACGTGCTGGGGCCGGTGACCGATCCGCAAACCGTGCACCAGTCAAAGTTCTCGATGGGTTTCGTGCTGGCGCTGATCGCGCTGAAGGGCCGTGCCGGACTCGGCGATTTCACTGAGGTGGCGCTGGCGGACCGGCGCTTGCGCGCGTTTCACGATCGCGTGCGCATGGTGCTCGATCCGGAAATCGACGCCGCTTATCCGCAGCGCTGGATCGGGCATGTCACCGTCACGACGAAGGACGGACGCGAATTCGACCAGCGCGTGCTGGCGCCGAAAGGCGATCCCGACAACACGCTGACACGCGCCGAGCTTGAAGAAAAGGCGCTGCGGCTGGCGGCGCATGCGGGCGGTGCTTCACCCAAAGAAATGCAAGGCGTAATTGCGCGTGCGTGGAAGCTGCATGAGGCGGGTGATGTACGTGGCTGGTTGTACGTAAGTAAGTGAAGTGGGAAATAACCGTAGCTTAGTCGCTGCGTAGATACTTTTCCTCAAATTACAAACAATGGAGCGGGTGCCTCAGTAAAGCAAGGCATACTGGAGTAACTTATCGCGCAGCACATACGTCTCCCCTCCTGTCTTTAAGGAGGGCGCCTCGGAGCGTTGGCCGAGGGGCCCCGCAGGGGATCGGCCAGCGGAGAGGATGCCGGCGGCCGTGCCTTGAGGCGCCTGCATCCCGCTCCAGGGTCGCACCCGCTGGGCGGGCTCCTGCTCCGCCTTGCGCGGGCGCAGGGAGCGAAGCGGAAGGGGTGGTCGATTTTTCAGGCACCGCCCACCACCCCGTCCGCTTCGCGTCCACCCCGCCTCAATAAGGCGGGGAAAAATCAGAATGGTCTGTCGGAGTTGCGCAATATTTTCCAAACCAGAAGCAATCATTTCTCTAACAGGATGTTTGACCTGATAATCTTCGACTGCGACGGCGTATTGGTCGACAGTGAGCGCATCAGCAATGTCGTATTCGCCGAAATGCTCGGCGAGCTGGGCCTGCATTTTACGCTGCCGGAGATGTTCGAAACCTTCGTCGGCCGTTCGATGACTGCGTGCGTTGAAATCATCGAGCGCCGGCTTGGTTGTCCGTTGCCGGCGGATTTTTTGCCACGCCTCACGCAGCACACGAACGCGGCGTATGCTGCGCAATTGAAACCGGTGAATGGAGTCGAAATGGTGCTGAACACGCTCGACTTGCCGTTTTGCGTTGCGTCCAGCGGCACCGTCGAAAAGATGCGCACCACGCTTGGGACCACCGGATTGCTCAAATACTTTGACGGTCGGCTGTTCAGCGTGACCGAAGTTGCGCATGGCAAACCGCGTCCCGACATCTATCTGCATGCGGCACGACAAATGAACGCCGATCCCGCGCGCTGCCTGGTGGTGGAGGATTCGCCGGTCGGCGTCGAGGCCGGCGTGGCGGCCGGCATGACGGTGTTCGGCTATGCCGAAATCATGGAGCCGCGGCGGCTGCTCGGGGCCGGTGCAATGACGACATTCCGCAACATGGCGCAATTGCCGCAATTGATCGCCGAACACGGCAGCGTGAGTACTGCCGGAGAACGGAGCGGGCAACGATGAGGATCACCGCGATCCACGATGCGGTGGTGCCGATCAGTTCCGACATCCGCAACGCGTATATCGATTTCAGCCGCATGACGGCGAGCGTCGTCGCGGTGGTGACCGACGTAATGCGTGACGGCCGGCCGGTGACCGGATTCGGCTTCAATTCGAACGGCCGCTATGCGCAGCAGGGGCTGTTGCGCGAGCGCTTCATCCCGCGGCTGAGCGGCGCGGCGCCGGAATCGCTCGTCAGCGATGACGGCACCAATCTGGACCCGCACAAGATCTGGGCCTGCCTGATGGCGAACGAAAAACCGGGCGGCCACGGCGAGCGCTCGGTCGCGGTCGGCGTGCTGGACATGGCGGTGTGGGACGCGGTGGCGAAGATCGCGGAGAAACCGCTCTACCGGCTGCTCGCGGAGCGCTACAGCGGTGGCAGCGCGGACGGCAAGGTATTCGTCTACGCTGCCGGCGGCTACTACTATCCGGGCAAGAACGTCGCCGCGCTGCAGGACGAGATGAAGCGCTATCTCGATCTCGGTTATGCGGTGGTCAAGATCAAGATCGGCGGCGCAAGCCTGGCCGATGACCTGAAGCGCATCGAAGCGGTGATCAAGGTCACCGGCTCCGGTTCGAAGCTGGCGGTCGACGCCAACGGCCGTTTCGATCTGCCGACCGCGATCGAATATGCGAAGGCGCTGCAGCCGTACGGACTGTTCTGGTATGAAGAGGCGGGCGATCCGCTTGACTATGCGCTGCAGGCGGCGCTGGCCGAACATTATGAAGGCCCGATGGCAACCGGCGAGAACCTGTTCTCGATGCAGGATGCGCGCAACCTGATCCGCTACGGCGGCATGCAGCCCGACCGCGACTGGCTGCAGTTCGATTGCGCGCTGTCGTACGGCCTGGTCGAGTATCTGCACACGCTCGACATGCTGCAGGCCAACGGCTGGTCGCCGCGGCGCTGCATTCCGCATGGCGGCCACCAGATGTCGCTGAACATCGCCGCCGGGCTGGGACTGGGCGGCAACGAGTCCTATCCCGGCGTGTTCCAGCCGTTCGGCGGCTTTGCCGACGGCATCCCGGTAGAAGACGGATACGTGCGCATGCCCGACGTACCCGGCATCGGCTTCGAAGCAAAAGCCGATCTCTACCGGGTGATGAGACAGGTGGCCGAACAGCCGGTATAGGATGATTGCATAATGGCCTTCACACAGACTCCGCCGCAACCGGGTGATCAATACGCCGACGATCGCGTACTGCGTTCGTATCTCGCGCGTGCATTGCCGCCCGATGTTCTGAAGACCGTTGAACCGGAGCTGTCAGCGGTCGGGGTGCTGGCCGGCGGCGAACTGTACCGGCTGCAGCTTGCCGATCGTCTGAATGAGCCGCGGCTGGTTCAGTACGATGCCTGGGGCAACCGCATCGATCACGTCGAACTGACGCCGTTGTGGCAGCGGGCGGAAGCGCTGGCTGCGCGATACGGGCTGGTTGCCGTTGCGCATGAAAAAACCTTTGGAGAATTTTCCCGAATCGTTCAATTCGCGCTCGCCTATCTGTTCACGCCGTCGACCGATATCTACAGTTGTCCGCTGGCGATGACCGATGGTGCGGCGGCGGCACTGCTGGCTTCCGGAAACACGGCATTGATCGAACGCGCGCTGCCGCATCTGACCAGCCGCGATCCGCAGCAGTTCTGGACCAGCGGCCAATGGATGACCGAAACTTCCGGCGGTTCGGATGTCGGCAATACCGAAACCGTCGCGCGCAACGAAGACGGGCAGTGGCGGCTTTACGGGCGCAAGTGGTTCACGTCGGCGATCAACTCGCAGCTGGCGCTGACGCTGGCGCGCCCCGACGGCAATCCGGCCGGTGCGAAAGGTCTGGCACTGTTTTATGTCGAAACGCGCAATGCGGACGGCCGGCCCAACGGCATTCGCATCGACCGCCTCAAGGACAAGCTTGGCACGCGCAAGGTGCCGACCGCCGAACTCACGCTCGACGGCGCGCTCGCGCAGCCGGTGCATGGACTGACGGACGGCGTACGCAGCATCGCGCCGATGCTCAACGTCACGCGCACCTGGAACAGTGTTGCGGCGATTGCGCTGATGCGGCGGGGCATTGCGCTGGCGCGCGATTTCGCCACGCGCAGGAATGCGTTCGGTGCGCCGCTGGCCGACAAGCCGCTGCATCTCGATACGCTGGCGCGACTGCAGGCGGAATTTCAGGCGGCGTTTCATCTGACATTTTTTGTCGCCGAGCTGCTGGGCCGGCATGATGCCGGACGTGCCAGCGCGGAACAGCAAAACCTGCTGCGGCTATTGACGCCGATTGCAAAACTGACGACGGCGCGCCAGTGCGTCGCGGTATTGACTGAAATCATCGAAGCGTTCGGCGGTCAGGGCTACATCGAGGACACCGGCATCCCGCTGCTGCTGCGTGACGCGCACGTGCTGCCGATCTGGGAGGGCACGACCAACGTGCTGGCGCTCGACGTGCTGCAAGTGGCCGCGAGCGGCGCGCATGTCGATGCGTGGCGGCGCGAAATCGGTTTTCTGCTGCAGGGTGTTCGCGAGCCGGCGTTGATCGCACTGTCGGCGGTCGCGGAACGCGTTGCCGACCAGGCGGCACAGTGGCTGATACAGAATCCGGAGCGAGCCACACTGGAAGCCGGCGCACGCCGCTTTGCGCTGACGCTGGGACGGGTGTCCGAGCTGGTGCTGCTGCTGCGCGAGGCGCAGTGGTCGCTCGACCACGAAAAAAACCGCACTGCGCTTGCCGCCGCCCGTCGTTTTGCCGCGCATGGTGTAGCGCGAATCATGCCGGTCGACGCGCAGGAGTCGCGCCTGCTGGCGCGTGATGGCTGACATCGCGTTCGTCACGCTTCCCGCGCGCAACGGAACCGGTCACGTGGCGACCAGCTTCAGCCCGAGTATGCCGGCGATGATCAGTGCGACGCAGATCAGCCGCGGCGCCGACGCCGGATCGCCGAACAGCACGATGCCGAGAATGACGGTACCGACGGCGCCGATGCCGGTCCATACCGCGTAGGCGGTGCCGATCGGCAGCTGCCTGACCGCGATGCCGAGCAGCACGACACTGATGGCCATCGCCGCGACGGTCCACAGGCTCGGCCACAGCCGCGTGAAACCTTCAGTGTATTTGAGGCCGATCGCCCAGCCGATTTCAAACAGTCCGGCAAGAAACAGAACGAGCCACGCCATGCGAGTTCTCCTTCGGATGCGGGGCCGTCCCCATTGAGTACCGGAATCGCGAGGCCGTCCCCGCTTCCGCATGAACGCGATGCGTGTGCTACCTCCGGCGCGGCCGATGACCGAGGCGCGCGGCGGCCTTGCCGAAGTAGCGGTCCTCGATGCGCAATCCGCCGTGCCGGCGGCCGGCGGCGCTCTGCGCGGTCAGCAGGTCGAGACGCAGCATCAGACGGCGGCGTTGCGCATCGTCATCGAGTGTCGGGATCAGTTGCTGCAGTTCGCGGATGCTGCGGAGCTGCTCCACTTCGGGCGGCACGAAGCCGGCATTCTTCAGAATACGGCAGGCAAGGCGCAGTTCTTCCGGAATCAGACTGTCGTCGTCGAGTTCGAGCGGTCTGCCTTCACCGGGCAGGCCGGACAGTTCACCGCGTTCGAGCGCTTCGGTGATGCGCTGTTCGGCAATCGTTTCGAATATCAGCATGGAACGATTGTACCTATTGCGGCGGCGGCGTGCCTAGCGGTCTGCCAACACAAAGTCGCGCACGGCCTTTACCTGGTCTTGCGCCATCAGCATCGGCGCATGACCGACACCCGCGAATTCGACGACGTGCGGCCGCGGGCCGCGCTCGCGCATGCCGGCGACGATTTCCGGCAGCAGCAGATCGGATTCGATGCCGTGCGTCACCAGTGTCGGGCAGTTCACGCGGTCCCAGTACTGCCACAGATTGACATCGGTGAGCGTGATGTTGCGGAATGCGTCGCCGATCGCCGGATCATAGACCATGCCCCAACTGCCGTCGTCGAACTGCTTCGCGCCGGTCTCGGTGAGATGGCGCCACTGCACGTCGGTGAGCGGACCGAACGACGCCGATACCAGGCGTACGTAGGTTTCCAGCTCGTCGAGCGTGCTGAAATGCGGATCCTTGCCGACATACTGGCCGATGCGTTCCAGCGCCGCCTTCGGAATCAGCGGCCCGACGTCGTTCATCACCAGTTTCGCGATCGGCGTACCGGGCTGCGCGGCGAGCAGCATGCCGATCAGTCCGCCCATCGAAGTGCCGACCCAGCACACGCGCTGCTTCCGGCCGTCGGTCGTGATGCGCGCGATCAGCGCGTTCATGTCGGCCAGGTACTGCGGATAGTTGTAGTCGAGCTTGTTGAGCAGCCAGTCGCTGCGGCCGCGTCCGGCAACGTCCGGACATACGACGTAGCAATCGTCGGCGAGCGCCTGCGCCAGCGTATCGAAGTCGCGGCAGTTGCGCGTCAGCCCGTGGACGCACACCACAACCTGTTCGGCCGCCGGATTGCCCCACTCGGTGTAATAAATGCGATGAAAGCCGCTCTGGCTCAATCCCAACACATGGTTGGATCGAATCTCCATCATTGTTTTCCTGCAGTTCGGACCGGTTTCAGCTTACCACAACCGTTCCGCCCGCCCGCTCATCTATGTGATGAGCCAGCCCGCGACACCGCCCGCGCACAGCAGCGCCACGAGATGGAACAGGCTCCACCGGAAATAGCGGCGGTCGATCGCCGCGGGATTGCGATTCGACAGCACGAACAGCTTGCCGTCGCGCGGCTTCGACAGGATATTAACGCCGGGCATTGCACGTTCGCCCGCCATGTCGTGTTCCACCTGGCGCCGCGCTGCCGCCCGCGCCAGCGCCCATTCCGTCATGTCGATGTCGCCGCTGTGGTCGAGATCGAAACGCTTGAGTAATGTCGGCCGGTCCTTTTTCCATTCGGCCAGCAGCGCGCCCAGCGCGGCCGTTTCATCGGGTGCCTGATCATTGCCGCGCCGCGTGCCGAATTCTCCGAGCGCGTAGAGCGGTTCGTCGGGCAATAGCGTCCATTCGGTGTAGCGGTGATCGTCTTCGATCCACTGCCGCTTGTGAACGCTCAGCACTTCCGCGCCGGCCGGATCGATCACGCATTGTCCGGTGCCGTCGTCCAGCGCGAAGCAGTCGTCACTGAGGCCGCTTTCGTCATGGCGCCATTCGTCGCCCGATCGGACTTCCGTGTAATAGCGGTACCAGCAGCAGGGCAGACCCGTCAGCGGATTGACGACCGGCGTGCCGGCAAGCAGGCGTGCCGTTCCCGATAATTCGACATAGCCCTGCGCTGCCGCCACGATCTTCGACGTCGGCGTGTCGGCAACGCGGAGGTGGCGGCGGTAGTTGGCGATCCAGCCGCAGAAGCCGAGCGCCGCGATGGCGCCGAGAAAAGCCGTCCAGGTGCTGTGACTGCCGATCTGGACACCGAAAGCCAGCAATGCGACATAGAAGCCCGTCAGCAACTGGTTGCCGATGCGGGCGCGGAAACCGATCGCCTGCATGGGGCGTGCGGCGGCTCAGGCCTTGAACAGTGCGCCGACGTCGACGTCGGCCTTTTCCGCGGCGTCGAAGTGCAGCAGCTCAAACGGCTTGAAGCCGAACAGGCCGGCGATGACGACGTCCGGAAACTGTTCGATGCGCACGTTGTTGATGTTGACCGAGTCGTTGTAGAACTCGCGGCGATCGGCGATCTCGCTTTCGAGCCCGGTGATGCGCGCTTGCAGCTGGCGGAAAGTGTCGTTGGTTTTCAGGTCGGGATAGTTTTCGGCCACCGCGAACAGGTTGCCGATGCTGGCGCGCAACGCGCCTTCAGCCTGGCCGACCGCACCGACATTGCCCGCTTCGCGTGCCGAAAACACCCGCGAGCGCGCATCCATCACTTTTTCCAGCGTCTGCTGCTCGTACTGCATGTACTGCTTGCAGGTCTCGACCAGCTTCGGCAACTCGTCATGGCGCTGTTTCAGCAGCACGTCGATGTTGGCCCACGCTTTCGATACGTTGTGCTTGATGGTGACAAGATTGTTGTAGAGCATGATGATGTAGATCAGCGCAATGGCGATGATCACCAACACCACGATTGATGCGACGCTCATGGTGGTTTCCCCCTTGTCGGCCGGCTCCCCGCCGGCGTTGCGATTCTATACCATCCGCAGCGGCCGCTACCATGTATAACGCACGGTGTAGCCGACCTTCGCCGTGCCGTTCGCGGGAACCTTCACCGGAAAGCGGATGGTGCGCGCGTTCACCTTCACGTAGTCGTGGGTCTTGGCGATGATCCGCCAAGTGTTCCAGCGATAGAGATTTTCCTTGACCTGCACCATGACCGGCGCCGCCTTGTGATTGCGCAGATCGATCTCGTACGATTCCGTCATGCGCTTGTTCGCCGTGTCGAGCTTGAAGTCGGTCTGGCGGTGTTCACCGACGACATCGAAGGCCGAGCCGAGCTTGATCATCACTGATTCGTCCTTCGGCGTGTGATCGATCACGTCTTCACCGACGAACTCCAGCGTCTGATCGGCCGGGTCTTCCTTGCTCACCCGGATCACGCCGGCGGGCAGCGGCATGCCCATGTTGTTGTCCGGCGAATTCTTGAACTTGAGATAGACATCCACTTTCTTGTTGCTGTGGTTGCCATAGTCGCGGTTGGTGATCGGCATGCCGCCGTACCAGTAAACGGGTGCCCCGTAATAGACCAGCTGTTTCTCGCATGGCACGTGGTGCGCGGCCGGAAACAGTTCGAGTTGCTTGGTCGAATTGTCCGGAAGCGTCGTGGTGCGGTCGAGCGTGTAGAGGTGGTATTCGAAGAACGGTTTTTCCCGAAAGCCCTGTGGCCGCGACTCGCCGGCCATCGCGCGCTCCATCATCTGCGGCGATGGTGCCGCGGCAGCAGGGGCGCGATGGACGTTACCGGCGACCAGCTTCAGCCGGGTATCGGCGTAACCGGCGCCCGACTGATTGACGATCGTCACCCAGGCGCCGACGTCGAGCGTACAGGTGTTGGCGTTCTTGCCTTCATGGTAGGTGACGTTGTAGTCGGCCCACCAGGTCATGCCGGCGGTCTGGTACGAAACGCGGGTGCGCTGGGTGCCGCCTTTCTGCGACCGGATGTCCCACACCAGCGTCGGGCGCGTAATCAGTCCGCCCGGCAGCGCCGGCAGCCGGATATCGGCGCCGGACGGGAGCAGCAGCACGCTGCCGTCGGCAGCCTGGATCGCCAGTCCGCCCAGCGTCGACAGCAGCGTTCCGGTGATCTGCTTCACGTTGTCGCCGTGCGAGACGTTCACCGTCACCTGCCGGTCGATGTACTTGTGCAGCAGCTTGTCGCGGCTCACCAGGTCAAACTGGAAATTCTGCTCCATCACCGTGGTGCCGGCCGGATCGGTCAGCGATTCGAATGCCACCGTGGTGGGGTCGATGCGAGCGGCGACATCGGTGAAACGGATGGTGTTGCGCCCGCTTTTGAAATCGAGACTGCGCGCTTCGCGCACCACCGCGTAGCCTGGCACGCGTGCGCCATAGCCGTGCATGAAATTTTCCACATTGATCGTGCCGGGTGTTGCCGTGCTGTAGATCGTCAGGGCCGTCGCGCCGCGTTCCGATTGCGCCGATGCCGGAAAAGCGGCAACCGCCACGACGAAAAACAGGGCCGACCGTGCGCCCCGACTGCCGGGAATCGTCTTCATGGAACCCTCCTCCGAAAAGTTCGCCAAGATCATACCATTGCCATTTCTTATTGACGCATAAGTACCTGCTTGCCGGGCTGCACCCGGCCGTCCCTGGCGTTTTTGCGAGCCCGTTGCCGCCGGTGCCGCGGTTTTGTTATGCGTCGATAAAAAGACATGAATCACCGGCTGTTGCGGCGATGCTAGGATGCAACCGTTTCCCACCAGTCGAGCGCTATGCTGATGGCATCGAACGCACCATTGCCGGATCGTATCGAGGTCAAGAACACGACCTGCTACATGTGCGCGTGCCGCTGCGGCATCCGCGTGACGCTGCGCAATGGCGAAGTGCGCTACATCGAGGGCAATCCCGATCATCCGCTCAACCAGGGGGTGATCTGCGCCAAGGGTTCGTCCGGCATCATGAAGCAGTACTCGCCGGCACGGCTGACGCGGCCGCTCAGACGCAAGACGGGCGCCGCGCGCGGCGCCGGCGAATTCGAGGCGATCTCGTGGGACGAAGCGTTTGCCATCATGGAGGAGCGGCTCGGCGGCATCCGCGCCACCGATCCGCGCAAGTTCGCGTTATTCACCGGCCGTGACCAGATGCAGGCGCTGACCGGCCTGTTCGCGCGCCAGTACGGCACGCCGAACTATGCCGCGCATGGCGGCTTCTGCTCGGTCAACATGGCGGCCGGGATGATCTATACGATCGGCGGCTCGTTCTGGGAATTCGGCGGCCCCGATCTCGACCGCGCGAAACTGTTCGTGATGATCGGCACCGCCGAAGATCATCATTCGAATCCGCTGAAAATCGCGATCTCGAAATTCAAGCGCGGCGGCGGCCGTTTCATTTCGATCAACCCGGTGCGCACCGGCTATTCGGCGATCGCCGATGAATGGGTGCCGATCCGGCCCGGCACCGACGGCGCGCTGCTGCTCGCGCTATGCCGCGAAATCATCCAGCAGGGACTCTACGACCGCGAGTTTCTGGCGCGCTACACCAACGCCGGCTACCTGGTGAATCTCGACCCTGCCGCCGATGATTCCGGCCTGCTGCTGCGCGATCCGGATCGTGACGAACGCTATTCGCACAATCCGCAGAACCACCTGTGGTGGGATCGCCTCGGCAACCAGCCGGTCGGCGATCATGCCGCCGGTGCCGATCCGTTCCTGTTCGGTGAATTCACGATGCCGGACGGTATGCCGGTAAAACCCGTGTTCCAGCTGCTGCGCGAGCGGGTGAAGGATTACACGCCGGAATGGGCGGAAGAGGTCACCAGCATCCCGGCGGCGACGATCCGGCGCCTGGCGCACGAAATGGGCGTCACCGCGCGCGACCAGAAGATCGAGCTGCCGATTGCATGGACCGACAGCTGGGGCAACGAGCATCAATCGGTGAGCGGCAATCCGGTCGCGTTTCACGCGATGCGCGGGCTCGCCGCGCATTCCAACGGGTTTCATACGATCCGCGCGCTTGCAATTCTGATGTCGCTGTTGGGCACGATCGACCGTCCCGGCGGTTTCCGTCACAAGGCGCCGTTTCCACGTGCGATTCCGCCGCTGGCGAAGGCGCCCACCGGGCCCGACGCGGTGAAGCCGAACACGCCGCTCGGCGGCATGCCGCTGGGCTGGCCGGCCGGCCCCGAGGATCTGTTTCTCGATGACGCCGGCGGGCCGGTGCGCATCGACAAGGCGTTCTCGTGGGAATATCCGCTGGCGGTGCACGGGCTGATGCACAACGTCATCACCAACGCCTGGCGCGGCGATCCGTACCCGATCGACACGCTGATGATCTTCATGGCGAACATGGCGTGGAATTCGACGATGAACACGGCCGAAGTGCGGCGCATGCTGAACGACCGCGACGAGAACGGCGACTACCGGATTCCGTTCCTGATCGTGAGCGACACCTTCCAGTCCGAGATGACCGCGTTCGCCGACCTGGTGCTGCCGGATACGACCTACCTCGAGCGCCACGATGTGATGTCGATGCTCGACCGGCCGATTTCGGAATTCGACGGCCCGGTCGATGCGGTACGGGTGCCGGTGGTGCCGCCGAAAGGCGAATGCAAGCCGTTCCAGGAAGTGCTGATCGAGCTCGCAAGCCGGCTGAAGTTTCCGGCGTTCGTCAATGCCGACGGTTCGCGCAAATTCCGCGACTATCCGGATTTCATCGTCAACTATGAAACCGAGCCCGGTTCCGGCATCGGTTTTCTCGCCGGCTGGCGCGGCAAGGGCGGCGAGAAATTCATGAAGGGCGAGCCGAATCCGCGGCAATGGGAACTCTACGCCGGCAACAACTGCGTGTTTCATCACCGGCTGCCGCCGTCGTATCAGTACATGCGCAACTGGAACAAGGGCTATCACGAATGGGCGCAGCGCGTGCGCATCCGCCGCCACGCCGATCCGATCGTGATCGAGCTCTATTCCGAAGTGCTGCAGAAATTCCGCCTCGCGGCGCAGGGCCGCGGACGGTCGGCACGCCGGCCGCCGGAGCATCTGAAGGCCCGCATCGAGACCTACTTCGACCCGCTGCCGTTTTATTTCGAGCCGCTGGAAGCGCAGCTCACCGACACGCGCCGCTATCCGCTCAATGCGGTGACGCAGCGGCCGATGGCGATGTATCACTCGTGGGATTCACAGAATGCGTGGTTGCGGCAGATCCATGCGCACAACTATCTCTACGTGAACCCGCTCACCGCGCGCGAGCGGGACATCGGTGACGGCGACTGGATGTGGGTGGAGTCGATGCACGGGCGCGTGCGTTGCCTGTGCCGCTACAGCGAAGCGGTGGAGCCGGGCACGGTATGGACGTGGAACGCGATCGGCAAGGCGCGCGGTGCGTGGCGCCTGGCGCCGGACGCCAACGAATCGCGGCGCGGCTTTCTGCTCAATCACCTGATCGCGGAAGAGCTGCCGGCGCAGGGCAGTGCCGGGCATCTGTCGAACTCGGATCCGGTGACCGGCCAGGCCGGCTGGTACGACGTGCGCGTGCGCATCTCCAAGGCGGCGGCCGACGAGCCGCATGAAACCTGGCCGCAGTTCGACGAAGCCGCCGCTGCACCCGGCACCGCGCCGAAGCGCCCGCGCTGGCTCGCCTTTGTCGCCGGCAAGAGCAGATAGCCGGGCATGGCGATGTTTTTACGCCTCACTCCTCACACCTCACTCCTCGCAGAGGTCAAACAGTGACCCAGCTCGCCCTCGTCATCGATCTCAACGTCTGCGTCGGCTGCCAGGCCTGCGTGACGAGCTGCAAGGAATGGAATACGTCGGGTGCGGCCGGCTATCTGGCGGACGACAATCCGTACGGCAGCGATCCGACCGGTACCTTTTTCAACCGCGTGCAGAGTTTCGAGATCGGCGAATACCCGAACACCGAAACCGTGCATTTCCCGAAATCCTGTCTGCATTGCGAGGATCCGCCGTGCGTACCGGTATGCCCGACCGGCGCCAGCTACAAACGCGAGAGCGACGGCATCGTGCTGGTCGATTACGACAAGTGCATCGGCTGCAAGTATTGTTCGTGGGCGTGTCCGTACGGCGCACGCGAAGTCGATGAGCATCAGAAGGTGATGAAGAAATGCACGCTGTGTGTTGATCGCATCTACGACCAGAGTCTGCCGGCGGAACGGCGCAAGCCCGCCTGTGTGCTGGCGTGTCCCACCCACGCACGCCTGTTCGGCGACATCCATGATCCCGAATCCGAAGTCTCGACTGCGATTCGCGACAACGGCGGCTATCAGCTGATGCCGGAATGGGGCACGCAGCCGGCGAATCACTATCTGCCGCGCCGCAAGATGCAGATCACGATTCATCAGGACGAACTGACACGCGTCGACAATCCGCTGAAGATCGACGGACTGAAACCGAAGCCCGGGCTGAAAGAGCCGGCGCTGGACGACGTGACTTCGTGGTGAAGCGTGAGGGGTGAGGAGTTGGGAGTGAGGAGAAGGAACATGCGGCGTATGTGTGTACCGCTCAATCGAATGAAAGTTTGTCGAATACACACAGCGAATTCGTTTTATTTCCTGCCAACGGTTTGTCGCCGGCACCCCGATTACGAAAGGCGACGCCCGGGATTTTCTGTGCTCTGCTCCTCACTCCTTACACCTCACTCCTCACGCACCTGAAATGAATCCCGCATTCTCCGTCATTTTTCTGACCACTTTGTGTGGCGTTGGTCAGGGTCTATTCCTCGCGTTGTTTACGGTGGAGGCAGGGGCACGGTTTGGAGTGCTGCCGTTGCCGGCATCCGGATTTTTCGTCGGTGGCAGCATGCTGTCGCTGGCGTTTCTGGCGGCAGGGCTGATCGCGTCGTTCTGGCATCTGGGACATCCCGAACGCGCGTGGCGCGCGATTGCGCGCTGGCGCACGTCATGGCTGTCGCGCGAGTGCCTGGCGCTGCCGGCGTTCATGGCCGCCGTGTTTTTTTACGGCGCCGCCCGTTACACCACAAGCGCCGCGGCGCCGTGGCTGGGACTGCTGGGCGTGGTGCTGTGCGTCGTGCTGTTCGTTTGTACCGCAATGATTTACGCCTGCATCAAGTTCCTGCAGGAATGGCACACGCCGCTCACCGTCGTCAATTACATCGTGCTGGGATGCGCGTCCGGCTTCATGCTGGCGACCGCGTTCGCCGCAGTCGCGGCACCGGTGCTCGCGGCACCGCTGGGGGCGGGCGCGATCGTGCTGACAGTGGCAGGGCTGGCCGTGCGCGCCGCTACGCTGATGCGCAATACGCGTCTGCGGCACAAGTCCACGCTGCAGAGCGCTATCGGCGTCAAGCATCCGCGCATTGCGCAGATTGCGCAGGGTTCGATCGGAGGCTCGTTCAACACCCGCGAGTTTTTCCACGGCCGCGCGCGAACCACGCTGCGCGCCGTCAAATGGCTGTTCCTGGGGCTGGCATTTGTGCTGCCCGTTGCGCTGGTGTGCGCGGGTCTGGCCACCGCATCAGTCGCCGTGCTGATCGCGGCATTCGCTGTTCAATACGCCGGCCTGTTGCTGGAGCGCTGGTTTTTCTTTGCACAGGCGAACCACCCGCAGAATCTTTACTATCAGGTGGTGTCGTGATGCGGCCGTGAGCGGCGCACGGCCGTTTATTTACCGCCGACCAGCGCTGCCCGGTACACCGGCACCGCTTCGCCGATCAGTTTTTCGCCTTCCTCCAGCAGGAATTCCTTGAACGCCGCCGCCACCGCCGGCAGATGCTTGTTCTTGCGATGCACGACGTACCAGTTGGTGATGACCGGAAATCCCTGGACGTCGAGCAGCACCAGCTGACGATCGCGCGTTTCATGCGTGATCGTGTGCAGCGAGATGAAGCCGATTCCCATGCCGACGGCCACCGCCTGTTTCACGGTTTCGTTGCTCTTGATCTCCATCACCGTGTGCATCGTCGACGCGCGCCGGCCGAACGCCTCGCGCATCGTGGTGTGCGTATCGGAACCGCGTTCGCGAATAATGAATTTCTCGTTGAGTACGGTTTTCAGCGGGATGTGCCGCCGCCGCGCCAATGGGTGGTCCGGCGCCGCGATGATGACGTAAGGGTGCGGCGCGAACGCCGCCGCGACCAGATCGCCGGCCTGCGGCAGACGGCCCATGATCGCGATGTCGATTTCGTTGTCCGCCAGCTGCCGCATCACCGCTTCGCGGTTGTTGACCAGCAGTTGCACGCCGACGTTGTTGTAACGCTTGCAGAATTCCGCCAGCAGCCGCGGAAAGAAATAACCGGCGCTGATCACCGCAACGTTGAGCTGCCCGCCCGAAACGCCGCGCAGCACCGCAAACGCTTCCTCCGCTTCCTTGAACTGGTGGATGATGGTGCGGCTGCGCTGCAATAATTCGCGGCCGGCCGTCGTCAGGTAGATTTTCTTGCCGAGCTGTTCCAGCAGCGGCAGGCCGACGTGATCCTGCAGCTGCTTCACCTGCGTCGACACCGCCGGCTGGGTCAGATGCAATTCTTCCGCCGCGCGCGAGAAACTCAGATGCCGCGCCACAGTTTCGAACACCTTGAGCTGGCGCAACGTCGCGTTTTTCATATCACCCGAGCCGATGCCTGTATATGTAATTCGTTATCGTAATAATAAGAAACTTTAACTTTTATTTATATTACGCGGCATCTAGCATTGATGCAAAAGGAATGGCGGGGGCTGGGCGCTGCTCGTAGAACGGAGGATTGCATTATGCTGAAGGCATTGATTTTCGATATGGCGGGCACGCTCGCCGACACCGAAGAGGCCAATCGCCGCGCGTTCAACGCCGCGTTTCAGGAGCTCGGTTTCCACTGGCAGTGGGATGTTCCGACTTTTCGCCGGCTGCGTGCCGCCGGCGGCGACGACGCCTGCGTGCATCATTATGTCGAGACCGAACATCCCCATCTGTTCAAGGCCTACGACACTGATTTTCTGTGTGGCCTGATCCGCAAATCGAAGGACTATCGTTACCAGCAGATGCTGGCGTCCGGCGCGATCCGTCTGCGGCCCGGCATCCTGCGGGTATTGACACAGGCGCGCGCGGCCGGCATTCGGCTCGGCATCGCGAGCAGCAGCCCGCGCCGGCACATCGATACGCTGCTCGTCGCCAACGGCGCAGACTCGGACTGGTTCGACGTGATCGGCTCCGCCGAAACCGCGGTCGAGAAAAAGCCGGCGCCCGACCTGCATCGCTGGGTTGCGCAAGGGCTGGCCGTCACGCCCGACGAATGCCTGGCCATCGAAGATTCGCAGCCCGGATTCGACGCCGTGTGCGGTGCCGGGATGCCGGCGGTCATTACGACCAGCGCCTACACCGCCGACCAGGCATTCGACGGTGCGCTGGCAGTGCTGCCGCATCTCGGTGATCCCGAGGAGCCGCTGCACGATTCGCGGACGCTGGGTCTGCCGCGTCCCTGGGTCGATCTGGAGCAGCTGAAGGGCTGGCATCTCGGCCATCGCGCGGCGTCCGCGGTTGCCGAATAGCCCGCACAGCATTCCTTTTCCGTTCGCCGGCAGGAGCCGGCGCCTGTGACAGCGAATCTGTTTTTACTGAGCAAAAGCGGTTTTTGAAAGATGCAATTTTTATGCATTGCATCATCGGTGTACGCGCATGGTTTTTATATATACATGCTCGAATTGATTGACTAGAATGATGCGAAGCAATATGGATTTCCCGGAGTGTCAGTTCGGTGCCGTTTTGCTCGGTAACAACAAGAACGGAGGTCAGCTATGAAGATATGCGTAGTCGGTGCGGGTTCCATCGGTGGTTACCTCGCCGTATTGCTGTCGAACGCGGGACATGACGTTACCGTCATCGCGCGCGGCGCGCATCTGAAGGCGATCCGTGAACAAGGGCTGCGTCTCGTTCTTGAAGAGGGCGGCGAGCGTGTCGCGCGTGTCGGCGCGACCGACAGCATCGCCGCCGCCGGCTGTCACGATCTGGTGATTCTCGGCGTCAAGGCGCACCAGGTGGCGCCGATCGCGGATGGGCTGAATCAGTTGTTTCACGCCGACACGGTGCTGGTGCCGATGCAGAACGGAATCCCGTGGTGGTATTTTCAACGCCACGGCGGAAAGTTTGAGGGACGCAACGTCGAGACCGTCGATCCGGGTGGTCATATCGCGGCGACGATCGATCCCCGGCGCATCGTCGGCTGCGTCGTCTATCCTGCCGCGGCGATCGAGCGTCCGGGCGTGATCCGGCATATTGAAGGCACGCGGTTTCCGGTCGGCGAGCTCGATGGTGCCAGTCGCGAGCGCGCGACGATGGTGTCGGAGACCTTCGTCGGCGCCGGCCTCAAATCACCGGTGCTGGACAACATCCGCGCCGAAATATGGCTGAAGCTGTGGGGCAATCTGAGCTTCAATCCGATCAGCGCGCTGACGCATTCCACGCTGATCGATCTGTGCCAGTTTCCGCTGTCGCGCGAGCTGGCGCAGAACATGATGCTGGAAGCGCAGGCCGTCGCCGGCGATCTCGGGATCGAATTCCGGGTGCCGATCGAAAAGCGCATTGCCGGCGCCGAAAAGGTGGGCAAGCACAAGACCTCGATGCTGCAGGACGTGGAAGCCGGACGTGATCCGGAAATCGATGCACTGGTCGGTTCGGTGATCGAGCTGGGACGCCTGACCGGTACGCCGATACCGCACATCTGCACCGTTTATGCACTGGTCAAACTGCTCAGCAAGACCATGACCGACGAACGCGTCTGCGTGCGCGCGACGTCGCCGTCGTGGTTCGAGCAGATGCAACGAGTGATCGGCGAGCAGCCGGTGTTTCAGGAGTTGGCGAAGCTGCAACGCGCCTGATACTGCGCCGCCCGCGTCAGCGGGCGGCCATCGTTTATGCGCCTGTTTTCGTCGCGCCGGTGCCGGCCCCGCACGGCGAACTCGATGTGCGGCAACGACGCGGTCTCAGCGGCGGCCGACCAGCCATCCGATGATGAGCCCCGCGCCGGCGGCGACGCCGATGGATTCCCACGGGTGACGACGCACATAGCCGTCGGTCGCGCGCATCGCGTCGTTCGCGGTATCCAGTGCGACGTCTTCCGCATCGGCAAGCATTTCTCTGGCGCGCACAAGATTTTTCTCGATTTTCGCACGTGCCGCCGCGGCCTTTTCGCCGGCCTGGTTGGCGGTGGCGCGCAGCAGATCTTCGGCATCGGCTACGACAGTTCTGTAGTCTTCGATCAAGGTGCTGGTGTTTACCCCGGACATTCTGTGTGCCATGACTTCTCCGTTTCGCTGAGTGGATGAAAACGAGCCTTCGGGTTTGTAAAAATTTCAATCAGCATTGATTACATTTGACAATCTGCAGCGCCGACTGTTCCGGCGGTGCTCACAATGCGGTTTGGATATGATGCACCGAACGCGCGTCGAGCAACGGGCGCAGGCGCAAGGCGCGTGCACAACGGCTGTTGCCGAACTTTGCCGGCATTGCCGGCACGCGATCGGAGCGCGCCGACGTCGGGCTGTCCGGCCGCCATCGAATCGGCGTGATTTCGGGCGAATACGCCGGCCGCAAAATAGTGCTTGACGGCTTGATGGTAAGCGCGTAGAAAGGCGCCTGATGTTTAGTTTCGGGTTTTTGGAAGTTTGTTCAGGTGCTGGATTGCCGTTCTTTCGGAACCTTGATATTCAAACATCAGTTGGGCCCGCGACATGTCGTTGACGGTATGCAGAAATCGCCGGCAACCACTGTGGTTTGGGCAATCATGGATTTTGTTAAGGAAGCAAGATGGCAACCGGTACGGTTAAATGGTTCAATGATTCAAAGGGTTTCGGATTCGTTACGCCCGACGACGGCGGCGAAGATCTGTTTGCCCATTTTTCAGCGATCAACATGTCGGGATTCAAGACGCTCAAGGAAGGCCAGAAGGTCTCCTTTGACGTGACTGACGGCAAGAAGGGCAAGCAGGCGAGCAACATTCAGGCTGCCTAAAAGCCTGTTTAACAAAAAACCGGGCTTCGGCCCGGTTTTTTTATTTCTGCGCCGTTCATTAACGTAGGAACGATCACGGACCAGCGGTGTTTGAACACCGCACGCCGGACGCCGTGAACGTTTATACTTGGCGCTTTGAAATTTCCATGATGTCCGACGGCTTCATCGCAATTCACGGCGCCCGCCAGAACAACCTCAAGGGATTCGACCTTCGGCTGCCGCTCAACGAACTGATCGTCGTCACCGGCGTCAGCGGTTCCGGCAAATCGTCGCTCGCGTTCGACACGGTGTACGCGGAGGGGCAGCGGCGTTACGTCGAGACCTTCTCGCCCTATGCGCGGCAGTTTCTGGAGCGCATGGACAAGCCGCAGGTCGACCGCATCGACGGTATTCCGCCGGCGATCGCGATCGACCAGACCAATCCGGTGCGCACGTCGCGCTCCACCGTCGGCACCATGACGGAATTGAACGATCACCTGAAGCTGCTGTTCGCGCGCGCCGCGCAGCTTTATTGCCGGCGCTGCGGCCGCAAGGTGGAACGCGACACGCCGCAGACGATCGCCGACGAGCTGCTGAAGGACCCTGCCGCGGCACCTGTGCTGATCACCTTTCCGGTCACCGTGCCGCACAACTTTTCGCAGCAGGAAGTCAAGGATCTGCTGGCGCGCCAGGGCTATACCCGGATTCACCGCCAATCCGGAACGACGCTCGAAATCGTGCAGGATCGTCTGCCGCTGACCGCGGAAAATCGCTCGCGCCTCATTGATGACCTGGAAGCGGCGCTGAAGCATGGCGCCGGCCGCGTCAACGTGCAGGGGGCGGACGGCCGCGCGGTGTCGCGTTTTTCCTCGCGTCTGCATTGCGCGGAGTGCGACATTCATTATCGCGATGCGGTGCCCAGCCTGTTCTCGTTCAATTCGCCGATCGGCGCCTGCGAAACCTGCCGCGGCTTCGGCCGCACCATCGGCATCGACTACGGGCTGGTGGTGCCGGACGAATCGAAATCGCTGGCGCAGGGCGCGGTGAAGCCGTGGCAGACCGCCGCTTACCGCGAATGTCAGGATGATCTGATGCGCTTTGCCAGGCGGCGCGGCGTACCGACCGATGTGCCGTGGCGCGCGCTGACCGCGTCGCAAAAGCACTGGGTGCTGGATGGCGAAGGCGACTGGGCGCAGCGCAAATGGTACGGCGCAAAACGGTTTTTCGCGTGGCTCGAAACCAAGAGCTATCGCATGCACATCCGGGTGCTGTTGTCGAAGTACCGCGCCTACGAGCCCTGTCCGGCGTGCGCTGGCGCGCGCCTGAAGCCGGAGGCGTTGCTGTTTCGTCTCGGCAGTTTGCAGGACGCCGATCGCGTACTAGCGCGTGAACGGCGCTTCAGGCCGGCCGCGATTGAAATGCCGGACGCCGCGTACGCAAAACTGCCGGGCCTCACGATACACGACGTGATGCTGCTGCCGATCGATCGCGCGCTGGAGTTTGTTGCCGGTCTCGGCCTGCCTGCGGCCGGCCCTGCCGATACCGGCACGGCGTCTGCCGCGGCGCGCGGCAGCGCCGTTGCACGACCCGACACGCCGTCCGATGACGCGACCGCTCTGCTATTCGACGAAATCCGCACGCGGCTCGCTTATCTCGTGGACGTCGGACTGGGCTATCTGATGCTCGACCGCCAGTCGCGCACGTTGTCCGGTGGCGAAGTGCAGCGCATCAACCTCACCACGGCGCTCGGCACGTCGCTGGTGAATACGCTGTTCGTGCTCGACGAGCCCAGTGTCGGCCTGCATCCGCGCGACATCGGCCGCGTGATCGGCGTGCTGCGACGGCTGCGCGACGCCGGCAATTCGCTGATCGTCGTCGAGCACGATCCGCAGATCATCGTCGCCGCCGATCGCATTCTCGACATGGGACCGGGGCCCGGCGAGCGCGGCGGCGAAGTGGTGTTTTTCGGAAGCCGTGACGAATTGTCCAATGCCGATTCGATTACCGCACAATACCTGCGCGGAGAAAAGACGGTGGTGCCCGGCGCCGCGCGTCGTCTGCCGGCAGCGCCCGCATCGTGGCTGACCGTGGTCGGTGCCGATGAGCACAACCTGAAACGGATCGACGCCAAGATTCCGCTGGGCCGGCTGGTATGCGTGACCGGCGTCAGCGGTTCCGGCAAATCGACGCTGGTGCAGGACGTGCTGTACAACGCGCTGCGCAAGCTCAAGGGGCGGCCGGCGGAAACGCCGGGGCGCCATCGCGCAGTACGCGGCCATGAACATGTCCGCGACGTGATGCTGGTCGATCAGTCGCCGATCGGCAGGACCGCGCGCTCCAATCCGGCGAGCTATGTCGGCGCGTTCGATGCAATCCGCAAGCTGTTCGTGCAGCAGCCGCTGGCGCGCGAACGCAAATATACGGCCGGCACTTTCAGCTTCAATTCCGGCAGCGGGCGCTGCCCGACCTGCGGCGGCAGCGGCTTCGAGCACGTCGAGATGCAGTTTCTGTCCGACGTCTATCTGCGCTGTCCCGACTGCGACGGCCGCCGCTACCGGCCGGAGGTGCTGGACGTCACGATCCCGGCCGCGGCGGGCGGCACGGCGAAGTCGATTGCGGATGTGCTCGATATGACCGTTTCCGAAGCCGCCGCGTTTTTTTCGCAGCGACCCGAAGTGCTGCGTGGGCTGGAGCCACTGCAGGCGGTGGGGCTGGATTACCTGAAGCTGGGACAGCCGGTGCCGACGCTGTCCGGCGGCGAGGCGCAGCGGCTCAAGCTCGCCGGCCACCTGGTACAGGCCGGCGTAGATGAAGCTGGCGGCGGCATGCTGTTGCTGTTCGATGAGCCGACCACCGGCTTACACTTCGACGACATCGCGAAGCTGCTCGCTGCTTTCCGCCGGCTGATCGACAATGGCCATTCACTGGTGGTGATCGAGCACAATCTCGACGTAATCGCCGCTGCCGACTGGATCATCGATCTCGGGCCCGAGGGCGGCGATGCCGGCGGTGAGGTGGTGTGCGCCGGGACGCCCGATGAAGTTGCGCGCGATGCGCGCAGCCACACCGGAGTTGCGCTGCAGGAATATCGGGCGGGATTTGAAGCAATCAGTCGAAAACGCGGCAGCAAATCCCCCCAACCCCCCTTTTTCAAAGAGGGGCCAGCCGGCGCTTTGCGAGGGGCGGGGCAAAAAAACATTCCCCCCTTTGAAAAAGGGGGACGAGAGGGGATTTCCGGCGCCTGGATGGCCGGCGACGCTACCAAACTCTTACTTCCAGCGCGTGCCGTCAATCATGCGATCAGCATCCATCACGCACGCGAGCACAACCTGAAGAATATCGATGTCGCGATTCCGCGCGACAGCTTCACCGTGATCACCGGTGTGTCGGGCAGCGGCAAGAGCACCGTCGCGTTCGACATCCTGTTCGCCGAGGGGCAGCGCCGCTACCTCGAATCACTCAACGCCTACGCGCGCCAGTTCGTGGAGCCGGTGTCGCGCCCCGACGCGGACGCGATTCTCGGCGTGCCGCCGACGGTGGCGATCGAGCAGCGCGTCAGCCGCGGCGGGCGCAAGAGCACGGTTGCAACACAAACGGAGATCTATCATTTCCTGCGCTTGCTGTTCGTCAAGCTCGGCACGCAGCACTGTCCCGACTGCGGTACTGCGATCGAGCCGCAGACGCGCGACGCAATCCTGGCGCAGCTCGTGCGCGGTTATCGCGGCCGCACTGTTGAGTTTTTTGCGCCGCTGGTGGTTGCGCGCAAGGGCTATTACACCGATCTTGCAAAGTGGGCGCGGAGCAAGGGCTTTACGCGTCTGAGGGTTGATGGAACGCTGATGCCGACCGAGCGCTGGCCGCGCCTGGAACGCTTTCGCGAACATGATATCGATTTGCCGTTGGGAACGCTGAAGATCACGCCGCAGGCGGAGCGCGAAATTGCCGCGCTGCTCGACCAGGCGCTGGATTTCGGCAAGGGCGTGGTGAAGGTGGTGGTGTCGGAGGGCGGCGAGGCATCGAGACGCCGCAAATCCTCCCAATCCCCCTTTTCCAAAGGGGGGCAGGAGGGGATTTCCAGCGAAACCGTGTTCTCGATCCGCCGTGCCTGTCCCGGCTGCGGCCGCAGCTTCGCTGAGCTCGATCCGCGGCTGTTCTCGTTCAACTCGAAACACGGCTGGTGCCCGCGCTGCTATGGCACCGGCATGATCCTGCCGGGCTTCGATGCCGACCAGACCGGCGAAGAGATCTGGTGGAACGAATGGTGGGGCGGCGAGGAAAAAGTGTGTCCGGAATGCGGCGGAGAGCGGCTCAACGCGGAAGCGCGCGCGGTACGCTTCGATGGCCGCAGCATCGGCGAGCTGACGCGGCTGGCGGTGGATGCGGCGGCGAGCTATTTCGGCGCGCTGCGATTGAACGGCCGCACCGCGGCAATTGCGCGCGATATCCTGCCGGAACTGCGCACGCGGCTGGCGTTCCTGGTGCAGGTGGGGCTCGGCTATCTGGCGCTCGACCGTGCTGCGCCGACGCTTGCCGGTGGTGAGGCGCAGCGCATCCGGCTGGCGGCGCAGCTGGGTTCGAATCTGCGCGGCGTGTGCTACATCCTTGACGAACCTTCGATCGGCCTGCACGCGCGCGACAACCTGAAGCTGCTTGAAACGCTGCGCGACCTGAAGCGCAAAGGCAATACGGTGATCGTCGTCGAGCACGATGATGAAACGATACGTCAGGCCGAGCACGTGATCGATCTCGGCCCCGGCGGCGGCGTCAACGGCGGCCGCGTGGTCGCGGCCGGCACCGTCGATGATCTGCTGCGCAATCCGGCTTCGGTCACCGGCCGCTATCTCGCGCAGCCGCTGCCCCATCCGTTGCCGGATGTGCAGCGCGCGGCGCCGTTTTCAACAGACGGTGCCGTGCTCGGCATCGTCAACACCACGCTGCACAACCTGAAAAATTTGAATGTCGACATTCCGCTGCAGCGCCTGGTGTGCGTCACCGGCGTTTCGGGCAGTGGCAAGAGCACGCTGGTGCGCGACGTGCTGCATGACAATCTGTGGGCGCTGCTCAGCGCAAAACGCCGCGCGTCCGTCAGGCTGCGCGGCTGCGACGCGATCGACGGCTGGCAGGCGGTGGAGCGGCTGCTCGAGGTCGATCAGACGCCGATCGGCAAGACGCCGCGCTCGTGCCCGGCGACCTACGTCGGATTCTGGGACACCGTCCGCAAATTGTTCGCCGGCACGCCGGAGGCGCGGATGCGCGGCTACGGGCCGGCGCGCTTTTCGTTCAACGTCGCCGGCGGACGCTGCGACGCGTGCGAGGGGCAGGGCCTGAAGAAGATAGAGATGAGTTTCCTGCCGGACGTGAAGGTGACGTGCGACGTGTGCGGCGGCGCGCGTTTCAATCCCGAAACGCTGGCGATCCGGTTCAAGGACAAAAGTATCGGCGACGTGCTGAACATGAGCGTCGACGAGGCAGTGGAATTCTTCGCCGCGCAGCCGTCGCTGCATCACGCGCTGCAGTTGCTGCAGGACGTCGGCCTCGGCTATCTCACGCTCGGCCAGCAGAGCCCGACCTTGTCCGGCGGCGAGGCGCAGCGCATCAAGCTGGTGACCGAGCTGGCACGTATCCGCCGTGTACCAGGTGCGCCGGCGAGCGCGGCGCTCTACGTGCTCGACGAGCCCACGGTGGGGCTGCACACTGCCGACGTCGAGCGCCTGATCCGCGTGCTGCACCGGCTGGTGGCGGGTGGCAGCACGGTGGTCGTGATCGAACACAATCTTGACGTGATCGCCGATGCCGACTGGATTATCGATCTTGGTCCGGAGGGCGGCGAGGCTGGCGGCCGCATCGTTGCGCAGGGAACGCCTGCCGCGGTGGCAAAGCTGAAGCGCGGCTCGCATACCGCGCGATTCCTGCGCGATTTTCTGCACGACCGCCGCGACACGGCACGCCGGGTAACCACACAGGATGCAACGGCTGGTTGACAGCCCGCCGCGGATGCGTTACGTTTCGCCCATGATCTCGCAACAGACCCGTCTTTGCTTCATCTCCGCAGCCCTGTTCGGGCTGGGTCTGCTGCTGCGCCTCGCGCGCGCATAACACACATACATTCCCCCTTTTTGTCGTTTTAGTGTCCGTTGTCGGGCGCCGTTCATGCGCGCGATTCGAATCGAATCACGCGCAGTATTAATCGAATTTGCCGGAGGTGGCATCATGTTGACGCATCCCGAAAAAAAATACCGTGCATTCAATCCGGTCGGACTGGCCGACCGCACCTGGCCCGATCGGGTCATCGATCATCCGCCGATCTGGATGAGCACCGATCTGCGCGACGGCAACCAGGCGCTGTTCGAGCCGATGAACGCCGAACGCAAGATGCGCATGTTCAAGACGCTGGTCGCGATCGGCTTCAAGCAGATCGAGGTCGCATTTCCGTCGGCGTCGCAGACCGATTTCGATTTCGTGCGCCTGCTGATCGAGGGCAACCACATTCCGGATGACGTGACGATCGAAGTGCTGACGCAGTCGCGCGAGCATCTGATCCGCCGCACGATGGAATCACTGCGTGGTGCGAAGCGTGCGATCGTCCACCTCTACAACGCGACGGCGCCGAATTTCCGCAAGACGGTGTTCGGTCTGGATCGCGCTGGAGTCATCGACATCGCGGTGAACAGCGCACGCCTGATCCGCGAACTGGCGGCCGCGCAGCCGGAAACCGAATGGACATTCCAGTACAGTCCCGAAACCTTCACCGCGACCGAGCTCGATTTCGCGAAGGAAATCTGCGACGCGGTGAGCGCGGTGTGGGAACCGACGCCGCAACACAAGATGATCATCAATCTGCCGGCGACCGTTGAAGTCGCGACGCCGAACGTCTACGCCGACCAGATCGAATGGATGCACCGCAACCTGGCGCGCCGCGACGGCATCGTGCTCAGCCTGCATCCGCACAATGACCGTGGCTGCGCCGTCGCCGCTGCCGAGCTGGCGCTGATGGCGGGTGCCGAGCGCGTCGAGGGCTGCCTGTTCGGCAACGGCGAGCGCACCGGCAACGTCGACGTGGTGACGCTGGCGCTGAATCTCTACACGCAGGGCGTTCATCCCGGGCTCGATTTTTCGCAGATCAACGACGTTGCGCGCACCGTCGAGCACTGCAACCAGCTGCCGATCCATCCGCGTCATCCGTACGTCGGCGACCTGGTGTTCACCGCGTTCTCGGGCTCGCATCAGGACGCGATCAAGAAAGGCATGGCGGCGCAGGATGCGAACGGCATCTGGGAAGTGCCGTATCTGCCGATCGATCCCGCCGATCTGGGACGTACCTACGATTCGATCATCCGCGTCAACAGCCAGTCCGGAAAAGGGGGGGTGTCCTATTTGCTGGAGGCCGAATACGGCCTCGTGATGCCGCGCCG
Source organism: Burkholderiales bacterium (assembly GCA_035700525.1). Taxonomy (GTDB): domain Bacteria; phylum Pseudomonadota; class Gammaproteobacteria; order Burkholderiales; family JBDZVW01; genus JBDZVW01. Next base: position 50,054 of record DASSON010000061.1, read on the forward strand.
GCTGCAGGTCGAGTTCAGCGCGGCGGTGCAGAAGATCACCGATGCCAGCGGCGGCGAAGTCACTGCCGCCGACATCTGGGAATGCTTCCGCAACGAGTATCTGCGCAGCGGTGAGCCGCTGCAGTACGTCGGCCATCGTCTGCTCGACAATGGCGACAAGCAGGGCATCATGCTGACGCTGCGGTTCTTCGGCCGTGAAGTCACATTGCGCGGCGACGGCAACGGGCCGATCGACGCGCTGCTTGACGCGCTGTGCGCGCAGGTCACGCTGCACAGCTACGAGGAACGCGCGCTGGGCGAGGGTTCCGATGCGCGTGCGGTGGCTTTTGCGGAGCTCACTGCAAACGACGTTGCCGGCACCGTGTTCGGCGTTGGTATTCACGAGAACATCGTGACCGCTTCAGTGCTGGCGGTGATGAGCGGCATCAACCGCATCTGCGCGCGCATGCCGGATGCGGCGCGGATCAGGCTTTTCGGCAACCCCGATCCGGTCGGTGTAAAGGCGGGCTGACCGTCGACGTCCCGGTTTTCCGGGGCGCCGGCGGCGCACATGAGGCGGACGGCGTTCGCCGCCAGCGCACCGGCGGCCACAATGATTCCTCCCGTACCGGCATGGATTCCGCCGGTGCAGCCACGTTCGGCGCGGCGCCATTTCCGTCCCGTGCCGAAAGCGTCTAAACTTCAGACTTTGGCGCCGTGTTCATGTTGCGCGTCGGGCGCACGGAACGGTTTTTTGCGTCGTTTAATTCCCGGCCCCTTGCCAACAGCGACGACCGATCGATGCAGCAGCCTGGAACCCCGTTCATCCTGGAAGTCAATCCCCGGATTCCGCAGCGACTGATCCGTCTTGAAGAACTGGCCAACAATCTGTGGTACAGCTGGGACCGGCCGACGCGCGCACTGTTCTCGCGGCTGCACCCGGGTCTGTGGAATGCGGTCGGCCACAATCCGAAGGCATTCCTGAAACGCGTCGACGAGCGCCGTCTGGTCGAGGCCGCCGAAGATCCGATATTCCTCAGCGATTACAACCGCGTGCTGTCGGCGTACGATACCTATCACACCGGACCGCATCGGACGGACGGCAGGGAACGGCTGAACGAAACGGATCTGGTCGCGTATTTTTGTGCGGAGTTCGGCTTTCATGAGAGCCTGCCGATCTACTCCGGCGGTCTCGGCATACTCGCCGGTGATCATTGCAAGGCGGCGAGCGACGCGCGGCTGCCGCTGGTCGGCATCGGACTGCTGTATCGCCAAGGCTATTTTACGCAAACGATAGACGGCGAAGGCAACCAGCACGCGCGCTATGTCGATTCGAACTTCGGCGATCTGCCGATCGTACCGGTTACGGGGGGCGATGGCGGCGAACTGCGGGTGACGGTCGAGGTGCAGGACCGGCGCGTCACCGTCAAGGTGTGGCAGGCGCGCGTCGGGCACGTCACGCTCTATCTGCTCGACACCGATGTCGACGAAAACAGCGAAGCCGACCGCGGCATCGGCCACCGGCTCTATGGCGGCGACCGTGCGACCCGCATCATGCAGGAAATCGTGCTCGGCGTCGGCGGTGTGCGGGCGCTCGATGCGCTGGGGCTGAGTCCCTCGGTGTGGCACATCAATGAAGGGCATGCCGCCTTCCTGGTGCTTGAGCGCATGCGCGAGATCATGCTGCGCGGTCCGGATTTCGCGACCGCGCTGGAGGCGGTCGCGGTGAGCACGATTTTCACGACGCATACCGCGGTCGGCGCCGGACACGATCGCTTCGACGCGGCGATGGTGCTTGATTATTGCAGCGGCTTTCTGCGCGAGCTCGGCATCGGCGAAGAGGCGCTGCTGGCGCTGGGCCGCATGCCGGACAGCGATGATTTCAACATGACGGCGCTGGCGGCGCGCGGATCGCGCTTCCAGAACGGCGTCAGCCGGGTTCATGGCGAGGTCTCGGCGCGCGTGCTGAGCAAGCTGTGGCCGGAAATTCCGCCGCAGGAAAATCCGGTCGGTTACATCACGAACGGCGTCCACGTACCGACCTTTCTGTCGCCGGAAATGGCCTACCTGTTCGAACGCTTTGCCGGCGCCGGCTGGATGCGGCTGCCGGGCGGCGAGCATGGCGACGTCGGCACCATTCCGGACCACCTGTTCTGGAGCACGCACCAGCATCTGAAAGCGCAGATGCTGCATCTGGTGCGCCACCGCATCCGCGTCCAGCATTTCCGCAATCAGGGCAGTGAAGCGCACCTCGATCGCCTGCTGCGCTTTGCGAACCCGGCCAACCCGAACGTGCTGACGATCGGATTTGGACGGCGCTTTGCCACCTACAAGCGCGCGACGCTGTTGTTCAACGACCTCGACTGGCTGCGCCAGATCGTTTCCGATCCGCAGCGGCCGGTGGTGTTCGTGTTCACCGGCAAGGCGCATCCGGCGGACGCGCCGGGCCAGGCGTTCATACGGCGCGTCGCCGAAGTCGCGCACACGCCGGAATTCGTCGGCAAGATCCTGCTGGTCGAGGATTACGACATGCACTTCGCGCGCCGCCTGGTGTCGGGTGTCGACGTGTGGCTGAACAATCCGGTGTATCCGATGGAGGCGTCCGGCACGTCCGGCATGAAGGCTGCGATCAATGGCGTGATCAATCTGTCGATGCTCGACGGCTGGTGGGGCGAGGCGTATGACGGCAGCAACGGCTGGGCCATCAAGCCGGTGTCGGGCGAGCTCGCCGCCGAAGCGCGTGATCGTGAAGAAGCGCGCACGCTCTATGAAGTGCTGCAGGATCACGTGGTGCCGCTTTATTACCGGCGCGGCGACGTCGGCCATCCGTCGGAATGGATCAGGATGGCGAAGCATTCGATTGCCACCATCCTGCCGCGCTTTAATGCGCATCGCATGACGACCGAATACGTGACGCAGTTTTACCTGCCGGCGGTGCGGCAGGGGCGGCGCTATGCGCGCGACGATTTCGCGGTGGCGGCCGCGGTCGCCGCGTGGAAGGCGCGTGTGTGCGCCGCGTGGCCGGAATTCGCGATGCGCCGCACCGGTGACGTGCAGCACCGCATTCGTTTCGGTGACACCGTGCGCATCGAAATCGGCGTGCAGCTCAACGGACTGCGGGCCGAGGACGTCATCGTCGAACTGCTGGTGACGCAGGGCGCAGGTGAACTGCGCAACGAACGCCGACGTTCCCACACCTTCGCGCCGCTGGGCGAGGCCGTCGACGGCGAGCAGCGCTTCGTGCTGGAACTGACACCGAAACTGTGCGGCCGGCTCGGCTGCCGCATCCGTGCCTATCCGTACCATCCGGCGCTGACCCATCGCTTCGAGATGGGCCTGATGGTCTGGATCTGATCCGGAACTTCTGCGGCCGACGCCGGCCAAAATGACATGGTGTTGATCGCCGACGAACGTGCCCGATCACCATTGCCTCTTAAAATAGAGAATCCGCGCATGAACCAGACGAAAGCGAACAAGACAGAAAACGCCAATCCGTTGCGGGCGCTGTACGAGCGCGGCCAGTCGGTGTGGCTCGACTACATCCGCCGCAGCCTGATCACGAGCGGTGAACTGCAGCGGCTGATCGACGATGACGGCCTGTGCGGCATCACGTCGAATCCGAGCATTTTCCAGAAGGCGATTTCGGGCAGTACCGACTACGCGGAACAGCTGGCGCAATTGCATGCGCAGGGGCTCGATGCGCGGGCGATCTACGAGGCGCTGGCGATACGCGACATTCAGGAGGCCGCCGATCTGCTGCAGCCGGTCTATCGGCGCACGCAGCGCCGCGACGGCTACGTCAGCCTCGAGGTCGCGCCCGATCTGGCGCATGACACCGGCAAGACGGTGGACGAGGCGCGGCGCCTGTGGCGCGCAGTGGCGCGCGACAACCTGATGATCAAGGTGCCGGCGACGCCGGCCGGCATTCCGGCGATCCGCGAACTCATCGCCGACGGCATCAACGTCAATGTCACGCTGATTTTCGCCGAGCCGGTCTATGAGCAGGTGGCCGACGCCTTTCTTTCGGGGCTCGAGCAGCGTGCAGCGCGAGGTGCCGATATCAGCGGTGTGGCGAGCGTCGCCAGCATATTCGTCAGCCGCATCGACACTGCCGTCGATGCGCTCGTCGAGGACCGCGTCAAGGCGGCGTCCGACGACATCGAGCGCGCGCTGCTCAGCAGCCTGCTGGGCAAGGTCGCGGTTGCCAATGCGGGCGTCATCTACCAGCGTTATCTCGATCTGTTCGGTGGCGAACGCTGGCTGGCGCTGTCGCACAAGGGCGCGCGGACGCAGCGTGTGCTGTGGGCCAGCACCAGCACCAAGAATCCGGCGCTGAGCGATGTGTTCTACGTCGAGGCGCTGGCCGTTGCCGATACCGTGAACACGATACCGCCGGCGACGATGGACGCGTTTCGCGATCACGGACGAGTGCGTGCCGCGCCGACGCCGGATGTCAAGGTGGCGCAGGGCACGCTGAACACGCTGGCGGAGGCCGGCCTATCGTTCAGCGACGTGGCCGGCAAGCTGTTGCGAGACGGTGTCGCGTTGTTCGAAAAATCATTCACGGAACTGCTGGCCGCAATCGAAAGCAAGCGCTCGTCCGCTGCGACCGGCGCTCGCGGCAGCGCCGATCGTCAGCAGTTCGCATTGCCTGAAAAACTCGCGGCGCGCGTTGAAGCAATCATTGCGGACTGGCAGCAGCACGACAAGGTGCGGCGATTGTGGGCGCGCGATGCGACGCTGTGGACCGGCAATGATGAAGGCAAGTGGTTGGCATGGCTCGCGATCACCGACGATCAGCTGGCGCACCTCGGCCATCTGAACGCCATCGCCGCCGACGCCACGAAGGCCGGCTTCAGGCATGTGCTGGTGCTCGGCATGGGTGGTTCCAGCCTGTGCCCGGACGTGATGAGCCGCACCTTCGGTGCATTGTCCGGACACCCGGCGCTGCAGGTACTGGACTCGACTGATCCGGCGCAGATCGCCGCGTGCGAGAAACGGATTGAACTCGACAAGACGCTGTTCGTCGTTTCGAGCAAATCGGGCACCACGCTGGAGCCGAACATCTTCAAGCAATATTTTTTCGAGCGCGTGAAGCAGACGATTGGCGCGGACGGTGCCGGCAGCCGCTTCGTTGCAATCACCGATCCTGGGTCGGCGCTGCAGAAAAACGCGGAAGATGACGGCTTCAGGCACGTCTTTTTCGGCGTGCCCGGCATCGGCGGGCGTTATTCCGCGCTGTCGAACTTCGGCATGGTGCCGGCAGCCGCTGCCGGCGTCGACGTCGTCAAGCTGCTCGACCGCGCCGAAGAAATGGTGCACGCGTGTGCCGCCTGCGTGCCGGCCACAGACAACCCGGCACTGAAGCTCGGAGCGGTGATCGGCGCCGCCGCCGAAGCCGGCCGCGACAAGCTGACGCTGATCGCGTCACCGCGTATTGCCAGCCTCGGCGCATGGCTGGAGCAGCTGGTCGCGGAATCCACCGGCAAGGATGGCAAGGGCATCATTCCGGTGGATGGCGAGCAGGCGGGTCCGCCAAACGTATACGGCGACGATCGGCTGTTCGCCTATCTGCGTTTCACACCCGAGCCGGATGCGGCGCAGGATGCGGCGGTCGACGCACTGCGGCGGGCCGGGCAGCCGGTGGCAACGATCGATGTCGGCGATCTGGCCGATCTCGGCCAGGAATTTTTCCGCTGGGAATTTGCGACCGCAGTCGCCGGGTCCATCATCGGCATCAATGTCTTCAACCAGCCCGACGTGGAGGCGAGCAAGGTCAAGACGCGGGCATTGACCGCAGAGTACGAGAAAAACGGCAAACTACCGGCGCAGTCGCCGCTGCTGGCAGCGGACGGCCTGCAAGTGTTTGCCGACAGTGCCAACCATGCCGCGCTCGGCGACGTGAAGTCGCTGGACGATTGTCTCGGCGCGCATCTGCGGCGACTTAATCCGGGCGACTATTTTGCGCTGCTCGCGTACATCGAGATGAACGCGACGCACGACGCGCGGCTGCGGGCGATGCGGTTGCGGGTGCGCGACCGCAGGCGTGTCGCGACCTGCGTCGGCTTCGGGCCGCGCTTTCTGCATTCGACCGGACAGGCATACAAGGGCGGCCCGGCGAGCGGCGTTTTTCTGCAGATCACGTGTGACGACGCGACCGACATCACGGTGCCGGGCAGCCATTACAGCTTCGGCGTGGTGAAGGCGGCGCAGGCGCGGGGTGATCTCAGCGTGCTCGAAAGCCGCGGCCGGCGCGCGTTGCGGGTGCACATCAAGGGCAACGTCGAAAAGGGATTGGCGAAGCTGGAAGCTGCGATCGAACGTGTGCTGAAGTGAGACGGCAGTTCATTCGCGACAGCGTTACGGCGGCGCTGAGAAAAGCAACCGCAAAGGCGCGAAGACGCAAAGGGACGCGAAGGAAAGCCGGATGCAAATAAGAAGTTCTTTGCAGTTTTTCTCCGTGCCCCTGTGGCGAAGACTTTTCTGCTGGATCGAGTAATCGGGAGAAATAAATGCAACTCGGAATGATCGGCCTCGGCCGCATGGGATCGAACATGGTGCGCCGGCTGATGGGCGGCGGGCATCAGTGTGTGGTATTCGATCCGAATGCCGGTGCGGTGAAAGCGATCGAAAAGCAAGGCGCACAGGCTACTGCATCGCTTGAAGAACTCGTGAAGCGCCTCGACAAGCCGCGCGCGGTGTGGCTGATGGTGCCGGCCGGCGTCGTCGACGGCACGCTGGAGAAGCTGGCACCACTGATGGAAGCGGGCGATGTGATCATCGACGGCGGCAACTCGTATTACGTCGATGACCTGCGGCGCGCCGAATCGCTGAAATCGAGCAGGATCGATTATCTCGACGTCGGCACCAGCGGCGGCGTGTGGGGCCGCGAGCGCGGTTACTGCCTGATGATCGGCGGGCCGGAAAAGGCGGCACACCGGCTCGATCCGGTGTTCAAGACGCTGGCGCCGGGGCGCGGCTCGATCGAACGCACGCCGGGCCGCGAAAAAGGCAGTGCGTCAGGCACGGCGGAAGAGGGCTATCTTTACTGCGGGCCGTCGGGCGCCGGGCATTTCGTGAAGATGGTCCATAACGGCATCGAGTACGGCCTGATGGCGGCCTATGCCGAAGGGCTGAACATCCTGCGGCAGGCGAATGCCGGAAAGAGCGAACATCGAGTCGATGCCGAAACCACGCCGCTGCGGCATCCCGAGCGCTATCGCTATGATCTCAATCTTGCCGACATCACCGAAGTATGGCGCCGCGGCAGCGTGATTGCATCGTGGCTGCTCGATCTCACCGCGAGCGCGCTGTTCGAGCAGCCCGATCTCGCCGGCTATTCGGGGCATGTCGCGGATTCCGGCGAAGGACGCTGGACGGTGATGGCAGCGATCGAAGAGGGCGTGCCGGCACCGGTGCTGGGTGCCGCGCTCTACCAGCGCTTCGCATCGCGCGGCAACGACGAGTTTGCCGAGAAGGTACTGTCGGCGATGCGCTACCAGTTCGGCGGACATGTTGAGAAAAGCGGGAATCAGGAATGAGTAATTAGGGATTTGTGAGACCTTACCGGTGCGCGCCGCACGCCGCAAATTTTTACTAATCCCAAATCCCCAATCTCAAACCCCCGATTTATCACCCGCAGGAGACTCACGTGGATACACCCGTTGAAACCGCCCGACAGCTGGCACCCACGCCGCGCCGCGTCGCCGATCCGTGCGTCGTGACGATCTTCGGCGCCAGCGGCGACCTGACGAAACGCAAGCTGATTCCGGCGCTGTGCAACCTGGCGCGCGACAAGCTGCTGCCGGACGAATTCGCGGTGGTCGGTTTCGCGCGCAGCGATTTTAGTGACGCAAGTTTTCGCGAGCAACTGGCGACGGACGCGAAGGCGCTCGGCATTGACGTCGATCCTGCGATATGGAAGCACGTCATGCAGCGCGTGTACTACGTGTCCGGCGCGTTCGATGATGCCGCTGCGTTCAAGAAGCTGGCGGCGAAGATCGACGAAGCGGCGAACAAGCATCGTACCGGCGACAACCGGCTGTGCTATCTGGCGGTCGCGCCGCGCTTCTTCGGCGGCATCGTGTGCCGGCTGGGCGAGGCCGGGATGGCGACCGAGACCGAGGATCACTGGTGCCGCGTCATCGTCGAAAAGCCGTTCGGGCACGACCTGGTGTCGGCGCGCAAGCTCGACGCCGAAATCAAGCAGGTGCTGAAGGAACCACAGATCTACCGCATCGACCATTATCTCGGCAAGGAGACGGTGCAGAACCTGATCGTGTTCCGTTTCAGCAACAGCATATTCGAGCCGATCTGGAATCATCAGTACATCGATCACGTGCAGATCACTGCCGCCGAAACAGTAGGCGTCGAGCATCGCGGCGGCTATTACGAAACGGCGGGCGCGCTGCGTGACATGATGCCGAGCCATCTGTTCCAGCTGATGGCGTTCACCGCAATGGAGCCGCCGGCGATCCTCGAGGCGGACGCGATGCGCGACGAGGAAGTGAAGGTGCTGCATGCGGCGCAGCCGCTGGCGCCGGAGCGCCTGGCCGACGTCGTGGTGCGCGGCCAGTACGGCGCCGGGAAAATGAACGGCAAAAACGTTCCGGCCTATCGCAAGGAGCCGGACGTCAGCCCCGACTCGAAAACCGAAACCTATGTTGCGCTCAAGCTGATGATCGACAACTGGCGCTGGGCCGGCACGCCGTTCTATCTGCGCACCGGCAAGCGCATGGCGCAACATGCGACCGAAATCGCGATCGCGTTCAAGCGCCCGCCGTTCAAGCTGTTCCGTGACACCGCAATGCAGGGCTTTACCACCAATGAACTGGTGATGCGTATTCAGCCGGACGAGGGCATCTCGCTGCGCTTCGGCGCGAAAATTCCGGGCGCCGTGATGCGCCAGGACGCGGTGAAGATGGATTTCTGTTACAAGGATTACTTCGGCACCTCGGCCAGCACCGGTTACGAGCGGCTGCTGCACGATTGCATGATCGGTGACCAGACGCTGTTCCGCCGTGCCGACATGGTCGAGGCGGCGTGGCGGATTCTTGCCCCGGTGCTCGACGCACAGGCCGCGTCGGCGCCGGCGGAATACGCGGCTGGTACCTGGGGTCCGCGCGAAGCCGATGCGCTGATGCAGCGCGACGGCCGTTCATGGAACAACGGTGACGCATGATACTGGCGGGTGACATCGGCGGCACCTCGACGCGGCTGGCGCTGTTCAGCGGCGATCGCGGGCGCGTCGCAATGATGGCCAGGCAGACCTACCGGAGCGCCGATTACGACAGCCTGGCCGCGGTGGTGCGGCGGTTTGCCGAAGAACATGGTCATGATGTCGATCATGCGGCGTTCGGCGTTGCCGGTCCGGTACGCGATGGGCAGGCGAAAGCGACCAATCTGCCGTGGCTGGTTGACAGCGCGCGGCTGGTTGACGAACTCGGTGTGAAGGCGGTCGGCCTGATCAACGATCTCGAGGCGAACGCGTACGGAGTGGCGGCGCTCGACGCCGACGATTTCACGGTGCTGAATGCGGGTGAATCCGATGCGTCGGGCAACGCCGCGATCATCGCCGCCGGCACCGGGCTCGGCGAAGCCGGGCTCTACTGGGACGGGAAACGCCATCATCCGTTCGCCAGCGAAGGCGGACACGCCGACTTCGCGCCGCGCAACGCGCTCGAAATCGAACTGTTGCAGTACCTGCTGCGCCGGCATGATCGCGTCAGCTACGAGCGCGTGCTGTCGGGTCCGGGATTGCACGCCATTTATGAATTCCTGCGCGACAGCGGACAGGGTGCCGAATCGCGACGGATAGCCGACGCGATGCGTGACGGTGATCCGGCGGCAGCCATTTCAAAAGCCGCCGTGGCTGGCGAATGCGAATTGTGCGTGGCCGCGTTGGACATGTTTGTCGCATTTTACGGCGCCGCCGCCGGCAACCTGGCGCTGAAGATGATGGCGCACGGCGGCGTGTATCTCGGCGGCGGCATCGCGCCGAAGATCGTCGAAAAACTGAAACAGCCGGTGTTCATGGAAGCGTTCATCAGTAAAGGTCGCATGGAGGAGTTGCTGCGCGACATCCCGGTGCGCGTGATCATGAACGACCAGACGGCGCTGATCGGTGCGGCGCGGTACGCGGCGTCGCGGGCTGGATTGTTGGAAGGGTGAACCGCCAAGGCGCCAGGAACGCCAAGGAACAGCGAATCAAAAGCAACTGCAACCGCAAAGACGCAAAGGCGCAAAGGGTACGCAAAGGAAAATCAAATCAGAAGTTCTTCGCGCCTTTGCGGTTAATGCTTTTCTCTGTGCTTCCTCTGCGTCTCTGCGTCCCCTGCGGTAAAAAGGTTTCATGAACCAGAACATTCGTATCGTCGAAAATCCACAGGCGCTGGCGCGCACCGCCGCCGCCGGGTTCTTGCGCTGCGCCATGGCGGCAGTGCAGCGGAACGGGAGATTCAGTGTCGCGCTATCCGGCGGCAGCACGCCGAAGGCGCTGTATTCGCTGCTGGCGACCGATCCGGCATTGAAACGCGATCTGCCGTGGGGCAAGACGCATGTGTTCTGGGGCGACGAGCGGCCGGTGCCGCCGGACCATGCGGACAGCAATTTCCGGATGGCGCACGAAGCGCTGTTGTCGAAGGTTCCGGTGCCGGCTGCAAACGTTCATCGCATCGCGGGCGAGCTCGCCGCGGAACAGGCGGCTGCCGACTACGAGCGCACGCTGATCGACGCTTTTGAATTGCGGGATGGCGGACTGCCGCGTTTCGATCTTGCGTTGCTGGGGCTGGGGCCGGAGGGACATACGGCGTCGCTATTTCCGGGCACGCTTGCGCTGCATGAAAAGAAACGACTGGCGGTAGCAAACTGGGTTGGCAAATTTGATAGTGAACGCATTACACTG
>DASSON010000062.1:0-17083 GCA_035700525.1 Burkholderiales bacterium
GCCTTGCTCGCCGGCGTAAATATCGGCTGCGGCAACTTGCCGGCCTGCACCAGCCCCGCCGGCAGTTTCACGCCGCACACGGCGCCGGTGTCCCGGTAATCGTTCCAGCCGGAGCCGGCGAGATAGCCGCGCGCCACCGCCTCGACCAGCAACGGCTTGAACTTGCGCACCACCATCGCACGGCCACTCACCTGATTGCGCTCGCCGGCGCTGACCACCGACTCGGGGTCGATCCCGGTGAGATGGTTCGGAATGATGTGCTTGAGTTTATCGAACCAGAACAGCGACAGCGCGGTAAGCACCTTGCCCTTGCCCGGAATCGGCGTCGGCAGGATCACGTCGAATGCGGACAGGCGATCGCTTTGCACCACCAGCAGCTTGTCGTCGCCCACCGCGTAGAGATCGCGCACCTTGCCGCGATGAAGAAACGGCAGGCTTTCGATACGGCTTTCAAACAATGGAGAATCGGTTTCGGGCATGACGCGCTCCGCTGGTGAATGGGAAGGCCGCCGCGCGGACATTCACGCGTGCGATCACGCAATCCGCAATGCGACGGCGTGGCACATCACGCGCATCGATCGCTTCGGCGGCATCAATCTGCACGTTCAATCCTCGACCGCCGCCAGCGGCGACGTTGCGCGCAGCCGTTCGCGCACCGCCAGTGCGCGCGCCAGCGCGTGATCCACGGAATCGCCGAGCACGGTGAAATGGCCCATCTTGCGGCCGGGCCGCGCTTCGCGCTTGCCGTACAGATGAAGCTTGGCGGCCGGCTCCGCGAACAGCGCTCCCCACGCCGGCTCGCCGTGCTGCCACACGTCGCCGAGCAGGTTGACCATCACCGCCGGCGTCAGCAGCCGCACGTCGCCCAGCGGCAGGCCGCACATCGCGCGCACCTGCTGCTCGAACTGTGACACCGCGCAGGCATCGATCGTGTAATGCCCGCTGTTGTGCGGACGCGGCGCAATTTCGTTCGCCAGCAGCCGGCCGTCATTCAATACGAAGAACTCGACCGCCAGCACGCCCTGATAATCGAGCCGCCGCGCGACCTCGATCGCGGCCCGTTGCGCACGCCGCGCCAGGTCCGCACTGACGCGCGCCGGCACGATGCTGACGTCCAGTATGCCGTTCGCGTGACGGTTCTCGGCCGCCGGATAGCATACTGCCGCTCCGTCGGCGCCGCGGGCGACGACCACCGAAACCTCACACGCCAGCGGTATGCGTTTTTCCAGCACGCAGGGCTCGCTGCCGAATCCGGTAAATGCCTCAACCGCTTCGGCGCGGCTCGCAACGCGCGCCTGGCCCTTGCCGTCGTAGCCGAAGCGCGCGCGCTTCAGAATGCCGGGAAACAGATCGTCGGTGGCGTGCTGCGCGATATTCTCGACACGCTCGATCACTGCATACGGTGCGGTTTCGCAACCGGCGTCGCGCAGAAATGCCTTTTCGCGAATACGATCCTGCGCCACCGCCACGGCGCTGCTGGCCGGACTCACCACGCAGTGCGCTTCCAGCCAGCGCAGGCTGTCGGCCGGGATGTTTTCGAATTCGGTGGTCACCGCGACACAGGTATCGGCCAGCTGATGCAGCGCATCGCGATCCTGGTAGGCCGCCTTCAGATGCACGTCGGCGATGGCCCCGGCCGGACTCAGCGGATCGGGATCGAGCACGGTGACGCGATAGCCCATCGCGTGCGCCGCCAGCGTGAACATGCGGCCCAGTTGACCGCCGCCCAGCATGCCCAGCATCGCGTCCGGGAAAATCACACCTGCGGTCCCGGCAGCTCGCTGTCGCGGATCACGCGCGCCTGCTTCCTGCGGAATGCATCGAGCCGTTTCGCCAGCGGCGCATCACCACGCGCCAGCATCGCGACCGCATACAGGCCGGCATTTGCCGCGCCGGCATCGCCGATCGCGAACGTCGCCACCGGCACGCCGCGCGGCATCTGCACGATCGACAGCAGCGAATCCAGCCCGTTGAGATGGCGCGACGGCACCGGCACGCCCAGCACCGGCACGATGGTCTTCGCCGCCAGCATGCCGGGCAGATGCGCGGCGCCGCCGGCGCCGGCGATGATGCAGGCGAGCCCGCGCCGTGCCGCGGTTGCGGCATATTCATAGAGCAGGTCGGGCGTGCGGTGCGCGGACACCACGCGCGTCTCGTAAGGCACGCCGAACTCGTCGAGCGCGCGCGCTGCGTGCTGCATCACCTCCCAGTCGCTGCGGCTGCCCATCACGATGCCGACGAAATTCTTTTTGCCCGCCACAGTACGCTCCGAAACTGCGCCAAAACGCTTATTTTAGCCGATAGACGCGTTTCCCGCTGCGTTCGCAGGGTCTTGCGGGACAGCACGGCGCACATCAGCGCGCTATCATTTGGAATGCTTCGTTCATCAACTGACAGGAGAATCCCGATGGAACACCCGATGTATCCGGCCGGCACCCGCGAGATCGCCGACAAGCGCAGGGAACTCGCACCGCAGCAGCTGGCGGCTTTTCAGGCTTTCAGCAAGGCCACTTTCGCCGAGGGTGCGCTGTCGGCCAAGACCAAGCAACTGATCGCGGTGGCGGTCGCGCACGTCACGCAATGCCCATACTGCATCCGCGGGCATACCGAAGGCGCGCTGAAGCGCGGCGCAACGGAACAGGAAATCATGGAAGCGATCTGGGTCGCCGCCGAAATGCGCGCCGGCGGCGCCTACGCCCATTCCGCGCTTGCGATCGACGTCATGAATCACGCATCGTCACACGCGTAATACAAGTGCAGCTGTCCAGTCATAACTGAATTCAAGGAAAATCAACCGATGCAACCCAGAATCCATTATTTCAAGGCCGCCCCTGATGGCGCCGCCGCGATGCGCGGCCTGGAATCCTACGTGCGCCACAGCGGCATCGAACATTCATTGCTGGAACTGGTGAAAATGCGCGCGTCGCAGATCAACGGCTGCGCCTACTGCCTCGACATGCACAGCAAGGATGCACGCGCCGCCGGTGAAACCGAGCAGCGGCTTTATGTGCTGCCCGCCTGGCGCGAGGCACCGTTCTACAGCGAACGCGAACGCGCCGCGCTGGCGTGGACGGAAGCGCTGACGCTGATTGCCGGCAACGACGTTCCCGACGACGTTTATCAGCAGGCGCTGCAGCACTTCAGCGAAAAAGAACTGGTCGATCTGTCGCTGGCGATCGTCGCGATCAACGGCTGGAACCGGCTGTCGATCGCGTTTCGCTCGGTGGCCGGAACCTATCAGCCGGCGCGCAATGCAGCGCCCGCCTGACACTGACTGCGTTACGGAAAACGGCGGCTGCGATCAGCCGCGCAATGGATTCGAGCTCAGCCAGCCGAGCACCTCGGCTGCATGCCCGTCCGGCGGAAACACCGGATAGAACACGTGCTCGACGCGGCCGTCGCGAATGATCAGCGTCAGCCGCTTTACCAGCGCCGTGCCATTGACTTCGAACGTCGGCAGTTTCAGCGCGTTGACGAATTTGAAATCGGAATCGGACAGCAACTCGAACGGCAGGTGCAGGCGTTCGGCCGCTTCGCGCTGGTAATCGGTGTCCTGCGTCGAGAAGCCGAATACGGCGGCCGCGCCGTGCGCGACGAGTTCGCGATGATGGTCGCGGAAGCCGCAGGATTCCGGCGTGCAGCCGCGCGCGCCCGGGATGTCGTTCCAGCCGGTCGGCAGTGCGACGCCGGGCCGGCCGGTGAGCGGATAGCAATACACTACAGTGCGGCCGGCGAGCTGCGACAGATCGACATCGCGGCCGGCCGTCGAGCGCAATGCAATTTGCGGCAATGCCGCCCCGGCAAGATGGCGGCAGCCGCCATCGTCCTGCGGCACCGGCAGGTTGTCCGGCAGAGAGAAAGCATTATCGGCGGGCAGCATGCTCATGTGTCTGTCAGGCGGCCTGTTGCGCCGACGCGGACGCGCGCTTCTGCGCCGCCCCGTCCAGCAGCTCCGCCAGTATCTCCTCGTAAATGCGTGGCAGTTGCTCGAGCTCGTCGACGCGGATGCATTCATTGATCTTGTGAATGCTGGCGTTGGTCGGCCCCAGTTCGATCAGCTGCGGGCAGATGTCGATGATGAAGCGTCCGTCCGACGTGCCGCCGGTAGTCGAAACGTCGGCTTCGATCGCGGTGACCGCCCTGATCGCGTGTAGTGCCGCGTCGACCAGGCGTCCGCGTGGTGTCAGGAACGGCTTGCCGTCGTAACTCCAGTCGAGCGCGTAATCGAGCCGGTGATGGTCGAGGACGTTGTGGACGCGGCGCTTCAGTCCATCGACCGTACTGGCGGTCGAAAAGCGGAAATTGAACTTGATCTCGACGCTGCCCGGAATCACGTTGTTCGCGCCGGTGCCGCCGTGGATGTTCGAAATCTGCCACGTCGTCGGCGGGAAATATTCGTTGCCCTGATCCCATTCGGTGCGCGCCAGCTCGGCCAGCGCCGGCGCCACCTCGTGAACCGGATTGCGCGCCAGGTGCGGGTACGCGACGTGGCCCTGCACGCCGTTGACGGTCAGCACCCCGGACAGCGAGCCGCGCCGCCCGTTCTTGATCGTATCGCCGAGACGATCCGCCGCGGTCGGCTCGCCGATGATGCAGTAGTCGATGGTTTCGCCGCGCGCCTTCAGCGCCTCGACGACGCGCACCGTACCGTCGTTTGCCGGCCCTTCCTCGTCGGACGTGATCAGCAGTGCGATCGAGCCTGGATGATCAGGATGAGCGTGCACGAACTCCGCAATCGCCGCGACGAACGCCGCAACCGAGGACTTCATATCGGACGCGCCGCGCCCGTAGAGCACGCCGTCGCGCACCGTCGGCACGAACGGATCGCTGGTCCATCGCGCCAGCGGGCCGGTCGGCACCACATCGGTATGGCCGGCGAAGCATACCGTCGGGTGCGCCGCGCCGCGCCGTGCCCACAGGTTCGATACGCCGTTGGAATCGAGACGCTCGCAGGTAAACCCGAGCGGCACGAGATGTTCGGTGAGGAGCTCGAGGCAGCCGGCATCGTCCGGCGTCACGGAGCGGCGTTCGATCAGGCGCCCGGCGAGCTCGACGACATCGATCTTCACGATTGGGGTTTCCCGTTGGTTGTGCGCGATGCATCGATCATAGCAAATTGCACGGCAATTGGTGTCACGGACCGTATCCGGCAATACAAATTGCTTACAATGGAAATTCCCGAACAATAATCCACATGCTTGCACCTCACCCGTGACGACATTGCTTGTTTCACCGCAATTCCGGCAGACCTGCGGCCCCGACATTGCCAGCGCCGCTCGCGCTGCCGGCATTGAACTCGACTGGCTGACGCTGCCCGACGACCCCGAGGCACGGCTCGACGCGACCACCTGCGCGCGCGCCGAGATCGCGTTCTATACGCATGATGCATTCACCGAACGTCCGCGCCAGTTTTTCTCCACCCTCAAACACGCCTCCAGCCTGAAATGGCTGCATGTGTTCAACGCCGGCGTCGATCATCCGGTTTTCGCCGGCGTGCTCGCGCGCGGCATCCGGCTCACGACGTCGGCCGGATCAACGGCACAACCGATCGCGCACACCGCGATCGCCGGGCTGCTGATGCTCGCGCGCGGCTTTCCGCGCTGGCTCGACGCGCAGCGCCGCCGCGCGTGGGAGCCGCAGCGCGGCAGCACGGCCCCGCGCGATCTCGACGGCCAGACCATGCTGATTCTCGGGCTCGGGCACATCGGCCGCGAAATCGCGCACCTGGGCCGGGCCCTGGGGCTGAAGGTGATCGGTGTGCGCCGCAGTCCGCGTTCGCCGGCGGACCCGGTCGACGAACTGCATCCGCCGGCGGCGCTGGCTGCGCTGCTGCCGCGCGCCGACTGGCTGGTCGTCGCCTGTCCGCTGACCGCGGACACCCATCATCTGGTGAATGCCGACCGGCTGGCGCAATTGCCGAGGCACGCCTGCGTGATCAACGTGTCGCGCGGCGCGGTGATCGACGAACCGGCGCTGATTGCGGCACTCACCGGACAACAGCTCGCCGGCGCCTACCTCGACGTGTTCGAAACCGAGCCGCTGCCGGCGGATTCGCCGTTGTGGGAATTACCGAACGTCATCGTGACACCGCACGATTCGGTGGCGTCGGCCGGCAACGACAAGCGCATCAACCGCATCTTCATCGACAATCTGAAACGCTGGGTGCGCGGCGAGCCACTGGTGAATGAAGTATTCGAGATCCGCAAGCCGCAGCCCGCAGGCGAATAACGCGCCGCCACTACCCGGCGCGACGCGCGCGGCGTCCGGCGAATGGATCGCGATCGCGGCGCTGCTGGCCGGCGCGGTGGCGATCGCCGCGTCGGCGATCTTCGTGCGCATATCGGAAACCGGGCCGGTCGCCACCGCCTTCTGGCGCGTGTTCCTGGCGCTGCCGTGGCTGTGTTCGTGGCATGCAATCGACCGGCACCGCAACGGCGTCCCGCCCACCACGGCGCAGGAACGCCGGCTGCTGTTCGCCGCGGGCTGCTTTTTTGCCGGCGATCTGGCGGTGTGGCACCTGTCGATCATGTTCACGTCGGTCGCGAACTCGACCTTTCTCGCCAACGTCGCGCCGATTTTTGTCGTGCTCGCAAGCTGGCTGCTGTTCGCGCAGCGCATCAGCCGGCCGTTCCTCGCCGGCATGGCACTGGCACTGATCGGCGCCGGGATGATGGTCGGCAGTGATTTCGAACTGGGCTCGCACGAACTGTTCGGCGACGCGCTGGGCATCGTGACGGCGATGTTCTATGCCGCGTACCAGATGTCGGTAACGGCGCTGCGCCGGACCACGTCGACCGCGCGCATCATGGCGTGGAGCGGGGTGATCACCGCCGCCGTGCTGCTGCCGCTGGCGCTGGCGTCCGGTGAGCGCTTCCTGCCGCAGACCGGCAGCGGCTGGCTCAAGCTGGTCGGCCTGGCACTGACCGCACAGGTCGCGGGTCAGAGCCTGATCGCGTACGCGATGGCGCAACTGCGCGTGACGTTCACGTCGGTCGGCCTGCTGTTCCAGCCGGTGGTGGCGGCGCTGCTGGCGTGGTGGCTGCTGGGCGAGCCGATGACCGCGCTGCAGATTGGCGGCGGCATTGCGGTGCTGGCCGGTATCGGCACTGCGCGCAGGGCGCAGCGCAAGTAGGTGCCCACCTTGCTCATCACGTCCACGGCTGTTCTGGCGCGTCAGCCGGTGCGTTACACTTGCCGTTCCCGGCCCCGCGCCGTCTCGCACAACAACGAATCATGAAAATTCTCCAAGGCTGGCAACTGTTCGCGCTGGGCGCCGCGTTTTTCGCCGGGCTTACCGCGCTGTTCGGAAAACTCGGTGTCGCCGAAATCAATTCCAACCTCGCCACGTTCATCCGGACCGTCGTGATCCTGCTGCTCACGGCCGGCATCGTCACGCTGCGCGGACAGTGGGAAAGGCCGCAGTCGCTGTCGGTGTCGGGCGTGGTGTTCCTGGTGCTGTCGGCGATCGCGACCGGGCTGTCGTGGCTTTGCTATTACCACGCGCTGCAGCTCGGACCGGTATCGAAGGTGGCGCCGATCGACAAGCTCAGTGTCGCGTTCGCGATCGTGCTCGGACTGCTGGTGCTGGGCGAGCACCTGACATGGCAGGTCGCGGTCGGCGGGCTGATGATCATCGGCGGTTCGCTGGTGATCCTTTCCAGTTGACGGCCGCGGCTAATCCCACTCCCAGAATCCGTCGCGCTCCTGCATGAAAAACCGCGCCAGGACCATCTTGTGCACTTCGGACGCGCCGTCGACCAGCCGCGCCTGGCGCGCGTAGCGGTAGATCCATTCCAGCGGCGTGTCCTTCGAGTAGCCGCGCGCGCCGCACAGCTGGATCGCGGTGTCGACCGCCTTGTGCAGCGCGTCGGCGACATGAACCTTGGCCATCGAGATTTCCTTGCGCGCGCGATCCCCGCGGTCGAGCTTCCACGCCGCGCGCATCACGAGCAGCCGGCCGATCTCGACCTGCATCGCGCACTCACCGAGCATCCATTGCACACCCTCGCGCTCGGCGAGCTTCTGGCCATGGCTCGTACGGTCGGCGACATAGTCGGCGGCGATGCCCATCGCGCGCTTTGCGAGCCCCAACCAGCGCATGCAGTGCGTGAGCCGCGCGGTGCCGAGCCGGATCTGCGTCACCTTGAGGCCGTCGCCGACTTCCATCAGCCGGTTTTCGTCCGGAATTTCGAGTCCGTCGAACTCGAGCTCGCAATGTCCGCCATGCTCTTCCGGCCCCATGATCGGGATACGGCGCACGATCCTCCAGCCGGGATCGGCCGCGTCGAACATGAACGCGGTCAGCCCGTGCCGCGAATCGTCTGACGTCTTCGCGATCAGCAGGAAATGCTGCGCTGCGCGCGCGCCGGTGATGAACCACTTGCGTCCGTGCACCGTCCATCTGTCGCCGCGGCGCGAGGCGGTGGTCAGCATCATCGACGGATCGGAGCCGGCGCCCGGCGCGGGTTCGGTCATCGCGATCGACGAGCGCACCGCGCCGTCGATGATCGGCTGCAGCCAGCGTGCCTTCTGCGCCTCGGTCGCGATCTTGTTCAGCACGATCATGTTGCCGTCGTCGGGCGCCGCACAGTTGAAGATCACCGGCCCGAACAGCGAATGATTCATCTCCTCGTAGCACGCGGCCATGCCGACCAGCGACAGCCCCTGGCCACCGCGCGCTTTCGGCATCTGCGGCGCCCACAGTCCGGCGGCCTTCGCACTTTCGCGCAGCCGCTCCAGCAGCGGCAGCCGGATGTTCTCGTGCTCGTCCCACGATTCCGGGTCACGCTCCAGCGGCAGCAGTTCGTCGCGCACGAAAGCGCGGTAGCGTGCCTGGTAATCCCGGATCTCGGGCGACAGATTGAAGTCCATGGTTCGGTCCGTTTACAAGGTCCCGACCAGATGGCCACCGTCCACCGTCACCACCGAGCCGGTCATGAAGCTCGACGCATCGGACGCCAATAGCAGCAGCGCGCCGTCGAGATCATCGGGACGGCCGATGCGGCGCTGCGGAATGCGTTTGATCAATGCCTTGCCGGCTTCGCTCGCGAAGAAGGCGCGGTTGAGATCGGTTTCGATATAGCCGGGCGCGATCGCGTTGACACGGATGTGGTGGCGGGCGAGCTCCAGTGCCATCGCCTGCGTCAGCCGGATCAGCCCCGCCTTCGACGCGACATAGGCCGGAATCCGCGACGCGACCCGCAGCCCGGCGATCGACGCGATGTTGATGATGCTGCCGCCGGCGTCCGCCGCGGCCATGTGGCGTGCGACCGCCTGCGCGACGCGCCACGCGCCGGACAGGTTGGTTTCGAGCACGTCGTCCCAGTCCTGTTCGGACTGTTCGAGCAGCGGCTTGTCGATCGCGATGCCGGCGTTGTTGAGCAGCACCGTCAGCGGCCCGGCAACACGCGCGGCTTCTTCGACGGCGGCGGCGACGCTGTCCGGATCGCGCACGTCGAGCGCGACGGCGGACGCGGCGCCACCATCATCACCGATTTTTTTCGCAAGCTTGTCGAGCCGGTCGCGGCGGCGCGCGGCGAGCACCACTCGTGCGCCGTGGCGCGCCAGCGTCAGCGCGAAGTGCTCGCCGAGGCCGCTCGACGCGCCGGTCACGAGCGCGGTTTTCCCATGCAGACAGTCGGCGGCGAAAATCATTTTCGATCCTGTTCGAGATAGCGCGGATTGCTGATTGCGAGCCGGTCGCGCACCGTAAGCTTCAGGTGCTCGACTATACGATTGCGGCGATCGCCCACTTCGTCGAATCCGCCGGCGCGAATTGCGTCCGCCAGGCGGCGATTATAGCGGTCGAGCCGGTCCGCGGACTCGCGGTCCGCGCCGAACAACGCCGACAGCCGCGCCAGCTCCCGCCGTTCATCAGCGTCACCGCGTGCAAGCTTCCGTGCCACAACATCGATCGCGCGCGCCACCATCAGGCCGTCGTAGCGCTGCGTTTCCGGCAGCACCGGCAGTAGTGATTCGCGGAAAGTTTTTCTGGCAATCGCGAGCAACGAGGTCAAAGGACTGCCGCGTGAGTTTTGCAGCCGCAAATCCCCCCCGCGCCCCCCTTTTGCAAAGGGGGGAAAATGCGCGCTTTCCTGTGTGGCACCGGAGTCTGCCGGCTCTGCGGCACATCGCGCGGGATGCTCTTTACATTCTTCTCCGGCGCCGAGTTCCTGTTCACTCCCCCCTTTGAAAAAGGGGGGCTGGGGGGGATTTGGCGACGCTCCATCGGAGATCTGCTCGACGATCTCGTACTCAAGCTCCGGAACAACGTAACGCGTCAGCGCTAGCTCGAGCGACGGTTCCTCGCCCGAAAAATGGCGCTGCGCCTGCTGCAGCGCGATCACCGCCCAGCGAATGTGCGCGGCCACTTCCCAGTAGCGGATCGCCGCACGATCAACGGCTTTGCCGCTCGCACGCTCGTAGCCGCGCAGGAAATCGTCCGCCGCGCCAATGCCGCCGGCGACGTTTTCCGGCCGCCCGAAGCGCCAGCACCTGGCGAAAAACCAGCCGATGTCCTGCAGCGGATCACCGTAACCGGCAAATTCCCAATCCAGCACAGCGGCCAATTCGCCATTACGCACAATGTAATTGCCGGTGCGATGGTCGTGATGAACGAAAGTGACCGTTTCCTGCTGCGGCCGATTGAGTTCGCACCAGCGCAATCCCCACTCGAGCGCCGGATGCGGATCGGTCAGCGCGTCGAGGTGAGCGCGAAACACGGCGACAAATTCCTCGGCCGGGCTGTGCGACGGCAGTTCCAGAAAATCGAGCCCGGCAACCGGCGCGCCCATTGCATGGATGCGCGCCAGATTCTCTCCGAGTTGTTCGGCGAGCCGGCGGCGATCCGACACCAGCCGCTCGTCGCGCGCAAGACGATGGCCGGCGGCAACGCCGTCGACGTATTCCATGATGAAAAATTCATCACCGCCGAGACGCGAACACCACAACGGCGCCGGCACCTTGACGCCGGCCGCGTGCGCCGCTTTCAGCACCGCGAATTCCTGCGCGCGAGTAAGGCTCACCGCAACGGCGGACGGCGCATCACAGCGCATCACCCAGCGCCGAGGGCCGGCGAGCGGACCACCGGTGAGTACGACGTCGAGCGCGTGATTTTCCTGGATCGCGCCGCCGGACAGCCGCCGGTGAGCGGTGATGCTGGCCGAGGTCGCTGCCGCGGCCTGCGTGATGAACGTTTCGAGCGCGCGGCGCGTGGCGGCGTCGGCAAGATTCATTGCACGAGCTGCCTGGCCCGCTCGCGCAGCACGAACTTCTGGATCTTGCCAGTCGCGTTCTTCGGCAGCTCGCCGAACACGATTCTGCGCGGCGCCTTGAAATGCGCGATGCGGCCGCGCACGAATTCGATCAGCTCGACTTCGGTCACGTTGCCGCCGTCCTTCAGCGCCGCGAATGCGACCGGAATTTCGCCCCACTTGGCATCCGGCGCCGCCACCGCGGCGACCTCGAGCACCGCCGGATGCGCGGCCAGCGCGCTTTCGATCTCGAGCGACGAAATGTTCTCGCCGCCGGAAATGATGAGGTCCTTCGCGCGATCCTTCAATTCGACGTAGCCGTCGGCGTGCATCACGCCGAGGTCGCCGCTGCAGAACCAACCGTCCGGCGATGCACGACGCGTGGCCTCGTCGTCGCGGTAGTAGCCGAGCATCAGGTTATTGCCGCGCAGTGCGATCTCGCCGAGCGTTTTGCCGTCGGCTGGTACATCACGGCCGTCCGCGTCGACGACCCGCATGCTTTCCGAAATAACATTGCCGACGCCCTGGCGCGCCTTGATCGCCGCCTGCTGCGGAATGGCGAGCGCATTCCATTCGCTGCGCCACTCGCAGATCGTGATCGGGCCGTAGGTCTCGGTAAGGCCATAGAGATGCGTGACGTCCATGTTGAGCTCGGCCGCGCGTGCCAGCAGCGCCGGCGTCGGTGCCGCACCGCCGGTGCCGATGCGCAGCGGGCGGGGCAATGCACCGTGTTGGGCCTCGGTGTCCCAGATCATCATGGTCAGCACTGTGGGCGCGCCACACATATGGGTGACGCCCGATTCCTGCAGCTGTTGCCAGATCAACTTCGGATCCATGCGGCGCAGGCACAGGTGCGTCGCCGCCGCCGCGGTCACCGCCCAGGTGAAGCACCAGCCGTTGCAATGGAACATCGGCAGCGTCCACAGATAGACTGAATCGATATCCAGCCTCATGTGGTAGGCCATCGCCAGCGCCTGCAGATAAGCGCCGCGGTGATGATACGTCACGCCCTTCGGGCGCGCGGTGGTGCCGCTGGTGTAATTGATCGAGATCGGCGCGCGCTCGTCCGTGACCGGCTCTTCCAGTGGTTCGGCGCCCGCGAGCAGCGTTTCGTACTCGTCGTCCGCCGCCGATCCGCCGGCCCGGATCAGCCGCAGCCCGCTCGCCTTGCTCGCGGTGTCGCGTGCGACCCGCGCAAACGACGCGTCGTGGATCAGCACGCGTGCGCCGCAGTGTCCAATGATGTACGCGAAGTCGTCGGCGGTAAGGCGGGTGTTGAGCGCGACCAGCACTGCGCCGGAGAACGGTATGCCGTAGTGCGCCTCCAGCAGCAGATGACTGTTCGGCGCCAGCACCGCGACGCGATCACCGGGGGCAACCCCGAGCGCGCGTAGCGCGCCCGCCATGTGCCGCGCGCGGGCCAGCAGCTTGCTGTAGGTGAATTTCCGTTCGCCATCGATCACCGCGACGCGGTCGCCGAACACCGCGGCCGAGCGCTTCAGAAACGCGCTCGGCGTCAGCGCCTCGAAACTCATCTGCCGTACGGGATCTGCCGCTGAGTCGTCGTTCAACGCGGGCTCCTCCATCAGGCCGGCGCCCCGGAAGGGCGGCGCAGCATCAAGTATACGAAGTATACGCCGGCACCGCGGCCGGGTTCGGCGGATGGAGGGTGCGATTCAGCGGTCGGCTTTTTTTCTCAGGCGCGTGTCATACCTGTCGAGATCGACAATGAAGCGCTCGTGCTCGCCTTCGCCGACCTGTTCGACGTCGTCAAAGATCTCGGCCTTGAACGCCAACCGCCGGCGGTCGATTGCAACCAGTTCGACCTCGGCGCGCACCGGGTGTCCGAGCGGCGTCGGCGCGAGGTGTTTCAGATGGACGACCGTGCCGACCGAATTCTGGCCCGGCGCCAGATACGGCTTCATCAGATCCGCCGCGGCGAGCTCCATCAGCAGCACCATCGACGGTGTCGAGAATACCCGGAATTCGCCGCCGCGCGATGTGCAGTGCTTTTCCTCGACAGTCCACGCCAGCGTGTGCTTGAGCCCGACTTTCAGATCGTCCATCGATGATTACCCGGATGCAGTTAAACGTCATTGTAAACGATGCCGCTACCACGCCGCCTCGATCAGGTCGTGCAACAGCGGCCGCTCGCGCACGAATTCGCGCCGCGGATCGGCATTGAAATTCTTCAGCGAATGCTCGACGACGCGCGACAGCCGTTCGTGCGGCACACCCAGCTCACGCACCTTGAGCGGCATGCCGAGATCCGTGAAACAGCGCTCGAGATAGTCCGCGACGCGGTTTGGCGCATCGGCCTCGCGCAATCCCAGCGCCCGCGCGATGCAGCGCATCGCGTCCGCGTCGCGCGTGCCGAGCCGGCGCATCACCGTCGCGGTCAGCGCCGTGCTGGCCTCGCCCTGGCCGACGTGCGGAAAATTCATCAACAACGCGGTCACGAACGCGTACGTCACGCGCCCCACCCAGTGCGGCTCGAACATCGTGCCGCCGTCGTCGGCTTCGCGGTTCTGCAGCAGCGCCGCCGCGCACAGCGCGATGCGCGCGTCGGCATCCGTCGGGTCGGTACACCGTCGTAGCGCGTCGCGGGCCAGCCGCAGCGCCTGCAGCCGGTCGCCTTCGACCAGCGGATTCATGCGCGGCGCGCCAAGATTCATCACCGCGCGCCAGAAAACCGACACGCCGGCGGAGCGCGCGAGCGGCGGCGACGCAGTAAGCAGCGCCGCCGCGTCCCAGAAGATCGCGACGGGGCGCGTCTTCGGATCGAAGAATTCCATCCGGTGATCGAGCTGCGGCGCCTTCACGGCGGAGCCGCCGCGGTTCTGCGCCGACGTCGGCAGTGTCAGCACGTTGATGATCGGCAACTTGGGATCGAGCAGCTTCGGGCTCACCGCCGGCCCGGTTTCCGGGTACTGCGTAATCAGTTCTTCGAGCGGACGGCGCTCGGCAAGCAGGATCGCCACCACGCGCACCGCCTGGATCACACTGCCGCCGCCGACCGCGATCAGCAGATCCGCCTGCGCTGCACGCGTCGCGTCCACCGCGGCAGTGATCGCCGGCAGCGGGGAATCCTTGCCCATCGCGTCGAACGTGCCGGCGCATGAGTCGCCGAGCAGCTGCCGGATGCGTGCAATGAGATCAGTACGGCTTGCCACGGTGCGGCCGCAGATGACGAACGCGCGGCGCGCATTGCGGCGCTTTACTTCGTCCGGCAGTGCGGCGAGCGCGTCGCGCCCGCTGTGAAGGCGCAACGGATAGCCGACCGCCCGGAAATCGGTAAGATACGCCACGACTGCTACGGAGCTCTATAGCTGTGGCTGACGGGCCTGCCTGCGCGACGGCCGCGAAACCCCCTCTTTGCCCCCCTTTGAAAAAGGGGGGTTGGGGGGATTTGCGTCAGACGGAGGCGATGACAGTGTCGTACTGCATCGGCGACGCACCCCTGTAGCTCAACCGTTGCCATGATCGCCAATGGAACCGCTTTTATGAATTGAATTGCTCGCACGCGAACCAACGAACTTTTCGTAGGTGCGCAGCGCGGCCAGCGCGCGTCCGGCATCGTCCATCTCGTCGAATACCGGGATGCCGAGCTCGACCGCGCGCGTGCGAAACTCGCGCTTGCGCTGCTCCAGCGTCGGCTCGCCGTCGGAGCGCAGCACCAGCACGAAATGCGCCTGGCCCGGATAGTTCGCCTGCACCCGCAGCGCCGCCTGCACCAGGTTGTCGAGCACTTCCGGCTTGGTGCGCCCGGCGAACGCCGACAGATTGAGGTGCATCACCAGCGCATCAGGGCCGGCGTCGTGATAGATCGCGTCCAGTATCTTCTCGGCGATGCGTCCGTCATCCTGCTGCAGCGTGCTCACCGGCGCATCAACCGGGTTGACGATGCTGGTGCCGGGCGGCAGTTGCAGCGCCGCCAGCGTGTCCAGCGTCGGACTGCCGAACGGCTCGACGTCGAGCCCGATGCACGCGAAGAAATCGGTCGCCAGCACGCTGGTGCCGCCGCCGTTGCCGAACAGCACCACGCGCTGCGTCGGATGCGCCGGGCGCGGCGTCAGCGAGCGGAACGTGAGCAGCGCGTTGATGAATTCATCGAGTGTATCGACCAGCAGCGAGCCGGTCTGGCGCGCCAGCGCCACCCACACGCGATCGTCGCCCGCCAGCGAGCCGGTGTGCGACGAGGCCGCCGCGACACCCTGGCGCGTACGTCCGCCCTTCAGGATCACCACCGGCTTCTTCGCCCCCGCGGCGCGCAGGATTTCAAACAGCCGCCGGCCTTCTTTGGCGGATTCGATGTAAATGCCGATCACGCGCGTCTGCGGATCAGCAAGATAGAACTCGAGCAGGTCGTTCGGACCGAGATCGGCGCTGTTGCCGACCGTCACCAGCCCCGAGAACTTGATGCCGCGGCTTAAGCCCCTGCGGATGATGTCGGTGCCGAGTCCGCCGCTTTGCGAAATGATGCCGACGTCGCCGACGTCGCGCGGTCCAATCTCGGTGAACGTCACGCGCCCGCGCGGCGTGTAAAGGCCGAGGCAGTTCGGTCCCAGCAGCCGCACGCCGCCGGCGCGCGCCGCATTGACCAGCTCGTCCTGCAGCGCGCGGCCTTCCTCGACTTCGCCGAAGCCGCTCGATATCACCTGCGCGAAGCGCACCCGCCCGCCGGCGCGCGCCAGCAGCGGCGGTACCTGCGCCGCGGCGATCGCGACGTATGCGTAATCGACCGGCTCCGGCGTCTCGCCCAGACTGCGATAGGCGGGCAGGCCGTCGATGGTGTCGGCCGACGGATGGATCGGGTAGATCGCGCCGTCGAAACCGAACTCGCGGATGCGGCGGATGAAGACGTTGGGCAGCGCCGTGCCCTTGGTGGAGGCGCCGACCACCGCCACGGTGCGCGGCTCGAACAGCGGCGTGAAGCGCGCCAGAATTTTCTGTGGATCCATCGTCGTCACATCAGTCCAGAATGAAGCGGGCATCGGCCGCAACGGCGCCGCTTTCCGACACGATCAGCGGATTGACGTCGGCCTCGCGGATCGCGTCGACATGATTCATCATCAGCCCGGCTTCGCCGCCAAGCTTCAGCATCGCGTCGATGATCGCATCGCGCGACGCCGGCTTGCGGCCGCGCGCGCCGTCGAGCAGCGGTGCACCCTTGAGCTCGTCGAGCATCTCCTGCGCGTCGAGCCGGGTGATGGGGCAGATGCGAAACGCGACGTCGGCGAGCACCTCGACGAAGATGCCGCCCAGTCCCACCATCAGCAGCGGCCCGAACTGCGCATCGCGCACCGCGCCGATCACCAGTTCCTGGCCCGGCGGCGCCATTTCCTCGATCAGCCAGCCATCCACTTTCGCGGCGCGGATCGCCGGCTGCTGCGCCATTTCATCGATCGCCGCTTCGACTTCCGCGGCGGAGGCGAGACCGACGCGCACGCCACCGGCATCGCTCTTGTGCAGAATGTCAGGCGAGACGACCTTCACGACGACCGGCGCACGCAGCGTTGGAAATACCTGCGCCGCTGCAGCCGCATCGCGTACGATGGCCGAGCGTGGCACATCGATGCCATAGGCGGCGAGCAGCGCCTTGCCGGCCTGCTCGTCGAGCGAGCCGCGGCCCGCCGCACGCGCGGCGGCAATCAGATCGGTTGGATTCGTCAATTCAAAAACCTTTCACAGCAGAGATACGGAGGCACAGAGGATTTTTAAAACTTCGGATTTTCTCCGTGCCTCTGCGCCTCTGTAGTTGAGTCAAACCTTCTTGCCCGTCACCTCGGAAATGATCCCGGTGTGCACCCGCCCCGCACGAAACGGCTCCG
>DASSON010000063.1:0-8381 GCA_035700525.1 Burkholderiales bacterium
GGGCTCGCGAAACACGATTTCGACGAAGCGTTGATTGTGGATGCCAGCGTCGGCTCGACGCTGCCGGTGCTCGGCGCGCTGGCCGGCGGTGTCGGCGTGGGCGCCGTGGTGTGGCTGCTGACCGAAGTGTTCAAGAAGCCGCTTACCGCGGTTGGCGAAGTGCGTTACCGGCTCACCGGACCGTGGGATAATCCCAAGCTGGAAAAGGTGGCTGAATCGCCAGGCAAGGCTCCGCCGCCCAAACCATCACAACCGCAGGCTGCGCATCCATGAATTTGTCAGTCATTCGAGCAGCGCTCATTGCAGTGTGCCTGACCGGTGTGGCCGGCGTGGCGCATGCTGATACATACAGGATTACGCCCGACGAGTGGGCGCAACCGCGCAGCGGAGCCGAGATGGCGGCCATGGCACCGGTGCGTGCTGCCGTGCAGGACTGGATGAAGCATCCCGGCGATCACATCGTGATCCTGCATTCCGGCGACGACATCGGCAGCCTGTGGTCGAGCGAAGTGCACGACTGGCTGGTCTCGCTGGGTATTCCATCCCGTTCGATCGAGACACGCATCAGCGGCCAGGACGAAAATACCGTGACGCTTTCGGTGGAACCATGAGTCAGGCACGCGTTGCCGCCATCCAGATGAATTCCGGTGCGGAGGTGACCGCCAATCTGCGCGAAGCCGGCCGGCTGATGGCGCAGGCCGCGGCACAGGGCGCGCAACTCATCGTGCTGCCGGAAAATTTTGCGCTCATGGCGCGCAACGACGAAGAGCGCGTGCGCGCGGGCGAAGTGGATGGCAGCGGACAGATTCAGGATTTTCTCGCCGACAAGGCCCAGAACCTGCGGGTGTGGATCGTCGGCGGCACCGTGCCGGTTGTCGCCGCGGGCGACAAGGTGTTCGCGCGTTGCCCGGTGTACGACGCGAACGGCAGGCGCGTCGCGTATTACGACAAAATTCACCTGTTCGATGTCAGCGTGAACGCAAGCGGCGAGTCGTATCACGAATCGGCGCGCATGCAGCCCGGCAGCCGCGCAGTGGTCGTGGATACGCCGTTCGGCCGGCTCGGACTCGCGGTGTGTTACGACCTGCGTTTTCCGGAACTGTTTCGCATGCTGGCGTCGCAGGGCGCAACGATCTTCACGCTGCCGTCGGCCTTTACCCGCAGCACCGGCCGGGTGCACTGGGAACTGCTGAACCGTGCGCGTGCCGTGGAAAATCTCGCCTTCGTGATTGCGGCGGCGCAGACCGGCCGGCATGCGAGCGGCCGCGAAACCTGGGGCCACAGCCTGATCGTGGAGCCGTGGGGCGAAATTCTCGGCGAGCGCGCCGAGGACCCGGGTATTGTCATGGCGAGCCTGGATTTCGAGTCCCAGGCACGCCTACGCGAGCGCTTCCCCGCCCTGACACACCGGCGCCTGGGGTAGAATTGTTCCGTTGCCATCCCCATATCCGGACCATCGCGGGTCTCAGTGCCCGCCCGTCAACTTCATCGCGAAATCATCCATGAGCCATAACGCCCTGCAAATCGCCCGCAACAGCCTGCTGTCGTCCGCCGGCATGGACGAGCAGCAATTGAGCCGCGTGCTCGATCGCATTCTGACGCACAAGGTTGATGCCGCCGACCTGTATTTCCAGAGCACCCGCCACGAATCCTGGTCGCTGGAAGACGGCATCGTGAAGGAAGGCAGCTACAACATCGAGCAGGGTGTCGGCGTGCGCGCCATGGCGGGCGAGAAAACGGGATTTGCGTATTCGGATGAAATCGTACTGCCGGCGCTGACCCGCGCGGCGGACATGGCGCGCGCCATTGCAACGCAGGGCGGCCGGAACGGATTGCAGGCCTGGCGCGGCGAGCCGTCGCGACAGCTGTATCTGCCAGTTGATCCCGTTGCCACGCTCAAGGACGACGACAAGGTCAAATTGCTGATGCGTGTGGATGCGGAAGCGCGCCGGCTCGATCCGCGCATCAAGCAGGTCATGGTGAGTCTGTCGGGCGTGCAGGATCTCATGCTGGTCGCCGCGAGCGACGGCACGCTTGCCGCCGACGTGCGGCCGCTGGTCCGTTTTAACGTCAGCGTGATCGCGGAACAGGACGGCCGCCGCGAGCAGGGTTACGCGGGCGGCGGTGCACGCGTCGGTTACGACTATTTTCTCGAGTCCGATCGTGTATTTGAATACGCGCGCGAAGCGGTACGTACCGCACTTGTCAATCTCGAAGCGACGCCCGCGCCCGCCGGCACGATGACGGTAGTGCTGGGGCCGGGCTGGCCCGGCATTCTGCTGCACGAAGCCATCGGTCATGGACTCGAAGGCGATTTCAACCGCAAGGGCACCTCGGCGTTTTCCGGACGGGTCGGACAGAAAGTTGCGTCCGAGCTTTGCACCATCGTTGACGACGGTACGCTCGCGAACCGCCGCGGTTCATTGAACGTGGACGACGAGGGGACACCGACGCACTGCACCACGCTGATCGAGAACGGCATCCTGAAAGGTTACATGCAGGACAAACTCAACGCGCGTCTGATGGGTGTCGCACCCACCGGCAACGGCCGGCGCGAATCGTTCGCGCACCTGCCGATGCCGCGCATGACCAACACCTACATGCTGCCGGGCCGGCACGATCCGCAGGAAATCATCCGCTCGGTGAAGAAAGGCTTGTACGCCGTCAATTTCGGCGGCGGCCAGGTGGACATCACCAGCGGCAAGTTCGTGTTCTCGGCGAGCGAAGCCTACCTGATCGAGGACGGCAAAGTGACGCGCCCGGTGCGCGGCGCCACCTTGATCGGCAACGGTCCCGACGTGCTGACGCGCGTTTCCATGGTCGGTAACGATCTCAAACTCGACGACGGCGTCGGCACCTGCGGCAAGGAAGGTCAGAGCGTGCCGGTGGGCGTGGGTCAGCCGACGTTGAGGGTTGATGGGCTCACGGTCGGCGGGACAGGCTAAAACCTTCACAAAAGCTGCTGCGCTCGACATCACTTCGTTGCGGTCCGGCTCGCAATCCTCACGTGCAGTTGGAGTACGCTCCGGTTGCTCGCCTCCCGCGCCTCGTTCTGCTTTCGCTCGCGACGCTTTTGAGAAGTTTTTAATTAACGGGGCAGTCCTGGAAAATTCTTCAAGCGCTTCATCAATTCCGATTTTGTTTTGCACACCAGCGTCGCATGTCCGACCTTTCGATTGGGGCGTGCTTCCTTGCCGTAATCGTGATA
Organism: Burkholderiales bacterium; assembly: GCA_035700525.1. Lineage (GTDB taxonomy): Bacteria > Pseudomonadota > Gammaproteobacteria > Burkholderiales > JBDZVW01 > JBDZVW01. The sequence continues at coordinate 3,209 of DASSON010000063.1, forward strand.
GTGGGCACCGGGAATTCTGATGACATCGGCGAGCGGCGGCATCTCGCCGATGAAGTTCACCATGGCGGAATAACCGACCGGTGAAGTGTCGCCGAGCGGCAGGCCGAGAATGCCGCGCAGGTGATTCTCGAACTGACTGGTGACGGCGCCCTCGATGGTCCAGTGCCCCGAGTTGTGCACGCGCGGTGCGGTTTCGTTGGCGATGAGTTTTCCCTTGCGCACAAAGAACTCGATGGTGAGCACGCCGGCATAGTCGAAGTGTTGCATGATGCGTCTGGCGTAGGTTTGCGCCTGACTTTGCAGTTTCCTGTCCGGATACGGTGCCACGGACAAACGCAGAATGCCGTCCCGATGCCGGTTTTCGGCGAGCGGATAAAAGGCCGTGTCGCCCTGCAGATTGCGCACGCCGATGATCGAGACTTCGCGTTCGAAGGCAATGAACTCCTCCAGGATCAGCGGCACACCGACGAGTGCATTGAACGCGCTGCCAAGTTCCGCGGGACTGCGGATGAAACGCTGGCCGCGGCCGTCGTAGCCGAGGCGGCGGGTTTTCAGCACCGCGGGATAACCGATCGCCTGAATCGCTTCTTCAAGTTCCGCCATGGATTCCACAGCGCGGAATTTCGGCGTCGGGATTTTCAATTCACGAAACAGGGTCTTTTCCGACAGTCGGTCCTGCCCGGCGGCGAGCGCATTCGGCGGCGGCAGAAACGGTTTCTGCGGTGGAATTTTGCCGAGGGCTGCGACCGGCACGTTTTCAACGTCGTAGGTCAGCACGTCAACCTTGGAGGCGAGTTGTGAAATCTTGTCGGCGTCGGTGAATTCACCGAGCACGATATCGCCGATCTGCCCGCCGGGCGCATCCTTGCTGTTGTCGAGGAACACGAATTTCAGTCCCAGCGGATAACCGGCTAGCGCCATCATGCGGCCGAGCTGGCCGGCGCCGACTATGCCAATGGTTTTCGCGAAGGTGTTCGGTTCAGCGGTCGGTTTTTTCTGGGTCATGTCGGCCTGCTCGAAAAATGGAAATGCCTGCCTGTTTCAAGACAACGGTTTCAGCACTGTCGTCGGCTGACTATTTGGACGGGTCGGGGTGTTTCAACACCGCTTCGGTCTGGTTCTGGCGGTACGCGTCCAGCTTCTTGCGGATGTCCGGATACTTGTTGCCGAGAATCGCGGCGGCCAGCAGACCGGCGTTGGTGGCCCCGGCTTCGCCGATCGCGAGCGTGCCGACCGGGATCCCCGCAGGCATCTGCACGATGGACAGCAGCGAATCCAGCCCTTTCAGCGCCCTCGATTTGACCGGCACGCCGAGCACCGGCAGCGAGGTTTTTGCGGCGACCATGCCCGGCAGGTGCGCAGCGCCACCGGCACCGGCAATGATCACCTCAAGGCCGCGTTCCGCCGCCGTCGACGCATAGTCGAAGAGCAGATCCGGCGTGCGGTGAGCGGACACCACGCGCGTCTCATGGGCGACCCCCAGCTCTTCAAGAATTCTGGCGGTGTGTTGCAGGGTCTCCCAGTCGGATTTGGAGCCCATTATTACGCCGACGAGTACTTTCATCCGTGCATTTTACCCTAGCCACGTCGCCGGTTGGACGGGTTTTGGCGTGGGAAACCGGCTAGCCGAGGCTTTGGATGTAGCGGAACAGGGCGCGGGCCGCCTTGGGCGGTTGACCGAGGCGTGCCTCATCGGAGGCAGCGCGCATAAGCTGGCGCAATTGCTGACGGTCGGCCTCCGGGTGCCGGGCCAGAAAGTCGGTGAGCGCGGCATCGCCCTCGGAAATCAGCCGGTCGCGCCAGTGCTCGGTCTGCTGGAAGCGCGCCTTGGCCAGCCGGTCGGCGTTGCGGAATTCATCGAGCCGGGCCCGGATGGGCGCCGGGTCAATGTCACGCATGAGTTTGCCGATGTACTGGCGCTGGCGTTTGAGCGCGCCGTGGCTCGTGATGCGGCGCGCGAACTCGACGGCGTCGCGCAGCCTGTCGGGCAGCGGCAGCTGGGCGAGCTGGTTGTCCGGGAGCGTGATCAGCTCTTCGCCGAGCCGCTGCAATGCCTCCACCTCGCGCTTGAGTTGCGCGCGGCTCGGCCGCATATCGTCATCGAAATCCATGGGGTTACAATGCCGCCTTTGTCACACTCGAGCCATCAGGAAATTCATGTCAACTGAGCGCGATGATACTACGAGCTACAGCCGGTCCGATCTTGAGGCATTGGTCGAAACCGTGTTGCAGGAAGCCCGCAAGCAGGGTGCAACGCAGGCCGAAGCCGGGGTCAGCATCGAATCCGGTTTGAATCTGTCGGTGCGCATGGGTGACGTCGAAACGCTCGAATACCAGCGCGACCGCGGGCTTGGCATCACCGTGTATTTCGGTCAGCGCAAGGGATCGGCCAGCACCTCCGATCTGTCGCCTCAGGCCGTAACGGATGCGGTGCGTGCCGCATCGAGCATTGCGCGCTACACCGCCGAAGATGCCTGTGCGGGACTCGCCGACGCCGGCTTGATGGCGCGGGAATTGCCGGATCTGGATCTCTGTCATCCCTGGGCGCTGGAACCAGAGCAGGCGATTGAAATTGCCAGACAGTGCGAATCGGCGGCGCGCGCATTCGACAAACGCATTACCAATTCTGAAGGGGCGAGTGTCACCTCGCATCGCGGCATGCGCGTGTACGGCAACACGCATGGATTTGTCGGCAGCTATGAAAGCACCAGTCACAGCCTGAGCTGTTCTGTGATCGGCAGCGAAGGCGACAGCATGCAGCGCGACTACTGGTACACAACCGCACGCGATGCAAATGAACTCGAAACGGCCGCAGCCGTCGGCCAGCGCGCCGCAAAGCGCACGGTCGCGCGGCTGGGCGCACGCAAGCTGTCCACCCGCAAGGCGCCGGTACTGTTCGTGCCGGAAATGGCGCGCGGGTTTCTGGGGCATTTTCTCGGCGCGATGCGCGGCGGCGCACAGTACCGTCAGGCGTCGTTCCTGCTCGACGGCGTCGGCAAGCAGGTGTTTCCGGAATTCGTGCAGCTTTCGGAACGGCCGCATCTGCGCGGCGCACTGGCGAGCGCGGCCTTCGACAACGAGGGCGTGGCGACCCGCGATCGCGAGCTGGTCGATCACGGCGTGGCAACGACGTATCTTCTGGACAGTTATTCGGCGCGCAAACTCGGCCTGCAGACTACCGGACACGCCGGCGGTGTGCGCAATCTGATCGTGAAACCAGGCGAATACGATTTCGCCGGTCTCCTGCACGAGATGGGAACCGGTCTCGTGGTGGCGGAGCTGATCGGTCAGGGTGTGAACGGCGTGACCGGCGATTATTCGCGCGGCGCGGCAGGCTTCTGGGTCGAGCACGGTGAAATCGCCTACCCGGTGGAAGAAATCACCATCGCCGGAAATCTCAGGGACATGTACCGGAATGTGGTGGCGGTCGGCAACGATGTGGATCTGCGCGGCAGCATCCGCACCGGCTCGATTCTGGTCAGCGAGATGACGATCGCCGGCGAATAATGGTCTTCAGTTATTACAACCGGCTGAGCGCGGCGAATAAACGCATCTATCTTGCCAGCGACAAGGTGGAGCGCGTGCTGTTGCCCGATCCCGCGCCGTTGCGGCCGCTGGCCCACAAACTGGCTGCCGCGCTGGAAGCCGACGAGCGCGCGAAAGTCCAGACAGTCTGCAACGCGCTGGCCACCGGCATGACAACCCAGTTCAGGGTTCCTCCCGTCACCATCAAGGTGCTGTCAAAACGCCCGTCCAACGACTACGGCGAACTGCACGGACTGTACGAAGGCGTCGAAGGCCGCATCAAGGTTGCGAAAATCACGCTCTGGATGCGCACCGCGCAGCGCAAACAAGTGGTGGCATTCCGGAGTTTTCTGCGCACCTTCCTGCATGAGATGTGTCACCATCTCGACTACGAGCATTTCAGATTCGCTGATTCATTTCATACCCAGGGTTTTTACAAGCGCGAATCGACATTGTTTCACCAGCTCATTGATCCAGTGGTGGCGCACAAGAACGATTAACGGCGCAGCGCGGTCAGCAATGTCTCGACGGGCAGCGTATTCAGGATGTGGTGTGCTTCGAGCCAGCCGCGGCGCGCCTGATCAACGCCGTAGCGCAGCAGTCCGAGATCGTCGGTGCCGTGCGCATCGCTGGAAATGACGAGTTTGACGCCTGCTTCACCGGCACGCTTGCAACAGATATCGTCGAGATCGAGCCGCTCCGGTTGCGAATTGATTTCCAGCGCGCAGTTGCGCTCGCGTGCTGCTTCGATGATCTGGTCCAGATCGAGATTCATGGGTGGCCGCGATTTGATCAGGCGTCCCGATGGATGCGCAAGAATGCTGAGATAACGGTTATCCATCGCACGCAGCACACGAGCCGTCTGTTTGGCGCGCGGCAGGTCCAGTTTGTAGTGCACGGCGCCGATGACGAGATCGAGTTGTTTCAGCACCTGATCCGGAAAATCGAGACGACCATCTTCCAGGATGTCCACTTCCGCGGATTTGAGGATGCGGAAATCCGGTAAGGTCGCGTTGAGTTGGTCTATTCGCCGAAGCTGCGCCAGCAGCCGCTTGCTGTCCATGCCGTGCGCCACGCTGACCCGTTTCGAGTGGTCGGTGATCGCGATGTAGGCATACCCGCGTTTCTGCGCGGCGTGCACCATGTCGTGCAGGGTATCCCGGCCGTCGGTTTCATCGGTATGGCAATGCAGATCGCCGCGAATGTCCGCAAGTGTGATCAGTTTCGGCAGCCTGCGCTGTAGCGCGGCTTCGATCTCGCCACGGTCCTCGCGCAGTTCCGGTTCGATCCAGGGCAGCTTGACCGTCTCGAATACTTCCTCTTCGGTTCGCCCGGCGATTCGCGTATCACCCCTGAATACACCGTACTCATTTATCTTGAGCCCGGCGCGCACGGCGAGTTTGCGCACCGCGATGTTGTGCGCCTTTGAGCCGGTGAAATAGTAAAGTGCCGCGCCATAACTGACGGCGGGTACGACGCGCAGATCAACCTGCACGCCGGAGCGCAACCGCACGGCGGAACGCGTGCCGCCTTGCGAAATGATTTCTTCCACCGCGTCGTATTTCACGAAGCGCTGCATCACCGGCGAACCGGTCTGGCAGGTGACGAGGATGTCGAGATCGCCTACGGTATCGCGGCGACGGCGGAA
>DASSON010000064.1:0-2782 GCA_035700525.1 Burkholderiales bacterium
CTGCGGCGTCGATGAGGTTGCGGAAGTACCGCGACAGCAGCCGCTGCAACTGCTCGGCCGACACTCCGAACGGCGGCCCGCCGGGATGATCATCGAAGTAGAAATAGCCGATCAGCCGGCCGCCCGGCGGTATCAGTTCCGCCATGCGTTTGGCATAATGCTGATGGCGGGACGGCGGCAGCGCACACAGAAATGCGCGCTCGTAAACGAGATCGGACGGCTCGCCGTTCAGGTTGCCGGCGAAGAAATCGGCGACGCGCACCTGTTCGCCGGAAAGGCCCGAGCCGGCGATGGCCTCTGCCACCGCCTGCGGGCTGAAATCAATTGCCAGCACGTCGCCGCCCGCATCCGCGAAAGCCCGCGCTTCATGCGCCGCGCCGCAGCCGGGAATCAGGATTCTGCCTCGCGGCCGGTGCCGGTCGATGTAATCGCGCACCTGCAGCGGCACGCGGCCGGCATCCCACGGCGTGACGCCGTCGCGGAAGCGCTTGTTCCAGAACTCGGGCCTGAGCGGGTCCTGCGACGGCGGTCTGGTATTCCCGGTCATCATGCTGCGGGCGTCTGGCGCCCGTTGTTCATGCGTCGCGACAGATACTATCACAGCCGATGACCAGCCCCGTCGCAGCCGGTGTTCGGGATGGAACGCCGGCGCCGCAATGATTTACACTTGTGCCTTTGCGCCGGCCGTCCGATTTATCCGGCCGGTGTAATCCGAAACCGGTTTGAACCAGGACTTCACTTTTCTGTTCTCGGAGAACGGCCCGCTCGCCGCGGCCATCGATGGCTATCGCGCGCGTCCGCTGCAGACGGAAATGGCACAGGCGGTCGCCAATGCGATCCACGCTTCCACGGTGCTGGTGGCCGAGGCCGGCACCGGCACCGGCAAGACCTTCGCCTATCTGGTGCCGGCTTTGCTGTCCGGCGGCAAGGTCGTGATATCGACCGGCACCAAGACGCTGCAGGACCAGTTGTTCGACCGCGACATCCCGACGGTACGGGCGGCGCTTAAGGTGCCGGTCACCATCGCGCTGCTGAAGGGTCGCGCCAACTACGTCTGCCATTACCACCTCGAACGCGTGCAGGCCGAAGGCCGTCTCGCGCGGCGCGAGGATGCCGCCCATCTGTCGCGCATTGCGCGCTTCGCAGCGACCAGCACGACAGGGGACAAGAGTGATCTGGCCGAAGTGCCGGAGCACGCCGGCATCTGGCCGTCCGTGACGTCGACGCGCGACAATTGCCTCGGCTCGAATTGTCCGCACTACGGCAAATGCTTCGTGATGGAGGCACGGCGGCAGGCGCTCGCCGCCGACGTGGTGGTGGTCAACCATCACCTGTTCTTTGCCGACGTGATGCTGCGCGATGAAGGCGTGGCGGAACTGCTGCCGGCATGCAACACGGTGATCTTCGACGAAGCGCATCAGCTGCCGGAAACCGCTAGCCTGTTCTTCGGTGAAAGCACGTCGACGTCACAACTGATCGAGCTGGCGCGCGACAGCCGGCTCGAAGCTGCTGCCGCGGCGAAGGATTTCGTGGCACTGCCGGAGGGCGCCGCGGCGCTCGACAAGGCGGCACGCGACCTGCGGCTGTCGTTGCGCGAAACGAATGCGCGGATGACGCTGGGCACAATCGCCGGCAATCAGGCGTTTGCGGCTGCGCTCGCCACAGCCGCCGAAAAACTCGACGCGTTGGCACAACTGCTGGAATCGCAGGCGGAGCGCGGCGAAGGCCTGCGCAAATGCTGGCAGCGCGCAACCGCGCTGCGCGAGCAGATCGGGCGCTGGCGTGACGATGACGACGACGATCGCGTGCGCTGGCTGGAAGTGTTCAGTCACGCGCTGCAGCTCAATGCCACGCCGCTGTCGATTGCCGACGTGTTTCGCCGGCAGGTCGATGAACATGCGCGGGCGTGGATATTCACGTCGGCGACGCTCGCAGTCGGCGGTGACTTCAGTCATTACTGCGGCGAGCTGGGGCTGGCGGACGCGCGTACCGTGGCATGGGAAAGCCCGTTCGACTTCGCGCACTGCGCGCTGCTCTACGCGCCGCGCGGCATGCCGGCGCCGAACACGCCGGCCTATACGCCGGCGGTGATCGAAACCGCGCTGCCGCTGATCGTCGCCAGCCGCGGCGGCATCTTTCTGTTGTTCACCAGCCTGCGCGCGATGCGTGAAGGCTATGAGCTGCTGCGCGCCGCGCTGCTTGAAAAGGGCGTTGACCGCCCGCTGCTGACACAGGACGACGGACCGCGCAGCGAGCTGCTCGAGCGCTTCCGCCGGCTGGGCAACGCGATCCTGATGGGCAGTCACTCATTCTGGGAGGGCGTCGATGTGCGCGGCGATGCGCTGTCGGTGGTGATCATCGACAAGCTGCCGTTCGCGCCGCCCGACGATCCGGTGCTGGCGGCGCGCATCGAGCGCATGAAGCGCGCCGGACGCAATGCATTCGCCGAATACCAGTTGCCGCAGGCAGTCATTACATTGAAGCAGGGCGCCGGGCGCCTGATCCGCGACGAGACCGACCGCGGCGTGCTGGCGATCTGCGATCCGCGGCTGATCGCGAAATCCTACGGTCGCAAAATCATCCGCAGCCTGCCGCCGATGCGGGCAACGCGGGAGGTGGACGAAGTCACGGCTTTTCTCGTCGATGCGAAGCCCGTCATGGATGGTTCGGCAGATGCCGTAGTCGCTGCGCCGGCCGAAGGCCGGGTCGGCAGCGCGTGTCCGGTGTTTCGCCGGCGCGTCAAATGACGCTTGGTGGGCGGTGCTGATCCGGCATACAGGCT
>DASSON010000065.1:0-12310 GCA_035700525.1 Burkholderiales bacterium
TCTCCGAGCTGGGCAAAGGCCACCGCAAGATTGGCCGCGAGGTAGCTGCGGCCGTCCTGCGCATCCGGCGAAAGGATCGACAGAATTCTCTGCCCGCCGGTGAACCAGTGCAGCAGCAGATGCGTACGCAGATCGCGGAACACCTCGGCCTGGTCGGTGAACGGCTGGTGCGCAACCACGAGTTCACTGGTGATGCTGCCGTTGCCGCCGACGTACGGATAGTCGAACTGCACCGACAGCGCATAGCGCACGTCTTCATTCGATACCATGCGCAGCTTGCACGCCGCCTCGCCAAAGCGCATGTCCCGGCGGCGCTGGTATTCAACGACCCGCGGAATATCCGATGCCTTGAGCCGGCCCATGTCGATCAGAATTCTGCCGATCGGCCGGTCTTCGGTGCCGAAGTAACCGATCGTGGGTTCCTTGCCGACCAGCTCGCCGCCGGATAGCGTGGGTTCTGTATAGATCAGATCAATTGAACGTGCCATGCGTCAATCCTTGTTTTTCGTGTTCTTGATCATCATTCTTCATATCGTGGCAGCGATCGGATATCGGGCCCGCTGATACGGCGTGTCGCCGGCCGTGCATGGCGCACCGCGCCGAGCACACCCAGCACCGGCACGCCGATGAATTCGAGGATGTCGTCCGGCGAGCGCACAAAACGGTTGTTCAGTTCCGTCCACAACGCGAGCCCGATCGCGATCACCATACCCAGCACGAACGCGACTGCAATATTGAGCCCGACGCGCGGCTTCGCCGGAACACGCGGCACGACTGCCGACGCGATCATCGAGATGTCGGTGCGATCCATCTGGCTTGCCATGTTCGCCTGGCTCGCCTGCTGCAATGCATTTGAATAGACCTGGCGGGCATTATCAACGTCTTGCTGGAGCAGCGCGGCCTGATTGTGATCGCCGGTCAGCTTGAGTATCTTGGTCTTTTCCTGCGCGATGGCGTTCTTCAGCGCGGTGACCTGCTGTGCCGACATCCCGGTGTTGTCCAGCAAGCCCTTCGCAACCGTGCGCTGCGTCGCACTCAACTCACCCCGCAGTTCCCTCAATTCGGTCTCCGCCGCGCGATACTTCGGATGCCGGCGTCCGACCTGATGCGACAGGTCTGTCAATGTCGCCTGCTGCTGCGTGATCCGCAGCCGCAATTGCTGCACCATCGGACTCGCCTGCACTTCGGTCGGAACACTGCCGCCTTTCTTCAGGAATGTCTTGAGCTGCTTCTGCTGACTGTCGCTGGTGTAGCCCTGCGCCTGCGCCGCCACGAGCTGCGTCGTCAGCTGGGTCAACCGTGCGTTTTCCAGATCCAGCTTGTCGCCGACGCCGACGATTCCGGTCTGGCGCTCGAACGCGGCAAGTTTTGCCTGTGCCCGCTCCAGATTGGCCTTGAGCTGCTTCGTCTGGTCGTCCAGCCAGCGCGAAGTCGCCTTCGCCGGCTGCACATTCAGGTTCAGGACCGCGGCCATGTACTGGTCCGCGAACGCGTTGGCCGCTTTCGCGGCGAACTGGGGATCATTCGACGTGTAATTTAAATTGATGACCCGACTGTTGAGTTGGGACGTCAAATGAAGATTCTTGGACAACGCGTCCGCCAACTGGTCGCGCAGCGTCGACGGGCCGCCGGCGCCGTTATCGTCCTGCGGCAACAGGCTGCTAAGCCAGGACTTTACCTTGTTGAGCGGATTGATGCTGTTGCCGCCAATCAGTTGCCACGCATTTGGATCGTGTTCGAGACCGAGGCTGTCCACTACTTTTTCAGCCACGTGCCGGCTGCCAATAATGTCTTCCTGCGTCGCAACGATGCTGTCCACCGTCTGCGATATCGACGAGCGCGCGTCCAGCGATGCGGCCGCCGCACCGCTCGGTCCCACCACCACGCTCGCGCTGGCAACGTACTGCTTCGGTATGATCAGGCTGACGATCGTAACCACCCCGACCACCGCAACGACCACCCCCACGATCAATTTGAGGCGTGCTCTCAACAAGCTCAGAAACTGCATCAGCGTCATGGCCGTTCCCCGGAAATAAAGACTGTTCTTTTCGTTACCTGCATGTCAGAACCAACTCTCGGGCACATGCACGACATCGTTCGCGTGCAGAATGGCCGACAGCGGTGCTTCCTCGGTGCTCACCTTGCCGTCAGCACCGCGATGGTCGATGCGAATGCCGTTTTCGGTGCCGCGAACCGTCAGGCCGCCGCTGATGGCCAGCGCTTCCCTGACGGTGACGTTCGCCTTCAGCGGATAGGCACCCGGTTTCTGAACCTGGCCGTAAATATAGAAGACCGGCGCGGTCGGCACGTAAATGATGTCCCCCGCCGACAGCTTTTCATCACCGGCGCTCTGCCCGGAGGTCAGCACGCTGTTCACATCGATATGATCGCGCACCACCTTGCCGTCGGCATCGTGGCGGGTCACCGTAACGATCTCGGCGCCATCGGGGCGGATACCGCCCGCTTCAGCCAGAAGGTCCGTCACCGTGGTGGGCCGCGTGATCGGATAGTTGCCCGGTTTGCTGACGGCGCCCAGCACCGCCACCTGCTGGCTGCGGTACTGCGTCACCAGCAGATTGACTTGCGCGTTCGGAATGAAGTTTCCGCGCTGCAGGCTGTGCGCGATTTTCGCCTGTGCGGCGGTCGCCGAGAGGCCCCCGATCTTGACCGCGCCGATCAATGGAAACGTGATTGTGCCATTGCCCGCTATTTGTGCTTCGGTGGTCAGATCGGGATTGTTGTAAACCGTGATGCGGACGACATCGCCCGGTCCCAATGTGTACTGAGTCGTCTGCTGCGCAGCGGAGGCGCCGGTCGCCAGCAAACCGGCACACATTACCGAAAAAAACCATTTTACGATCGTATTCATTTTGGCCTCCGACATCATCAATATGCGTTCTGCCCTTTGAATACGACCATCGCAGTTCTGAAAATGATCCAGAGATCCAGCGACAACGACCAGTTTTTCAGATAATCGAGATCGTATTCGATCCTTTGCCGCATTTTTTCGAGGGTTTCCGTTTCGCCGCGCAAACCATTGACCTGCGCCCATCCGGTGATGCCGGGCTTCACCTTGTGACGGATCATGTAGCCGTCGATCAGCGCGCGGTACTGCTCGTTGTGCGCGATCGCGTGCGGGCGCGGCCCGACCACGCTCATGGTGCCGAACAGAACGTTGATGAACTGCGGCAGTTCATCGAGAGACGTTTTTCTCAGCACGCGGCCGAACGGCGTGATGCGCTGGTCGCCCGCTTTCGCCTGCACGATGCGGCTACCGTCCTCGCATACCGTCATGGTGCGGAATTTGTAAACCACGATGTCCTTGCCGTTCAGTCCGTATCGGCGCTGCTTGAACAGCACCGGCCCCGGCGAGCCGAGCTTGATTCCGATTGCAATGGCCAGCATCAGCGGCCACAACAGCAACAGCGCCACCACCGCCACCACGATGTCGGTGACCCGCTTCAGCACGCCGTTGATTCCCGAGAACGGTGTCTCGCACACGGCGATTACCGGAATGCCGGCGACGTCGTCAAATCGGGCCTGGATCAGGTCGAAGGCCGACACGCTCGGCACGAAATAAACCGACGCCGTGGTGTCACGCAGACCATCCAGCAGATGCGCAACGCGCGGATTGTCCGCCATCGGCAACGTGATATAGACCTCGCTGACCGAATAGCGTTTGACGTAACGGGTCACCTTGTCGAGCGTCCCCAGCACCCGTTCGCGCAGCCGGCCGGTACGTTCGCCGTCCGTGCGATCATCGAAGAATCCGAGCAGCAGACCGAGACACGGATCCGCCGCGATCGCGCGCGCCAGTTCGCGTCCGGCATCGTTGACGCCGACGATGATCTTGCGGCGATATCCCTGGCTGACCGAAACCAGCCGCGGCACCAGCCGGCCGACCAGCACTTGCGCAAAATGCAACGCAAACGGCGTAATCACGATCCAGGTGATCAGCACCTTGCGCGAAAACAGCTCCGTGAGTTTCGTCGCGAAGGCGAGAAACAGCAGTATGCCGACCACCGCCGCCCATTCCGGAATGATTCCACGGCTCGGAAAGAACAGCCGCAATCCCTTCTCGCCCGGCACCAGCGGCAACTCGCCGAAAATGCGCAGCGAGATCAGCGCGACCAGCACGCCCAGCATCAAGTACTGCGGAGCAACCGGCTGCTCGTAGGCGGCAACGCACAATGCCAGCGATGCCACGCACACCGCCGGCGCCAGCCCGATTCTGAGCAGCGCGACGACCGGCAATTCCTTCCCGGTACGGTGCAACTCTCTGGCCAGCGTATTCATCACCCGTCCTGTACCTCACTGAAATCCGCGCCCGGCATCGGCCGCACGCGATTCCCGTCCGCTACCGTTTGAACGTTCCTGAAAAACCGGCTGCGTTTTCTGCCGGTCGCCGCCTGCATCAAGGATTGGCCGCTTGTTCAACGTCGACTGCTCCACGTTTCACGACGGCCTGGCACACCGATTGCGCCTTTCTTCGGGCAAGCAGGGATCAATACGTGCCGCGAATGAAACCGCTCGCCCAAACGATATTTCCCGTTCTATCGCAACTTGCATGCCAGCGCACTGCATGAACTGAATAACGTTACGAATTTGCTACACTTAATAGCGCGATGCCGAGACACTCAGGAGCGTTTGGAATGACCGGATAGCGATTTGCCGTCGGGCAAAAACGACACCGCTTCCGGTGGCGTTGCAGCGAGCTTCTCCAGATTGCAGAAAACCCCTTCGCTTCGGGAATGCTGATTGGACTGCCGCCCCATGTTACAAGTTTCCAGCTCACGGCTGCGCTGATCCGGATGTCAGACGGCGAATCACCCGACATTGACTATCCAGTCGGATGGATGGAAAGAATGATGCGCATTGTTCAAAGCGTCGTGGTCTGACGACACCAAACCGCGGCATCTCCGGTAGTGGCATGAGTTGGCGTGAATTATTCATGTCTCCGAGGGGCGACGGGACCACGTGCGGCGCGCCTGTTCCGCGTCGGCCGGTCACTTTCAATGAACGGTTCCTCGCTTCCGGCTGTCAATTTTGGGCGTGTGATGGATTGAGATCGACCGCGCCGGCGCGCATAATCACGCCATTCATGGCATGGCTTTCGCATAATGGTTTTCGCATAACACTGTAAAGTTTGATTAACAATAACCGGCAGGGGGAACACTCATGCCCCGTTACGCAGCAGTCGTCGTTATAGCCGTGCTTGGAGCACCTGCCGCGTGTGTTGCGGCCGACTGGTCCGGGATGAACTATCCCGATCAACTCACGCTTCCCGACAATATTCTATGGCCAGGCGAAGGCCATTTCCCGGCGTGGCCGACGGAACCTTCGAGCGGCAAAAACGTGCATGCGTGGGCCGGCATCGGTGTACGTCACGACAGCAATCTGTTCCGCCTGTCGAACAGCGAGGACACCGAAAAAACGCTCGGGACGTCGGACAAGTCCGATACCGTCACGCAGCTCGAAGCCGGCATGCACGCGGCGATACCGATCAGCCAGCAGCAACTGGTGTTCGATGCCAGCGTCAACAACAATCATTTCAACAACTTCAGTTTTCTGAATTACACCGGCTACCGCGCGCAAGGCGCATGGCAATGGTCGCTCGGCAGCCAGTGGAGCGGCGACATCGGCTACGGCCGCAGCCAGTACCTGGCCAACCTCGCCGACCTGCAGGCACCGATCCGGGATATGATCACTGTCGATCATGCATTTGCCGGCGCCCGCTACGCGCTCACGCCGCGCTGGCGCGTGCGCGGCGAGCTGGACGGATCACACTACCGTCACAACGACAGCTCGCGCAGCAGTCTCGACAGCAACGTCGCGACAGGAACGTTCGGCGTGGACTACGTCAGCCCGATAACGAACTTCTCCGGCAGTCCGAACACCGTCGGCGCCCAAGTCAAGGTGACGCGATCGAATTTTCCGAATCAGCAGTTGGTGGAGAGCAGCGAGGTGGACAACGACTATCGCCAAATCACCGTCAGTGCGGTGGCCGACTGGCAGATCACCGGAAAATCGCACATCGAGGGACAGCTCGGCTATACCACACTGCATCATGATGAGTTGTCGCAACGCAATTTCAGTGGCGCGACGGGGCGGCTGGGCTATGACTGGGCGGTCGGCGCCAAGACACTGCTCAACGTGACCGCGTGGCGCGAAATTCAGCGTTATGAGGACGTGGCATCGAATTATGTGCTGTCCCGGGGAATCAGCTTCGGTCCGAGCTGGTCGCCGACATCAAAGCTGGTATTCCAGGCAAAGTGGTTGCATGATGACCGCGACTATCTGGGCGATCCCGGCTTCGCGCTGCAGACCGGACCGCAGCGCAAGGATACATTTCACGGAACGGTCGTCGCCGCCGGCTATTCACCGCGCCGCAACACCAAGCTCAGCATGTCGTGGGAGCACGGCATCCGTGATTCGAATATTTTCGGTAAGGACTACGATTACAACGCGGTTTCAGCAAACGTCCAGCTCAACTTCTGACAGCCGCGTGCGGCTCCGCAGGCAGCGCACCGGCACGGCGTTCCCAGTTCCACGCGTGCGCGATGATGGTTTCGAGCGCCGCATACGCCGGCTGCCAGCCCAGTTCACGACGGGCGGCTGACGCGTCGGCGACCAGCCGCGCGGGATCGCCGGCGCGACGCGGTGCCGTCTCGACCGGTATCGTCGCTCCCGTCACCTGCGCCGCGGCGGAAATGATTTCCCGCACTGAAAAGCCGTTGCCATTGCCGAGATTGTAGGCGGCGCTGGGTGCGCCTGATGCCAGCCGCTCCAGCGCCAGCAAGTGCGCCTGGCACAAATCGACGATGTGCACGTAATCCCGGATGCAGGTACCGTCCGGCGTATCGTAGTCGGTGCCGAAAATGCGGATCGCGGGCAGATGTCCGGCCGCCGCCCGCAGCACCAGCGGAATCAGATGGGTTTCGGGTTGGTGCCGTTCACCCAGCAACCCCGACGGATCCGCCCCGGCCGCGTTGAAATAACGCAGGCACACGTGCCGCAGGCCGTATGCCTGGTCGTAATCCGCGAGCACCCGCTCCACGATCCATTTCGAAGTGCCATACGGATTGATCGGCTGCGCCGGATGGCGCTCGTCGATCGGCACGTATTCCGGCTCGCCGAACACCGCGGCGGACGACGAAAAAATCATGCATGGCAACCGGTGACGCACCATCGCATCGAGCAACACCAGCGTCCGCGCCACGTTGTTGTCGTAATACTTTGCCGGGTCGTTGCGCGATTCGCCGACCTGAATGAACGATGCGAAATGCATCACGGCGTCGAATCGCCGGCCGGAAAACAGCCCGTCCAGCAGACGGCCGTCGCCGGCATCGCCGTGCACGAATTCGGCGTCCGCCACTGCGTCGCGAAAACCGGTGGACAGATTGTCGAGCACCACCGCCTCGTGCCCGTTGTCCGCCAGCAGCTTCGTCATGTGGGAACCGATATAGCCGGCACCGCCGACGACCAGCACGCGCATTATCCGCCTCCTCCGGATGCCTGGATTGCCGGGATTCGGAAATCAGCTTCTGCCGTACGAATCCTCGAAGCGCACGATATCATCTTCGCCGAGATAAGTCCCGGACTGGACTTCGATGATTTCGAGCGGCACCTTGCCGGGATTCGTCAGACGGTGCTTCACGCCGACCGGAACGTAGGTGGATTGATTTTCAGTCAGCAGAAACTCGTCGTCGCCGGTCACCACGCGCGCCGTGCCCCGCACCACGATCCAGTGTTCCGCGCGATGATGATGCATCTGCAGCGACAATGATGCGCCGGGATTGACCACGATGCGCTTGACCTGGAAGCGTTCGCCGCTGTCGACGCCGTCGTAGCTGCCCCACGGCCGATACACCTTGCGATGCGCGAAACATTCCTGGCGACCATCCGCCTTGAGCTTCGCCACGATCTGCTTGACGTTCTGTGCCTGATCCTTGCTCGCCACCATCACCGCGTCCGCCGTCTCGACCACCACGGCATCATCCAGTCCGACACAGGCGACCAGGCGGTGCTGCGCGACGACCAGCGTATTGGTGGTATCGACCGCGCACACGTCGCCGCGCAACAGATTGCCGTTGTCGTCCCGCTCGCCGATGTCCCACAATGAGTTCCACGCGCCGACGTCGGACCAGCCGGCGTCGAGATCGACCACGACCGCTTGCGCCAGCTCGGCCCCGTTGGCGCCGGCCGGCAGCTTCTCCATCACCGCGTAGTCGATCGAATCATTCGGACACGTCGCAAAGGCATCGCGGTTGAGCCGCAGGAAATCACCGTCCCACGAGCGGTCACCGCGCGCATGCTCGCACGCCTCGACCACTTCCGGACGAAAATGCCGGATCAGATTGAGCCAGATCGATGCCCGCACCGCGAAGATGCCGCTGTTCCACAGATATTCGCCTGATGCGACATAGGCTGCCGCGGTCTCCTGATCGGGCTTCTCGACAAAGGACACCACGCGATGCGCGGCGATCGCATCGTCCGCCTTGCCGATCGCCGCACCGAAGCGAATGTAGCCGTAGCCGGTTTCCGGATACGACGGCGGAATGCCGAACGTGACGACATCACCTTCCTCCGCCAGTCGTGCGCCGCGCAGCGCTGCCGCGCGGAACGCGGCCGCGTCGTGGATCGCATGATCGGCCGGCATCACGACCAGCACCGGATCGTCATCGTCCAGCGCGTGAAGCGCCGCCAGCGTCAGCGCCGGCGCCGTGCCGCGCGCGGCCGGCTCCAGTATCAGTGCCTTCGGCTGGCCGCCGACAGCCCGCAATTGTTCGGCGATCATGAAGCGGTGTTCTTCATTGCAGACGAGAATGGGTTCTTCCACCACGTTTCCCGCATCGCCGGACGGAACCAGCCGCCGCGCCGTCGCCTGGAACAGCGTTTCGTTGCCGTTCCCGTTCAGCGCCAGCAGTTGTTTCGGATACTGCTCGCGCGACAGCGGCCACAGCCGTGTTCCGGCGCCGCCACAAAGTATGACCGGTTGTGTTTTCATCGTCGGTGTTCTCATTTTTCCGGAATCGAGGTGGACCGAATTACCGCACGCGCTCAGCGGCCGGCATCCGTCCTGCGTGCGGTAAGGAGCTGGCGCGCCACGCACGCAACAAATACCGAGTTCGTCACCAGATAGCGCCGCCACAGCCGTCGCGGTTCGGTTGCCAGACGATGCAGCCATTCGAGCCCGCCGTTCTGCATCCAGCGCGGCGCCCGGGCCAGCGTCCCGGCGTGGTAATCAAATGCCGCTCCGACGCCGATCATCACCGCCGGGATGCGGCCGCGATGATCGGCCATCCACATTTCCTGCTTCGGACAGCCCAGTGCGACGAACACGATATGTGCGCCGGAAGCGGTGATGCGCCGCACCGTCGCGATTTCTTCGCGCGCGGTCAGTTTGCGAAACGGCGGCGCTTCACAGCCGACGATACGGATGCCGGGGAACGCTTCAGACAGGCGCGCGTGCAGTCGCGCCAGCGTGGTCTCGGTACTGCCGTACAGATAAATCGCGAGACCCGCATCGCGCGCCAGCTCGCAACATTTCGCCATCAGGTCCGGACCGTTGATGCGCTGCTGTTCCGAAAATCCCATGCGCCTCAGGCACCACGCAACGGGCGCGCCGTCGGGCACCGCAAGATCCGCCGCATCGAGTGCGCCGGCGAATGCCGGAAACGCCTTCGCCGTGACCACCGAATGCACATTGCACGCGCACACATAGCGGGATTCCCGGCCGCGCGCCCATCCCTGCACCCGCTCCAGGCATTCATCCCACGTTACCGTGTCGATCCACGACTCCAGCACCGGGCCCCGGGTACGGCTGATCGGCTGCACTGCACTCATACCGCCACCGGCATGCGTTTCGCGGCGATCACGTCTCCGTAAATCGCCGCCAGTTGCTCATAGTTGCGTTCCGGCGTGAAGCGCGCATCATATTCCGCACGCGCATTCTCGCCCATCCGTGACACCAGTTGAGGATTGGCAAGTGCCCACCTCATCTTTTCAGCCAGTGCTGCGGCCGACCCGGTTTCGAACAGCAGGCCGGTGTGGCCATCGTCGATGATCTCGGCCAGCGCACCGAGCCGGCTGCCGATCACCGGCAAACCGCTGGCGAACGCTTCGACCAGCGTGCGCGGAAAATTTTCGTACCAGATGCTCGGCATCACCAGACAGGCCGCATGCTGCATCCTGTCATACAGCGCCTGCGGCGCCAGCCAGCCCAGCATGCGCACACGCGGATGCTGCCGCAGACGCTGTTCGTCGGGGCCGCTGCCGACCACGTCGACTTCGAGTTCCGGCGCCAGGTCCAGCGCCTGCAGCAGCACCGCCGTTCCCTTCTCCGGCGCCAGCCTGCCGGCGAACAGCAGGCCGCGGCGCGTACCGGTGGTGGCGGGCGCCGGCGGCATGTCGACAAAATTGGGTTTGATCGCAATCTTGTCCGCCGGCAATCCACCGGCGACAAACTTGTCGCGGCAAAACGCCGTCAGTGCAATGTAGCGGTCTATCCGCGTATCGTAGGTGTGCAGTACGCGATGTACACCGAGCGCCGCAACTTGTACCGCCGAGTGCGCGAAAGAATCGTGATAACAGCGCCGCGTCACCGCGCGCCACGGAATTTTTCCAAGGCAGTCTTCGCATACATGTCCGTCGCGCAGAAACATCGCCTGCGGACACAGCAGGCGGAAATTGTGCAGCGTCTGGATCACCGGCACGCCGAGCCGCGAGGCCGCCCAGTAGAGCGATGCGGACACCAGCGGAAAAGTATTGTGGACATGCACCACGTCGGGCCGGAAGCGCGTGATGCGGTCGGTGATGTCATGCGACGTTTGCCGCGACCACAGCGTGTCGGCCACCACGCCGATGCGCGTCATCGTGCGCACTTCATCGTTGCTGCGCGCATAGAGGCGCACCGCATGGCCATGCGCGCGCAACAATGCGACTTCCGCTTCCACGACGGCGTCTTCCCCGCCACGCTGTTGATAGCGATTGTGAACAATCAGAATCCGCGACTTGCTCATTTCACCGGCCCCGGCGGCGCTTTGCGATCCAGCGGTGGCGCGCCCGGCACCGATTGGTGCGGCACGGCACCCACCGCATGATGCGACGCCAGTTTCTTCAGCTCCGGCCATTGCAGGTCGGTCTTCTTGTCCTTGAGCGCCTGCGCCATCGCAGCCGGCATGTGAAGCTCCGCAACCCATGAATGCTTATCCTGGCCGGAAGCCGCCTGCCATTTGTCGAGGCCATGCCGCGTCGGCGGCGTTCCGGCACCCTGGCCCTTCTTGAAAGCGACCGGATCACCGGCATGGACAAACAGGTTGAAGTCCGACCGGTTGTCGGACGCATCGTCGGGCAGCGCCAGTGCCATTTTCTTGTTCCAAGCGATGATGTTGCCGAAAACACTGTTGCCGTCAGGCTTGAACTCCGGATGTTTTTTTGCGCGCGAATCATCGATCACCTTGATCCCGTCCAGCCCGTTCGCCACGACCAGATTGTGCGCGATCACCGAATGCGAGCTGTCATTCAGATAGATGCCGCGCTGCTTGTTGCCGAATATCTTGTTGTCGTAGATATAGCCGCCGCGGCTCGCTTCATAATGGATGCCGAAGCCCTTGTTGTAAGCCGAAATGTTGTCGTGAATGAGGTTATTGGCGTTGTGCCAGTCAAACCAGATGCCGTCGCCGTTGTTGTCGAACACACGATTGCCGGCCACTTCCGAGTCCTGGAGTCCGCCTTGCCCGACGAACTTGGCGCCGCCGGCTTCCCACCACTTGTTGAAGTCGCGCGTATTGTTATGGCTGATCACGTTGTTCAGCACCTTGTTGTGGTGTCCCCTGACCTTGAGCCCGACCTGGCCGCAGCGGCTGAAGGTGCTGTCACGCACGACGCTATTGTCGCCGTTGATGTCCGCGCCGTTGCCGTCAACATCAGTCACCGATATGTGGTCCAGCAGCAGATGATCACCCTTCATCGCGACCGCGCCGGACCAATTGATCGACGTGATGTTGGCATGGCGAAATTCGATGTTCTTCAGCGTCACGTGGCTCAACCCGTACCCCTGGACAAGATAGGGGCGCACGCTGGCCTCGATCGTGTGCCCCTGCAGCGACTGGAGGCCGACCTGGATGTACAGACTTTTCGTGTCCACGTCGTAAAAGAAGCTGTTGTCGGTCATGTCGTTCAAGCCGCCGGCAACGCGGCCCGGCCACACGCCGCCGTGTCCGCGGAACAGCTTGCTCAGCGGATGTCCGGGCTTTTTCGGATAGCCGCCGAACACGGTGCCGCCGATCTGCTTCAGCGGCTTGCCGTC
>DASSON010000066.1:0-9921 GCA_035700525.1 Burkholderiales bacterium
GTGCGGGACACCTGGATCGAATCGCATTTCCGCTGGCAGATCCGCACATTCTGGTTCGGCCTGCTATGGTATGTCGTCGGAATATTCACGTGGCTGCTGATCATCGGCTGGGTGGTGTTCATCGTCAACACCATCTGGATCATCTACCGCATCGTCAAGGGCTGGCTCAACCTGATCGACAACAAGCCGATGTACGCAGTGCCGGCACAAGCCGTGTGAGCGGCATCAGCGGATGTCATGCCGTGCCAGCGCCCACGCGACATGCTCGCGCACCAGCGGCGACGGGTCGTCGCGGCGACGCTGCAGCGCAGCGGTGACCGCTTCGGACGTCGGCGCATTGCCCAGCCCCACCGCCAGATTGCGCAGCCAGCGCTCGTAGCCGATGCGCCGGATCGGGCTGCCGGCAAGCCGTTCGTTGAACTGCGCCTCGCTCCATCCGAACAGTTCGGCCAGCGTGGCGTCGTCCAGCCCGTTCCTGACCGCGAAATCCGGCTCGCTGGTAATTTGCGCAAAGCGGTTCCACGGACAGACTAGCTGGCAGTCGTCGCAACCGTACACCCGATTGCCGATCAGCGGCCGCAGCTCTTCCGGAATCGCGCCTTTGAGCTCGATCGTCAGATATGAAATGCAGCGCCGTGCGTCGAGCCGGTACGGTGCGGTGATCGCACCGGTCGGACAGGCGTCGATGCAGCGGTGGCAGCTGCCGCAATGATCGGCCACTGGCGCATCGGGCGGCAGCGGCAGGTCGGTGTAGATTTCTCCGAGAAAGAAGAACGAACCCGCCTCGCGCGACAGCAGCAGTGTATGCTTGCCGCGCCAGCCGAGGCCGGCGCGCGACGCGAGCTCGACTTCCATCACCGGCGCACTGTCGGTGAACACGCGATAGCCGAACGGGCCAACCATGTCTGCGATGCGGTCGGCAAGCCGCTGCAGCCGGGCGCGCAGCACCTTGTGATAATCGCGGCCCAGCGCGTAGCGCGACACGAACGCCTGCGTGCCGTCCTCGATCACGCTCCAGCTCTCGCGCGCATCGGCCGGCGTGTAATTCATGCGCGCCGCAATCACGGTGACCGTGCCGGGCACCAGTTCCGCCGGCCGGCTGCGCCGCGTGCCGTGCCGTGCCATATAATCCATCTCGCCGTGGCAGTCGTGCGCCAGCCAGTCCAGCAGCCGGGTTTCGGCGGCGCCGAGATCGACGCCGGAAATTCCGATCTCCTGAAAGCCTGCCTGCTGCGCCCACTGCCGGATGTCGCGCTTGAGCTGCTGCCAGTCGACCGCGTCGCGCGCCGGTAAATCGGTTTGTTCCATGGCTCCAATCATATTCACATATTCACCATGATGAAAACGACGCGTTATCTGGCCGGCCCCGACGACACGCTCGCGACGGGCAGTTTGCTGGCGCCCTGTATCCGTCCCGGCATGGTGTTTTACCTGCAGGGCGACCTCGGGGCGGGCAAAACGACGCTGGTGCGCGGGGTGCTGCAGGGCCTCGGCTATGCCGGAAAGGTCAAAAGCCCGACGTTTTCTCTGGTTGAACTTTATGAATTCTCTAGGTTATACTTCTATCACTTTGATTTCTATCGGATCGACCGGCCACAAGAATGGCAAGAAGCGGGCTTTCGGGAATATTTCAACGACGACTCGGTGTGCCTGATCGAATGGCCCGAGAAAGCGGGGGATTCGTTGCCGTCAGCCGACGTAAAAATAGAACTCAAATTCTCCGAATCCGGTCGCGTGATGGAGGTGAGCGGCCTGACGGATGCGGGCGCACATTGCGCGGCGCTGCTCCGCAACGACGACGGCTGAATTGTGCGCGCGCGTCCGCATCAAGTTTCGCATCGATACTTGCACTCCTGCTGCTGTTCGTCACCGTGACGGCGCATGCGTCGGCCAAAATCACTGCGACCCGCATGTGGCCGTCGCAGGATTACACACGACTCACGATCGAGTCCGACAAGCCGCTGCAATACAAGATGTTCAGCATTCCGAATCCACCGCGGCTGGTGCTTGATCTCGACAATGCCGATCTCGACGGCGCCTTGCGTGACGTCAGCCAAAAGGTGGAAGCCAGCGACCCGTTCGTGAAAGACGTCCGAGTCGGCCGCTTCAAGCCGCACGTCGTGCGCGTGGTGCTCGATCTGAAGGACGCGGTGAAACCGCAAGTGTTCACGCTCGATCCGGTCGGCGAGTATGGTTACCGGCTGGTGCTCGACGTTTATCCGGTGCACCCGATCGATCCGCTGATGGCACTGGTTGCCGCGCAGGAAAACGGCGGCAAGGCAGGCACGGTGCCGGCGAAGGCGCGCCAGCAGGCGCCTGCACCGGACCGCCCGCTGATCATCGCCGTCGACGCCGGTCACGGCGGAGAAGATCCCGGCGCGACCGGGCCCGGCGGCACGCACGAAAAAAACGTCACGCTGGCGATCGCGCGCAAACTGAAGAAGCTGATTGATGCCGAACCGGACATGCGTGCCGTAATGACCCGCAAGGGCGACTACTTCGTTCCGCTGCATACGCGAGTGCTGAAAGCGCGTGCCGCGAAGGCCGACATCTTCGTCTCCATCCACGCCGATTCGTGCCCGCATTTCTGCGATGCACAGGGCTCATCGGTGTTCGCGCTGTCGGAACATGGCGCAACCTCCGCGATGGCGCGCTGGCTGGCGAAGAGCGAAAACGATTCCGATCTGATCGGCGGCATCCATCTCAACGCTTCCGAACCGTATCTCAAACGCACGCTGCTCGATCTGTCGCAGACCGTCACCATCGCCGACAGCCTGAAGCTCGGCAAGGATGTGCTGACACAACTCGACAGCATCGGCGCGCTGCACAAATCCAATGTCGAACAAGCCGGATTTGCGGTTCTGAAGGCGCCGGATATTCCGTCGATCCTGGTGGAAACTGCCTACATCTCGAACCGCACCGGAGAACGCAGGCTCAACAATCCGTCCTATCAGGAAAAACTGGCGAAGGCGATTCTGGCCGGCCTCAACAAATACGTTGCACAGGACCCGATGCTTTCGGGGTCACGCGTCGCAAAAAATAACTGATCGACGCTGCGATCAATCAGCCGTCTTCCGCAGCCACCGGAAGACGCAGAGTCGCCAACCTGTATATCCCGCAACTCACGTTGTGACAGGGGCGTCTAGAACGGCCAAGGCGGGACCTACAGCCCCTTCCAGAAGTTCGCGCTCAGGTCTGACCCGCGCGAGAACGCGCACCCCCATCAGGACGCCGAGAAGATGCCTGGCAAGCACTTCTGCAGGCATGGACATCGTAATGCTTCCATCGGCCTGGCCCGCCTTCAGTTGTTCGAGGAAGAAACCTTCAATCTGACTCAGAACCTTGGCGACGATCTTTTGAAACCCGCGATCATGCGGTGCCACTTCAAGTGCCGCGTTCACCAGCATGCATCCCTTGCGCCGACGATCATTCAGCGACCGCTCCAATATGTCAGCGAAGAACGCACCGATCGCCTCACGCGGCGGCAACGCGTCACACTGCCGGATCCGCTCCGCGACGCTGCGATTGACGTAGTGATCCAGCGCTCTTTGATAGAGCGCACGCTTGCCTCCAAATGCATTGTAGAGGCTCGCTCCGGTCAGTCCCGTCTCATCGATAAGGTCCCGAACCGACGTCGCCTCGTAACCGCGGTTCCAGAAACATTGCACAGCCCTGTCGAGCACTGTGTCTTCATCGAATTCCCGCGGCCGTGCCACCACTTGCCTCCTTGATATGACGTCGCAAGCATCCTGCCTGTGTGGCATTCTACACGTTTTAGAACGATTGGATTAAAATAGCGTTATGGGTCAATGGCGCATTTCCCATCTGACTATCCCGCGGCCGCCTGAATCCGGCACACACTTTTCGGAGACGAAACATGACAGATTCCGCTGAATACACACCGCCAAAGGTATGGACCTGGAACAAGCCCAATGGCGGCACCTTCGCGAGCACCAACCGGCCGATCGCCGGCCCTACCCACGACAAGGTGTTGCCGGTCGGGCGTCACCCGTTGCAGCTCTACTCGCTCGCGACGCCGAACGGCCAGAAGGTCACCATCATGCTGGAAGAGCTGCTGGCTCTCGGCCGCGCCGGCGCCGAGTATGACGCGTGGCTGATCAGGATCGGCGACGGCGACCAGTTTGGCAGCGGTTTCGTCGAAGTGAACCCGAATTCCAAGATCCCCGCGCTGATGGACCGTTCCGGCCCGGAACCGGTACGAGTGTTCGAGTCCGGCTCGATTCTCGTCTATCTGGCTGAAAAGTTCGGTGCCCTGCTTCCGACCACGCAACCGGCGCGTGCCGAATGCCTGTCCTGGCTGTTCTGGCAGATGGGCAGCGCGCCTTATCTGGGAGGCGGCTTCGGCCACTTCTACGCCTATGCGCCCGTGAAGATCGAATATGCGATCGATCGCTATGCGATGGAGGTCAAGCGCCAGCTCGACGTGCTGGACCGTCGTCTGGCCGACCATGCATACCTGGGTGGCGATGACTACACCATTGCCGACATCGCGGTGTTTCCGTGGTACGGGGGGCTGGTCAAGGGCCAGCTGTACGGCGCGGGTGAGTTCCTGTCGGTGCAGGACTACAGACACGTGCAGCGCTGGGCCGACACGATCCTGGCGCGGCCGGCGGTGGCCCGCGGGCGCATCGTCAATCGCACATCCGGCAACCCCGCCAAACAGCTACACGAGCGCCACGATGCCGACGATTTCAATACGAAAACACAAGATAAACTTGCAGGAACAGCAGCGGTAAACGCGTCCTGATCACTGGGGACTCGGGCGGCAGCGGCCTGGCTCTCGCCGTCTCCGCCCCGTCGGGGACACGAAGGTCCTGTTGGAGCCCCCCCCCGGAAATTCAGCAACGGTTCGGCGAGTGTTACCGCAACCGATCAGGCGGATTTCAGTGCTGCCGGAATGCGCAACACCACGCAATCGGACGCACAGGTTCCGGCCGAAGCCGGCGACGCTTCGGTGACACCGGGACCGGCAGCCGGCGCCGTGCGATTCAGAACCGCACGCGTCGCGGTGATCTGCAACGTATCATTCTCGTTGATCACGTCTCCGTCCACGATCAGCGAATAGCCGTCCGGTTCGGCGGGCGGCCATACCAGTGTGGCGACCGGCATCCGTGCGACGTTCGCGAGTGTGCGGCGGCCCGGACGATTGACGGTCAGCAATCGTCCGTTCAGTACCGGCGTTACCGGCACCGCGTGCGCGTGTCCGGCCTCACCGGCCGTAATGAGGTAGGCAAAAGTGTAGTGACGGAGTACGTCGGTCAGCGTCGCCGGTTTTAGGTCCATGCCCGTTTTCCTGAATCGTTCGCCGGACGTTTACGGTAACGACGCGCCGGCGCACTGTCAATCCAACGCCTTGACGATACCCTCGACGACTTTCTTGGCATCGCCGAACACCATCATCGTCTTGTCCATGTAGAACAGGTCGTTGTCGAGTCCGGCGTAGCCCGCCGCCATGCTGCGCTTGACCACCAGCACCGTGCGCGCCTTGTAGGCGTCCAGGATCGGCATGCCGTAGATCGGGCTGCCCGGCACGTTGGCGGCGGGATTGACCACGTCGTTCGCCCCCAGCACCAGCACCACGTCGGTGGTCGCGAACTCGCTGTTGATGTCCTCCATCTCGAACACCTGGTCATACGGGATTTCGGCTTCCGCCAGCAGCACGTTCATGTGCCCCGGCATGCGCCCTGCGACCGGGTGAATCGCATAGCGCACGTTGACGCCCTTTTCGGTAAGGATCTGCCCCATCTCCTTCACCGCGTGCTGCGCGCGCGCCACCGCCAGCCCGTAGCCCGGCACGATGATCACGCTGTCGGCGTTGCCCATCAGGAATGCCGCATCGTCGGCGCTGCCGCTCTTGTAGGTGCGCGCGGTGGCCGCTCCCGCCGCCGCTCCGCCACCGGTGCCGAAGCCACCGAGCAGCACGTTGACGATCGAGCGGTTCATCGCCTTGCACATGATGTACGACAGGATCGCCCCCGAGGAGCCCACCAGCGAGCCGGCGATGATCAGCATCGCGTTGTTGAGCGAGAATCCGATGCCGGCCGCCGCCCACCCCGAATAGGAGTTCAGCATCGAGATCACCACCGGCATGTCGGCGCCGCCGATCGGGATGATCAGCAGCACCCCGAGCACGAATGCGATCACCATCATGACCAGGAACGGCAGCCAATGTCCGTTCATGAAGAAGACGATGCCGAACGCGATCATCACGATCGCGAGGATCAGGTTGAGCCAGTGCTGCCCGGCGAACGCCACCGGCGCGCTGCCGAGCTTGCCGGAGAGCTTGCCGAATGCAATCACCGATCCGGAGAACGTAATCGCGCCGATGAAGGTGCCGATGAACAGTTCCAGCCGGCTGCCGGCCGGCAGTCCCCCCGTCGCTTCGGTAATGCCGTAGGCGGCCGGATTGTGCACCGCCGAGACCGCGATCAGCACCGCCGACAGGCCCACCAGCGAGTGCATGAACGCCACCAGCTCCGGCATCGCGGTCATCTGCACCCGGCGCGCAATGACGGTGCCGATGGTGCCGCCGATCGCGATGCCGAGAATGATCAGCCCGATGTTGTGGGTCATCACAAAGGTGACCGCGATCGCGATCACCATGCCGACGATGCCGGACAGGTTGCCGCGGCGTGCCGACAGCGGCGAGGACAGTCCCTTCAGCGCCAGGATGAAGAAAATGGCGGCAAGCAGATAGATCAGCGCCACTTCGTTGGCCGACATACTATTCTCCCTTGCCTTTCTCTTTCTTCTTCTTGAACATCTCCAGCATGCGCTGCGTCACCAGGAAGCCGCCGAACACGTTGATCGAAGCAAGCGTCACCGCGACGAACCCGATGATCGCGCCGAAATCGACTTTTGCCGGGCCGGCGGCGAGCATTGCGCCGACGATGATGATGCCCGAGATCGCATTGGTCACCGACATCAGCGGCGTGTGCAGCGCCGGCGTCACGTTCCACACCACGTGATAGCCGACAAACACCGCCAGCACGAACACCGTCAGATTGAATACCAGCGGATCGACTGCACCACTCATTTGTTCTCTCCTGTCACGTGAATTCGGAATCCTGTTACGTGAGCGTGAATCAAACCACCCTTGATAGATTGCGTGAACGTGAATCAACCCACGAATTTCCCCTCCTCAAATGAGGAGGGGTGGCCGCGCAGCGGACGGGGTGGTCAGCCTTTACCCCTCACTCCTCACGCCTAACTCCTCACTGTTTCTTGATCGCCTCACCACCAACACACACCAGCGTGCCGGCGATAATCTCGTCTTCGCGGTTCAGGTTAAGCTCGCCCGTCTTCGAGTCCACCAGCAGATTGAGGAAGGTCAACACGTTGCGTGCGTAGAGCGCGCTGGCGTCCGCGGCCACCAGCCCGGGCAAGTTGGTGATGCCGACCAGGTGTACGCCGTGCTTCACCACCGTGCGCTCTGCTTCAGTCAACTCGCAGTTGCCGCCGGCGGCGGCCGCCATGTCGACAATCACCGAGCCTGGTTTCATCGACTCGACCGTCGCCGCGCTGATCAACCGCGGCGCCGGGCGTCCCGGAATCAGCGCGGTGGTGATTACCACGTCGGCCGCTTTCGCCCGTTCGGCGATGAGCTCGCCCTGGCGCCGCTTGTAGTCGTCCGACATTTCGCTTGCATAGCCGCCGGCAGTCTCGGCCTGCGCCTTCTCTTCGTCGGAGAGCGCCACTTCGACGAACTTCGCACCCAGACTTTCGACCTGCTCCTTCACCGCCGGGCGCACGTCGAATGCTTCGACCACCGCCCCCAGGCGCTTTGCGGTGGCGATCGCCTGCAACCCCGCGACACCGGCACCTAGCACCAGTACCCGTGCCGCCTTCACTGTCCCGGCCGCCGTCATCAGCATCGGAAAGAAGCGCTGGTAGAGGTCGGCCGCGATGATCACCGCCTTGTAGCCGCCGATGTTTGCCTGCGACGACAGCACGTCCATGCTCTGCGCGCGCGAGATGCGCGGCAGCGCTTCCAGCGCGAAGCCGGTTACGCCCTGCTTCGCGATTCGCTCGATGCCCTCCCGGTCATGCGGCTCGAGCAGCCCGATCAGGATGCTACCCGATTTGAGCGCCGCCACTTCCGCCGCTTCGGGTGCGCGCACCTTGAGCACGATGTCCGAGTCCCGGTAGAGCTCGGCCGCGTCGGCCACGATCGTTGCGCCGGCTGCAACAAACTGTTCGTCCGGAATGCTCGCCCGCACACCGGCTCCCGTCTGCACCAGCACGTTATGGTGGCCTGAACCTGCCAGCTTCTTCACCGTGTCCGGCGTCGCTGCCACTCGACTCTCCTCAGCGCGCGTCTCTGCCGGTACGCCGATCTTCATTCGTGATTACTCCCAGAAATACCGAATTGCGGATGGTTGATACAAGGGGCGGGCAAACCGCGCCATTATAATTGATTCAATTCACCGGGCAACCGCACATCATTCCGATATAATTTTTTTATGGCCGCCATTCGTGTCCTGCCCGATCTGCTGATTGACCAGATCGCCGCCGGAGAAGTCGTCGATCGCCCCGCCGCCGCGCTGAAGGAGCTGCTCGAAAACAGTCTCGATGCGCAGCCGTCGCAGATCACCGTCGATCTGCAGAACGGCGGTATCGCGCTGATTCGCGTCACCGACGACGGTCACGGCATTGCACGCGATGATCTGCCGTTTGCATTCGCGCGTCATGCAACAAGCAAGATTCACTCCCTCGACGATCTCGAACGCGTGGCGACGCTCGGATTCCGCGGCGAAGCGCTGGCCAGCATCGCCGCCGTTGCGCACGTCGCACTTGCGAGCCGCACACCGCACGACAAGCATGCATGGTCGATCAATGCCAGCGGCGGCGCATTGACCGAGGTCAAGCCGGCGGCGCTTGCGGCCGGGACGCGCATCGATGTACGCGATCTCTATTTCAATACGCCGGCGCGGCGCAAGTTCGTGCGCTCCGAGGCGACCGAATTCGCACACAGTGAAAACGCATTCCGGCGCGTCGCGCTGGCGCGCCCGGACATCGGCTTCACGCTGACGCACAACGGCCGCGCACAGGATCTGCTCAAGCCGCAGTCATTGGCGGCACGCATTGCCGCCGTGCTGGGGGATGAATTCGCCGCAGCGGCGATCGCAGTGGACGAGTCGGCCGGGCTGCGGCTCACCGGCCTTGCCGGACTGCCGGCGTACTCGCGCTCGGCGCGCGACGCCCAGTTTTTTTTCGTCAACGGCCGTTTCGTGCGCGACAAGCTGGTCAGCCACGCGATACGGCAGGCCTACCGCGACGTGTTGCACCACGAGCGCCATCCGGCCTTCGCGCTGTTTCTCGAAATCGATCCGGCGCGCGTGGACGTCAACGTTCATCCGGCAAAAATCGAAGTCCGCTTCCGCGACGCGCATGCGCTGCACCAGTTCATCTTTCATGCGCTGAACAAGGCGTTAAGCCGTACGGCGGCAGGTGCCGCGCCGGCGATGGCCGATGCCGCAGCGTTTACGAACGGAACCCTGCCGGCCGCGCCCTTCACGCCGCAGCCGGATACAGCGGTACGCCAGCCTTATGGCCACCAGGCTCAGATGCCGCTTCACGCCGGCGCGCAGCCCGCCTTTTACGAAACGCTGTTCCGTCCCGGCGTAGCCGTGGCACCGCCCGACGCCACTCCGCAAACTACCGACGACACGCACGAAATGCCGCCGCTGGGATTCGCGCTGGCGCAATTGTCCGGCATCTACATCCTGGCGCAGAACAATCGTGGCCTGGTGGTCGTCGACATGCATGCGGCACATGAGCGCATCGTTTACGAACGGATCAAGACCGCGCTCGACCAGCACACGCTTGCGACCCAGTCACTGCTGATTCCGGTGAGTTTTGCGGCCGACCGGCTCGACGTTGCCGCGGCCGCCGAGAACC
>DASSON010000067.1:0-10340 GCA_035700525.1 Burkholderiales bacterium
ATGTAGCCGATCAGGATCGCCTGCGGCGTGAACAGCAGCTCGAATTGCCCGAACGGCCCGCGGCGCGACAGCAGCAGGTACACCACCAGCCCGATAACCACTGTCGGAAACGACAGCATCGCCTGCATCAGCACCACCAGCACGCGCTGCCCCGGAAACTTTTTCTTGGCGAGCAAAAATCCGAGTGCGATCGACGGCGGCGAAACCAGTGCAATCGCCGCCACCGACACCCAGATCGAGATCCAGACGATCTGCCACAGCACCGGATCGCCGCTCAGCAGCAGGTGAAAGGCGTGGCGCGTGGGCTCTATCAGGTCCATCGCGTTGCAGCCCGGCGCACGGCGAGCGCCGCTTGCCAAGTACGACCAATACCGCCTTGCTGATGCGCTGTGAAATCGCCGCCAGCCCCCCTTTTGCAAAGGGGGGAGCATGGACGATTCCCTGGATCTCGCGAGGCAAACCGGCCCACGCGATCATCCCCCCTTTGAACAAGAGGGGTAAGGGGGGATTCGAACACGGCTGATCGCCGTGCCGCCCCCCTGCCCGCTAACGGTCTACTTGCATTCCGTCGTCGGCTTCTCATTGGCGTCCGGATGAAACAGCTGCAGCCCTTTCATCTTGTATTCGCCGATCAGCTTCTGGCCTTCCGGAGAAGTCATCCACGCGATGAAGGTCATCGCGCCGACATAGTTGACGCCCGGATAGCGCTTCGGATTAACCGCGATCACGCCGTACGGATTGAACATGCGCGGATCGCCCTGGACCAGAATCGCGAGTCCGGTCTTCGCCTGGTAGGTGGCGTAGGTGGCGCGGTCCGACAGCGTGTAGCCCTGCTTCTCCGCAGTGACGGTCAGTGTCTGGCCCATGCCCTGGCCGATCGCGAAATAGTGCGGCCCCTTGGGATCAATCCCCGCGGCTTTCCAGTAGCGCATCTCCATCTTGTTGGTGCCGGAATCGTCGCCGCGCGAAATGAACGGCACCTTCGCAGCGTGAATCTTCTTCATCGCGGCGATGATGTCGGTCATGCCCTTCACCTTGGCGGGATCGGACGGCGGTCCCACCAGCACGAAGTCGTTGAACATCACGTCACGCCGGTTGACGCCGTAGCCCGCCTCGACGAACTTGTCTTCCGACGGCCGCGCGTGCACCAGCACGACGTCGACGTCGCCGTTCTGCCCGAGCTTGAGCGCAGCCCCGGTGCCAACCGCCGTATAGTGGATGGTGTAACCGGTATCCTTGGTGAATTTCGGCAGCAGATACTGCAGCAGACCCGAATTGTCGGTGCTGGTCGTCGTCGCCATCTTCACGTTCATGTCGCGCGCATTCGCGACATTGGCTCCTGCCAGTGCGGCCGCGACGAAACCCGCCGCCAGCATCCATCTTGTTACCCGTTTCATGCCCTCTCCTTTCCAGACCTCAATCATTGCATATCACGTTATATGCAACATTATTCATATAATGTCGCACCGTGTGCATAATATGCTTTACCTGTTCCGTCAGAAATATGCACAACCAGACATATGGAAAAATTCGAATTATCCTGCCGCTGGTCGCTCGCCGGCCGCGAGGTCATCGACCCGCGCCTGTTCGAAGTGCTCGAGAGTATTCGCACGACACATTCGCTGGCCGGCGCGGCACGCGTCACCGGCGCCTCCTACCGCCACGTCTGGGGGCTGGTCGGCAAGTGGTCGGCAACGTTCGGCGCGCCACTGGCGGAGCTGACGCGCGGTTCCGGCAGCCGTCTGACGCCGTTCGCCGAAAAACTGCTGTGGGCGGAGCGCACGGCGCGCGAACGCATCGCGCCGCACCTGCACACGCTGGCCGGGGAACTCAACCGCGAACTCGATCACGTGCGCCGCAGCGCGCCGCTGCGGCTGGCGGCGATCGCCAGTCACGACCTCGCGCTCGCCGAGCTGCGCGATCGCATGAACGGAGCGGGCCGTCCGGCGCTCGATCTGCGTTTCGCCGGCAGTCTCGATGCGCTGGCAGCGCTGGCGCGCGGCGCCTGCGACATTGCCGGCTTTCACGTACCGCGCCTGGTCAGTGAATCCATCGCCACCCAGTATTCAAAATGGCTGCACCGGCATCACTGGCACTTCGTGCATTTCGTGACCCGCCAGCAGGGCCTGATCGTTGCCCGCGGCAATCCCAAACGCATTTCCGGTCTCAGAAGCCTGGCGCGGCGCAACGTGCGCTTCATCAACCGGCAGCCGGGCTCGGGAACACGCCTGCTGTTTGATGCATTGCTCGCCGCGCATGATTTGCGGCCGGCACGGATCGCCGGCTATCGCATGGAAGAGTTCACCCATGCCGCGGTGGCCGCGACCGTGGCCAGCGGCGCGGCCGATGCCGGCTTCGGCATCGAGGCGGCGGCACGCCGGCTGGAGCAGGCGTTCATCCCCATCGTCAGCGAAGATTACTATCTCGCGCTGCGCTCGGGAGACGCCCGCAGCCCGGCAATCGAGACCCTGCTGCGAATCCTGCGCAACAGCCGCTTTCGCGCGACGATATCCGCGCTTCCCGGCTACAGCGCCGCACGCTGCGGTGAAAGCGTGTCGCCGGCCGCGATACTGCAGGTGCTGCACAAACCCGCGGCACCATCACGGAGATCGACCGCCGCACAACGGCCGATGCCGGCGCAATCCGGTAAAATGAACGTTACTCAACGAACCCGTCACAAGAGGACCGTGCCATGAGCAGTCAAGCCACGTCGTTGCGCGACGCCAATTGCGCCGATGACTATGATCCGAATTCGATGCCGGTAGCGGCGGCGCGCGAATTCATCGCACGCTTCCTGACACCGGTAACTGCGATCGAGCGCGTGCATTTGCGCGCCGCGCTGGGACGCGTGCTGGCTGCCGAGGTCATTTCACCGTTCGACGTTCCGGCACACGACAATTCGGCGATGGATGGCTACGCGGTGCGCTTCGCCGATCTGAATGCTGCAGGTGAAACCACGTTGAAACTGGCCGGCAGCGCTTTTGCCGGCGTGCCGTTTCAGGGCGCGATGAACGCCGGAGAATGCGTGCGCATCATGACCGGCGCGGTGGTGCCGGCTGGTGCCGACACCATCGTGATGCAGGAACATGTGAAAGCCGAAGACGACCGCGTCACGCTCGGCACCGGACACCGCAAGGGACAGAATCTGCGGCACGCCGGCGAAGATCTCAAAACCGGGCAGGCGGTGCTGCGGCGCGGACACCTGATGCGCCCGGCTGATATCGGCCTCATCGCGTCGCTCGGCGTCGCCGAGGTCAGCGTGCTGCGGCGGCTGCGGGTGGCGTTTTTTTCGACCGGCGACGAGCTGCGCTCGATCGGGACACCGCTCGCAGAAGGCCAGATCTACGACAGCAACCGCTACACGCTATACGGCATGCTGACTCGCCTCGGCTGCGAGGTCATCGACATGGGTGTGGTGCGCGATGATCCGGCGCTGCTCGAGCAGGCGTTTCGCGATGCCGCGGCGACTGCCGACGTCGTGATCACCAGCGGCGGCGTGTCGGTCGGCGAGGCGGATTTCGTGAAGGATCTGCTGGAGCGGCTGGGTGAGGTCGTGTTCTGGAAAGTCGCGATGAAGCCGGGGCGGCCGCTCGCCTATGGCCGCATCCGTGATGCGCACTTTTTCGGCCTGCCCGGCAATCCGGTATCGGTGATGGTGACGTTCTACCAGTTCGTGCGCGAGGCGCTGCTGAAGCTGATGGGCTGTGATCCGGTGCCGCCGGTGCCGTCGTTCAAGGCGGTCTGCACCACGCCGCTGAAGAAAGCGCCCGGCCGCACCGAATTCCAGCGCGGCATTTTGTCACAAGGCGCGGACGGCAACTGGACGGTGCGCGTCACCGGCGAGCAGGGCTCCGGCATTCTGCGCTCGATGTCGGAAGCAAACTGCTTCATCATCCTGCCGCAGGCGCAGGGTTCGGTCGCCGCCGGCACGACGGTCGATGTGCAGGTGATGGAAGGGATCATCTGAACGAAGCGGCGGCTCGCAAATCTTCCCGCCCCTTATTGAGGCGGGGTGGCGGCGCAGTCCGGTGGAGTGAAATGACGGCAGAGTGGTAACGGCTGCCGGTGCGTGAAGGTTTGCGTGCTTCGTGCGGATGAATCGATGGTCGATTTCTCCATGCGTCGCCCACCGCCCCCGCCCGCCTGCGCGGGCTCCCCGCCTCAATAAGGCGGGGAAAATTCGTGTGTCATTCACCGCTAGTAAATTTTTCCCCTCCTCGAATGAGGAGGGGTGGACGCGAAGCGGACGGGGTGGTGGCGCGGCGCTTGGAAAATCGCCGATCATCCCCTTGAATCGAACGACAATCACCTCTCCAGCTGCGCGCCTTCTCTCCTCATTCGAGGAAACGAGATGCAGGCACGCCAGCGGTCAGCTTACTTCGCAGCATTTCCGCCACCCGGCGCAGCCGCAGCAGCAGATGCGGAGGGCGCTTTGGCCGGGGTGTTTTTCGCCTTGTACCGCGCCACGATTTTATCCTCCACCGCGGTGAGCTCCTGTTTCTGCTTCGCGTCCGCTGCGGCTTTCTTCGCCGCCGCTTCCTTTGCCTGCGTCTGCTGTCCGGGGGTCGGCGGCGGCAGCTTCGCCCACGCCGTGCCGGCCAGACACAACACTCCGATGATTGCAGCGGCGCACATCGCGATCCGGTCGATATTGTTCATCATCCGCTCCTAGCGTTCCGGTTGAATGGCAGGATGAGTACCGCCGCCCTCATCCGGCGTCGCGGACGGGCGCGCCTTGACTTCATCGTACCAGTATTCGTGGTGTTCCTTGGCCCAGGTCTCGTCCACCGTACCATGGCGCATCGAACGATAGGTGCCGCGAACCCCCAGTGTGCCGAGGTAGATGTGGCCAAGCGATGCCGCCATGAAGATCACCGCCGCCGACACGTGCAGCAGATGCGCGATCTGCATCGTGTCGCGCCCCTGCCCGAAGTTCGGGAAGTCGAGGATCAGGCCGGTGACGCTGACGATGATGCCGAGCAACAACACACCTCCCCAGAACCATGCTTTTTCGCCGGCGTTGAACTTGCCTGACGGCACTTCCTTGCCGCTCAGCATGCCGCCGACAGTCTTGAACCACTTCCAGTCGTACGCCTTTGGCAGGTTGTCCCGGATGAACGTCAGGATGATCAGCACCGTGCACAACACGAACACCGGACCGACGAAGTTGTGAATGGTCTTGCTGATGACAGCGAGCCAGGAAAACGCGACATATCCCATCCACGACAACAGCAGGTGCTTGCCGAACAGCATGATCAGACCCGAGATCGCCAGAATCACGAAGCTGATCGCGGTCGCCCAGTGGATCACGCGGTCCCAGTCGGTGAACCGCAGAATGTCGCGCCCGGTCAGCTGCCCCTTGAGCTTGATCGTGCCGCGAATCAGGTAGAACAGGATGATCAGGCCCAACACCGCCAGCAGCACGATGCCGCCCCAGTACCACAGCGGTCCTTCGCTGATCGCGCGCCAGGTCTGGCCGGACGAATTGATCAGAACGCCGGTATCGACACCCTTGGCCGTGGTACTGAATGATTTGCCGGAACGCACTTCGCGCCACACCGGCGCATTGTTGAGAGGCTGCGTGATCTGCCGTTGTTGCTGCTGTTGCACCGGACTGTCGGCGGCCAGCGCTGGTTGCGGCAATGCCGCAACCAGCCACACCGCGATCAGTCCGATCAGCCATCCACAGGCATCGCTGCGCATTGTCGTGGCCTCCTGTCGCTCGATCAGTTACGGGTGATGCGAACGTACTCGTTCTGTCCCAGCGTGCGCTTGTCGATCGCCTGTGCCCAGGCTTTCTCATCGCCGTTGAAGTTCGCCGCCCACGACTGCTGATCGGGTTTGCCCTGGTAGTGCCCCTGCTTGAACAGCACCGGCTGGCTCTGATAGGTGACCTGATCGCGCGGCCCGCAGCCGGCGAGACTCGACACCGCAAACGCTGCAGCACAGACGCTCATCATCAACGCTTTCATGATCTGTGCTCCGGTGTCTTCGCTTCCGGATGCGGTGCCGGACCGTAGGCGGTCGCCCAGCCCCACACTTCCGAGCCCTTGCCGCGCACCAGCACGCGCTCGCGATAGATGTCGGCGATCACGTCGCCGTCACCGGCCAGCAGCGCCTTGGTCGAGCACATCTCGGCGCACAGCGGCAGCTTGCCTTCGGCGATGCGGTTGCGTCCGTACTTCTCGAACTCGGCCTCGGAATTGTCGGGTTCGGGACCGCCGGCGCAGAACGTGCACTTGTCCATCTTGCCGCGCAGGCCGAACGCGCCTTCCTGCGGAAACTGCGGCGCGCCGAACGGACAGGCGTAGAAGCAGTAGCCGCAGCCGATGCACAGGTCCTTGTCGTGCAGCACCAGCCCTTCCTCGTTCTGATAGAAACAGTCGACCGGACAGACCGCCATGCACGGCGCATCGGTGCAGTGCATGCACGCAACCGAAATCGAGCGTTCGCCGGGCTGTCCCTCGTTCATCGTCACCACGCGCCGGCGGTTGACACCCCACGGCACCTCGTTCTCGTTCTTGCACGCAGTCACGCAGCCGTTGCAGTCGATGCAGCGCTCGGCGTCGCAGATGAATCGCATTCTTGCCATCGCTCAGCTCCTCGGGTCGTGGATTGCCGTCAGGCCTTGCTGACCTGGCACAGCGTGGTTTTGGTTTCCTGCATCATCGTGACGGCGTCATAGCCGTAAGTGGTCGCGGTATTCATTGCCTCGCCGCGCACGTACGGCGCCGCGCCTTCCGGATATTTGTCGAGCAGATCGGTACCTTCCCACCACCCGGCAAAGTGGAATGGCAGAAACACCTCGCCCGGACCGACGCGCTCGGTGACGTGCGCCTTGACCTTGAGCTTCGCCTTCTCCGGACTCGTCACCCATACATACTGCTCGTGAACGACGCCGCGGTCATTCGCATCCTTGACGTTGATCTCGACGTACATTTCCTGCTGCAGCTCGGCCAGCCACGGATTGGAACGCGTTTCGTCACCGCCGCCTTCGTACTCGACCATGCGGCCGCTGGTCATCACCAGCGGATATTTCTTTTCCACGCCGTCCTTGACGTTCTGTTCCTGCAGACTCTTGAACAATGTCGGCAGCCGCCAGAACACTTTCTTGTCGTCGTTCGCCGGGAACTTCGCGACCAGATCCGGGCGCGGACTGAAGATGGGCTCGCGATGGATCGGCACCGGATCGGGGAAATTCCATACCACCGCCCGTGCGCGGCCGTTGCCGAATGGCGAACAGTTGTGCTTGATCACGACGCGCTGGATGCCGCCCGACAGGTCGGTTTTCCAGTTCCGGCCGTCGGCCGCCTTCTTTTCGGCATCAGTGAGCTCGTTCCACCAGCCGAGCTTCTTCAGGAACACGTGATCGAACTCCGGATAACCGGATGTCAGATCGCCATCCTTCGGTGCCGAGCCGTCACCCGCCAGCATGCTTTCGCCGTTGCGCTCGACACCCCAGTTGGCACGGAACGCCAGCCCGCCGTCCTGTACCGAACGCGAAATCTGGTAGAGATTCGGCGTTCCCGGATGCTTCAGCTCGGCGGTTCCCCAGCACGGCCACGGCAGGCCGAAGTAGTCGCCGTCGCACGGTCCGCCCTTCGCGCGCAGCGTCTTCACGTCGAAGGTGTGCATGTTCGCCATGTGCAGCTTCAGGCGTTCCGGCGACTGGCCGGTGTAGCCGATGGTCCAGTTGCCGCGGTTGAATTCGCGCGTGATGTCCTCGACCAGCGGCTCGTCGTTGTTGACCTTGATGTGCTTGCACAGCTCCTTCTCGAAACCGAATTTTTTCGCAAACAGATACATGATCGTCTGGTCGGGCTTCGATTCGAACATCGGCTCGATCACCTTGTCGCGCCACTGCAGCGAACGGTTCGACGCGGTCACCGAACCCGAAGTCTCGTACTGGCTCGCCGCCGGCAGCAGATAGACGCCGTCCTTGCGTACCATCGCCGCCATCGCCGCAGTCGCCGACGGATAGGGATCGATCACCACCAGCAGGTCGAGCTTCTTCATCGCCTCGGCCATCTCCAGTCCGCGCGACTGGCTGTTCGGCGCATGCCCCCAGTAGATCACCGCGTGCAGGTTCGGGCCCTGGTCGATCACGTCGTTCTTGTAGAGCACGCCGTCGATCCAGCGCGACACCGTGATGCCCGGAATGTGCATCACGTGGTCGGAGTCGAAACGTTTGCGCAGCCATTCGTAATCGATGTCCCACACCCCGCACCAGTGCTTGAACGCACCTTCCGACACGCCGTAATAGCCGGGCAGCGACTCGGGATTGGGGCCGATGTCGGTCGCGCCCTGCACGTTGTCATGGCCGCGGTAGATGTTGGTGCCGCCGCCCGGAATGCCGGTGTTGCC
The DNA here is from genome assembly GCA_035700525.1 of Burkholderiales bacterium. Lineage (GTDB taxonomy): Bacteria > Pseudomonadota > Gammaproteobacteria > Burkholderiales > JBDZVW01 > JBDZVW01. Next base: position 8,365 of record DASSON010000067.1, read on the forward strand.
GAGCGCCAGTTGCAGGATGCAGCTGGCGCGCACGAAGCCGTTGCCGTTCGAATGCTGCGTCTGGCCCATCGCCCAGATGATGGTGCTGGGCTTGTTCTTCGCCATCGCCTCGGCCACCGAGTGGACCGCTTTTTCGTCGGTGCCGCAGATGTCCTTCACCACGTCCGGCGTGTACTTCATCACCTCGTCGCGCACCTGGTTCATGCCATAGACACGGTCGTCGATGTAGCGCTTGTCCTCCCAGCCGTTCTTGAAAATGTGATACAGCATGCCGTAGATGAACGCGACGTCGGTGCCGGAACGGATGCGGTGGTATTCGTCCGCCTTGGCCGCGGTCTTCGTGAAGCGCGGCTCGACCACGATCATCTTCGCGCCGTTCTCCTTCGCATGCAGGCTGTGCAGCATCGACACCGGATGCGCGTCGGCGGCGTTCGAGCCGAGGAACAGCATGCACTTCGAGTTCTGCTCGTCGTTGTACGAATTCGTCATCGCGCCGTAGCCCTGCGTGTTCGCCACACCCGCGACGGTGGTCGAATGGCAGATGCGCGCCTGGTGATCGCAGTTGTTGGAGCCGAACAGCCGCACGAACTTGCACAACAGGTAGGACTGTTCGTTGCTGTGCTTGCTGGAACCGATCCAGTAGATCGAATCCTTGCCGTTGGCTTTCGCCAGTTCGCTGATCTTGCCGGTCACCTCATTCAGCGCCTGGTCCCAGCTGATGCGCTGGTACTTGCCGTTCACCAGCTTCATCGGATATTTGAGGCGGCGCGTACCGATGCCGTGATCGCGGGCGGCCGCGCCCTTCGCGCAGTGCGAACCCATGTTGAGCGGCGACTCGAACACCGGCTCCTGGCGGATCCAGACGCCGTTCTGCACCACGCCGTCGATCGCGCAGCCGACCGAGCAGTGCGTACACACCGTGCGGTGGACTTCAAGCTTGGCGCCGGCCGCGGGCGGTGTCTGCGCCGCGTCGGCACGCTCCATCATCGTCAGCGGCAGCTGGCTGATCGCGGCACCTGCCCCCACCGTCAGTCCGGAACGCTTGAGAAAGGCGCGCCGATCCAGTGTCTGGCCGAGAAACCCGGACGCGCGGCGGCTGAGACGACCGGTGCCGACGGCGGCACCGGTATTTTTTCTGGTAAGCAGCATGAGACCCTCCGCTCAGACTCTGGTCGACCGGTAATACTTCAGCACATGCTCGGTGACGCGGTAGCCGCCGGTGCCGCGCGCGTCACCCGCTGCAGCGGCCGGCCGTGATGCCGGCGCCGGCGTCCGGACGACGGTAGCGGCGGCCGTTGCCGCCGCGGCGCCGCCGATGCCGAGCACCGCGAGAAATTTTCTGCGATTCCTGGTAACGCTCATTTCGTGTCCCTCCTTCGCGTCATTCGATGACCAGGGATTCACTCTCAAGATCGAAAAAGGCCCGTGCAAAACGGCCGACGTGCTTGTAGAAATGTGTTTCCGGCGCGTGCTCGATGGCGTCCGCAACCCGCCCGTACCACGGTTGCAGATGACGCTGAAAGAAACGCTGCTGTTGCGGCGGCGCAGCCGGCGGCACACCGGGCGCGCCGGCGATCAGGAGGCGCATCACATCGCACAGCGCGGAAAGATGATCTTCGGTTTCACCGGCCGCCGACCGGCGCGCGATGCCGAGCCGCGCCAGATCGTCGCGCAGCGCGATCACTGCACGATCATTGAGCCGTCCGGAAAGATGGAAACAGGCGTAGAGCATCACCGGCGCCTGTCCCGTGGTGACGAAAGCCGCGTCGTATTCGTCGCGCACGCACGCGGCATCGGCGTCCGCTGCCGACTGCCGCAACACAGCCCACGCCTTGCAGAAAGCGGATTCCGCTCCGTCATCGCACACCCCTTCGGCATTGGCGATAGCGTTCAACAACTCCGGCGAGGGCGGCGCGTAAAACAGATGGGCCAGCAATCCGTAGATATCGGCCCGCGCCTGCTCTTCCGGCGTCACT
>DASSON010000068.1:0-47228 GCA_035700525.1 Burkholderiales bacterium
TCCGGCTTGTAGTAGTCGCGGATCATCTTCATGTCGCCGAACAGCGCGGTGTCACCCATGTGATAAATGGTGAAGCCGTCCTTGAAGTGGATGATGAATCCGACCGGCTCGCCGCCCACCTTGGTTTCCTTCTTGCCGGTCGCGGGATCGGTCCACAGCAGCTCGGAACTGTGCTCGGCATGAACCTGCGATACCTTGACGTCCGGACCGATCGGCGTGATCGTGCCGCCCTTGCCCATGCGCGGCGCCAGCTTCGCCGGCAGCACACCGAGCGTCACCAGCGACTGGTCCAGGCCCGCCGGACCCCACAGCGGAATGCCGAGTTTCTTTGCCAACTCCGGTCCGTCACCCAGGTGGTCGCCGTGAGCATGGGTCACCAGAATCACGTCGAGCTTGCCGAGCGCATCGAGGTTGCTCTTGTACGGCTCCGGTGCCAGCGGATTTTTGGTGATCCACGGATCGAGCATGATCACCTTGCCGTTCGGCGCCGTGATGCGCGTCGCCGACTGGCCGAGCCACAGAATTTCAACGCGATCCTTGTTCTGCGCAACGGCCGGCCATGCCAGCAGCATTGCCATCAGCGCGCAGGTTGCATGAAGCCACCACGTTTTTATCCACAGCCTCATTGTGTCCTCCATTAGGTAAATGAGCTTCCGATTCCGCTTCTATTTCACTTTTTGCAACCGGCCGAATTGGACGGGAAAACGGACGGTAAACACCTTTGCATCCCGCCTTATTCCGGACCGGCACAAAAAACCGGAATGCGGGCACGCCACCGTTATCCTGAAGTCACCCTGATGGTCCAGAAATCAGCTGCCAGATTATCATCGGCGAGATAAGCGTATGGCATCGTGAAGTAACCGGCGATGCCCCAGCGCCGGCCCCACGAATTGCGCACGATGAAGCGCTGCGCAGTGTCGTCGTAGCCGACCGCGAGCACGGCGTGTCCACCCAGCACCTTTTCGGCCGCGGCCGGCATCGGCACCACCCCAGTACGGGCAACCTGATCGCTCTCGAAACTTTCATAAACCGTGAAGCCAAAGACGAACGGATAGCCGGACGCCAGACAGCCTTTCATCTGGGCGAGACTCTGGACCACGCGCTGGTAGCCGATCGCGCGGTATTTCTTCGCATGCCGGTAGCATGTTGCCGGTGGTTTGACGGCAAATTTGGCAATGTCATACGGCCATTCGGTTTCCGGGCACACACCCAGTTTCGCCACGCTTTTGATACCGTCGCGAATCTGTGCACCGCTGTCCGATTCGACCGTGTGCTCGATCACGCGCTCGTTGTAATAAATGAACAGACGTGACGGTACGAAATCCGGCCGGCGCTTGAGTTTTCTGCGATCGAACTGCACCGCGCCGGCAATCGCATTGCCGGTGCAACTGCCCAGTTCGCCCTGGTCGTAAACCGCCGGGCACTGCCGGCGCAGATCAGTTTTGGGTGGAAAGGCGCGCAACCTTGCGATCGGCGCCGCATAAAGATGATCGCGCTGGTCCGGGACATCCGGAATCCAGCCGTAACGCTTGACGGTGTAAGCCATGGCAACCCTCCTGTTGAGATTCCTGAAAAAGTGTGGAATCCCTCCTGGAAAGCCTTACCTGCCGCATATTCGGGTGCTGCCGGAGGCGGCGGCTGCCTCCACCATCATTAATTCACGATCGTTCGGGTGCGATAGTTTGCTGCTGTCCGGCCGTGCTGGCAAGAGCCGGTTGTACCGGGTCAGGCCGGCAGTACGATGCCCAGCCGCCGCTCCAGTTCACGCCGTCCCGACGGCGTGATGCGCACGGTTCTGGAAGCCGGCTCCCGGCGCAGCCAGCGCAGCTCGCCCAGCCGGGTCAGCAGGCTGGTCCCGAGCGGTCCGGCCAGATGATGGCGGCGCTCGGTCCAGTCGAGGCAGGCGCGTGCAATGCCGTAACGGCCCGGCCGCAGCGCATCAACATCGATGCCGAATTCGGAAAACCATGCGCGTCCGTTGCGCGTCACCGTCACGCGCTTGCCGTCGCCGGCGCGAATCAGCCGGCGCGCGCTCAGCGCCGCCATCACCGCGACCCCCGCTTCGCCGGCCAGATGATCGTAGCAGGTACGTGCATGGCGCAGCCGTGCCGCCTCCGGCGACAGGCGCCGCAGCGACGGCAACTGCGGCACCAGTCCCGCCAGCGCCTCCAGTGCCTCGGCGACCTGCGGCGATGCGAGACGGAAATAGCGGTGACGCCCTTCCTGCTCGACGCGCAGCAGTCCGCCCGCCAGCAGCTTCGCCAGATGCGCGCTGGCCGCCTGCGCACTGATGCCGCCGGCCGCGTAACCCAGCTCGTTCGCCGGCAGCGCGCGGCCGTCCACCAGTGCCGCCAGCATCGCGGCGCGCGTCGGCTCGCCGATCAAGGCGGCGATGTTGGCAACGTTCGGCAGGCTACGCATGGTTCAATTCTGGCTTAAGCATTCGTTTCGCGCAACAGGCATCATGACAACCATGAACAGCACCGGCAACAGGATGGTTCCGACCCGCTTTTCTTCCGCCCATCGCGCGCTGGCCGCGGCCTGCATCGCGTTTGCATTGATCCAGCTCGACGTCACCATCGTCAATGTCGCGCTCGCCCGCATCGGCGCCGCCCTCGCGGTGCCGGTCGCCGGGCTGCAATGGATCGTCGATGCCTATACACTGGTATTCGCCGGCCTGATGCTGCCGGCCGGCAGCGTCGCCGATCGCCGCGGTCCGCCGCGCGCGCTGATCGCCGGGCTGTGCCTGTTTGCCGGCGCGTCGGCGGCTTGCGCTGCCGCGGGCTCGCTCGCCGTGCTGATCACTGCACGCGTCGCGCAGGGCATCGGCGCGGCACTGTTGATGCCGGCGTCGCTGGCACTGGTCAGAAGCACGTTTTCAGAATCGGCCGCGCGCGCCCGTGCGATCGGCATCTGGGGTGCCGCCGGCATGACCGCGATGGTCGCCGGCCCGCTGTTCGGCGGTGCACTGATCGCAGCGCTGGGTTGGCGCAGCATTTTCTGGGTGAACCTGCCGCCGGCGGGCATCGCCGCGATGCTGATCCTGCCGTGCGGACCGATACCCGACAGCCGGGCGGCAGCACCGAACCTGGCGAGCGCAGGATTCGCAACCGCCGCGATCACCGCGCTGACAGCGGCGGTGATCGCCGGCCCGCACGGCGGATGGACCGGCTGGTGCACGCTGCTGCTGGCGGCGGTCGCCGTCATCGCCAGTGCCGCATTCCGCGGCAGTGAATGGCGCGCCGATAGACACCACGGCCAATACGCCGATCGCGTTCGACCGCTGATTCCGCGCGCGCTGCGTTCCAGTACGCATTTTCGACGCATTCTGGCGACCGGTTTTGCGGTGAGTTTCTGTATTTACGGGCTGCTGTTCGCACTCAGCCTCTACTGGCAGCAACTGCGCGGCTGGTCGCCGTTCGCGACCGGGCTGGCGTTTCTGCCGCTGACCGTGCTGGGGCTGGTGGCGAGCATCGTTGCGGGGCGCTGGATCGCCCGCTGCGGATCGCATGCGCCGGCATTGTCGGGCTTTGGACTCACCGCTTGCGGTTTCGCCGGACTGTGTTTCATCGGCGCGACGACCGGCTTCCTGTGGCTGGTGCCGTCACTGTTGGCGATTGGCACTGGATCGGTGCTGGCGGTGATGGGCCTTACCACCGCGCTGCTCGAGCACGCACCGGGCGCCGTTGCGGGTGTCGCATCCGGCGCATTCTCCGCCGCACGCCAGGCCGGCGCCGCGGTCGGTGTTGCCGTGTTCGGCGCTCTCGTCGCAACGCCGGGTCAATTCATCGACGGATTTCATCGCGCGGCAGCAGCCGGGGCAATTACCGCACTCGGCAGCGCGATCACCGTCCACAAGCTTTTTGCGTGCACGCCGGCAACTGGCATCAGGCCGACGGCTCCGCGCCGCTGACCGGCCGGCGGCAACACGGCAGCCGTTGGATTATCCTTTACGGTTCGATCATCGTGAAAGGAAACGCCAATGGACTTGCAGCTGGATGGGAAAACCGCATTCATTTCCGGATCCACCGCCGGCATCGGCTTCGCCGCCGCCCTGCGACTGGCGCGTGAAGGCGCGCGCGTCGTCGTCAATGGCCGTACTCAAGCGCGCGTCGACGACGCGGTGCGCCGCATCGGCCAGGCCGCGCCCGGCGCCGAAATTTCGGGTGTCGCCGCCGACCTCGGCGCGGCTGCCGGAGTGGATGCGGTGGTACGGAAAGTTCCGGAAGTCGATGTACTGGTGAACAACGTCGGTATCTTCGAACCCAAGGCGTTCGAGTCGATCACCGACGCCGACTGGCTGCGGTTTTTCGAAACCAACGTGATGTCCGGCGTACGCCTGTCACGCGCGTGGCTGCCCGGCATGAAGGCGAAGAACTGGGGCCGCATCCTGTTCGTGTCGAGCGAATCGGCGGTCAATATTCCGGTCGAAATGATCCACTACGGCGTCACCAAGACCGCGCAACTGGCGGTCGCGCGCGGGCTGGCCGAAGCGGTCGCCGGCAGCGCGATCACGGTCAACTCGATTCTCCCCGGCCCCACCGCGTCCGAGGGCGTGCAAACCTTCGTGTCGCAACTGGCGCGGGAGCGCGGCACCGACGCTGCCGCGATGGAGAAGGAATTTTTCGCGACGGCGCGCCCGTCGTCATTGCTGAAACGCTTCATCGAGCCGGACGAAGTCGCGAACCTGATCGCGTACGTCGCCAGCCCGCTCGCGGCGGCGACCAACGGCGCGGCGCTGCGGGTGGACGGCGGCGTGGTGCGTTCGGTGATATAACTCCGCACCGTTTTCCGAAAATCGGCGGCGCACTCGCCGCCACGTCCGCCCTGCCGGCCGCGTCACAGTGCCGTTACCCCCCATTTGGGGGATGCGTACGTACGCCCTTTCGACGATAGTTCTTTCGCGGCACACAAAAAACAGTGCCGCTTATTTCATGATTACCGCGAGGAGGCGCGAGATGACCATCACGCGAACCAATAAAATCCTGTCCGGCTTCGTCACACGCTTCGTGATCGTCATCAGCGCGATCGGTCTTGCCGGCTGCGGCGGCGGAGGACCATCAGGCACCTATGCCACCCGGGACGGAAAGATGCAATTCACGTTCAACTCCGGCGGCAAGCTCGACATAACCATGGCTGGCATGACTCAACAGGGAACCTACAGCGTCGAGAACGGCAAGATAACCTATCACGACATGGGAGGCCGGGGCGAAGTCATGACGACCGACGGCAATGGCTGCCTTGACAGCCGGTTCTTCGGAAAGCTGTGCAAGCAATGACGGGGAAATGCATCATGACCAAGTCGACGCAATACAAAACCGTGGCGGTGTTGATCGCCGTGCTGTCGCTGGCGGCATGCGGCAATCCCGAAAAGTCGGCGCGGTCCGACATCCAGAAAGCGCACAAGGCGTGGCTGGCCGAAGCCGACGACATGAACCCGGCACAACGGCTCAAGAACTACAACCAGATCATCGGCGAGGTGGAAAAGGTCGGGAAGGATTACCCCGGGACCACCTATGGCAAGGCGATTCTGGCCAATCGGTCGATCGACGGCGTTTCCCTGTCGGACATGAAACGAGCCCGTGACGCACTCGCACCGCGCGCCGCGTGCTATGCGAATCCAACCGTGGACTGCCTGCGCCCGTTCTCGAGTCATCCGAACGGCGTTACGGCCGCCAGGGGCAGTTCGTCCGGCGGCGTCCTGGCCCAGGCGCAGCAACTGGTGTGCAGCAGCGGATTCGCGGCGGCCGACCACGCGCTGAACGACTTGAAGATCAATAGACCGGCCTATACCCGCGACCTGATCCAGGTTGCGCTCGCCGCCGCCAAGTGCAGCAAGCCGGCCGCGGTCAAGTCGGCGATGACGGTCTATCTGGCCGCGATACCGCGACAGGGCGGCAACCGCCTCGGCGCCCTGATGAGCATCCTTGCAACGGATAACCTCAAGCCCGCCTGGCCGGCGGCCATTCAGGAGCTGGAAGGCGATCTGAAAGCGCCCGGCATTCCGAGGAACCAGGCGGCCGGCATTACCGCCGCGCTGACAGTCTCGTATGCCAAAAACGGCGACCTCAAGGGCGCTCTTGCGAAATACCACTATCTTACCGACACGCTCCGTTATCAGCTGGATACGAATTCAAAGAAGGAATTCCGCCAACAACTTATTCTCCACGGTGACGCGGACGAGGGACTGAAGTATGTCGACGTCCCCGGCAATCTCTTCACGTCGGTGGTCGCGCTCTCCCACGCCGCCGCCGTAATGGGCGGGCAGCTCAAGCTTACGGACGGCTTCACTGGTCTGCCCCCATCCACGAACCACGGCACAGGCGACCTCTACAAGGCTCCGGTAGCAGCATCGGAAAAGGATTATTACGTGAAGGCGGCAGACTCGATCGAAACCGCGCTCGACAAACTGGCGCCGCAGGTCGATCGGTCGGCGATCAAATTGCCGGGCATCGATCTGACCTATGGAATTGTGGCGCTGGTGCGCCAGAAGCTCGGTCAATCCGACAAGGCGACCGCAGCGCTGAAAAAGGGCGAAGCGATTCGCACCCGTTTGCTTGGCCGCAGCGACGCCTCTCCGAACCTCGACTATTTTTCCGAATATGAGACAACGCTGGCGCTGGCCCAGAACAAGCCCGATGATGCGGTGCTCCACGTCGGAGCAACCAAGTCCGCGTACAACTACGAACAATGGATCGTCACCTCGTTCACGCGCGATGGCAAAGTCGAGAAAGCGCTGACGTACATCGGCAACCTGCAACGCCCCAACGGAAACGACTATACCTACATCATCGATACGTTGGCTCAGGCCGGCAAGTTCGATCAGGCCGAACAGGTTGTCCGTGCAATCCCGGGCGGCGCCAGCCGGCAGGCAGGCTACTACTGGAAGTTTGTTTACAAGATGGCCGCCGACGGCGATCAGAGCGGCGCGGAAGCGTATGCCAAGAAGCACAACCTGGCTCAATCACCGGGCGACCAGTTTATCTTGCTGCGCAGGCTGGCGGAATCCAAAAAAATCGGCGGGGATCGCAAGCAGGCGGAGCCGATACTGCGCAAGATGTTTTCGATCGCTCAGGAAATCGACAAGAACCCTGCTCACTATCGGGGTCAGGCAAGGTTCAACCAGTACACGGCCCAGGCTGTCGCCGAAATCGCGTTCAAAAGCGGATACACCGATCTCGGCATCGAGTTCTACCGGGCGGCAGCCCACAAGGACCAGCGTCCGCTGCTGGCCGCCTTCAGCGACGGCATGAAGCCGGACGCCATGGGCCCCCTGCTGATGCTGGCCCAGGACAACGTCCAGGGACAACGACTGCAGTACGTGGTCGATGCAGCCATCCGGCATCTGCAGAAGCCGCAGGGATCGGTCTGATGACGTGATTCAAATCCCCTCCTAAAGTGTTCTCTGCGCGAACGTCCGCTGCGCACTGATCGGCATATATTTTCCAGAACGGGTCGCAGTCGCGCACAGGCATTTTCCGGTGTTGCGACGCCAGCCCGTGTCCGGAGTCATCCGGATCAGGTGAGATTCAAGCTGCATATTGGTGTTGTCATCGCTCGCCGCTTGCAGAATAATCTGCGTGGATCGCAACAAGGGGGGCCGGACGTCCAGTCCGGCTTGCGACATGGCAACAACAACAACGCTGCACAAGCAGCTCGATCGGTTGACCGAAACCATCTACGACGCCGCCATCGATCCCGGCAACTGGGCGGCGGTGATGGAAGCGTTGCGCGGACTGTTCAACACCAGCGGCGAAACGTTTTATTTTCTGGATTTCGCCAGCGGCAATTACCGCCCGATCCACCTCGAAGGTGTCACCAGAACCTATCTTCGCGACTTTCGTTCGCAATTCTTCACCGCCGATAATCCGTGGCAGATCCACGCGGAGGCACTGCACCAGCCGGGCGCCATCCGCACTGACAGCCGCCTTGCCGAATTCTGCCGCGACCCGAAAATTCTGCTGCGGTCGCAGTACTACAACGAATGGATGCGCCCGCAACAGTTCAACCACACGATAGGCACCACGCTGCATGCCGAAAACGGCAGCATCGCCAACGTCACGCTGCTGCGATCGTCCGACGCCGGCGCCTTCCGTGCCAATGAAGTGGAACGGTTCGGCACGATCAGCCGCCACCTGCTGCGTGCAATGCGCATCGCGACTCGCCTCGGCACCATCGCCGAACGCCGGGAAATCACCGAGCAGGCACTCGACCGGCTGTCGTGCGGCATCATGCTGCTGGATTCGGACAACCGGCTGCTGTACTGCAACGCGGCTGCCGAAACGATGCTGCGACGCAGTGACAGGCTGACGCTGCGCAACGGCCGGCTGGCCGCGATCAATCCCTCCGAGCGCGGCAAGCTCGAAGCATTGCTGCACCGATTCAAAAACGGCGATGATTATCCGGTGCCTGCCGGCATCACGCTTTCGCACGAACCGGCCTGCCCGCTCAAAGTTACGGCGAGCCGGTTTTCGATCCACTGCGGACTGCAGGCAAGTCCGGAACGGGCAACTTTGCTGATGATCGTCGATCCATCGGTGATAACCACATGGCAGGACATTGCCGGTATATTGCATGAACGCTACCGCTTCACCGCGGCCGAATCCCGACTGGCGCAGACATTGCTCGATGGTTGCAGCATTCGTCAGGCGGCGGAACGAAACGGCATTACATACAATACCGCCCGCGGCTACCTGAAAGTCCTGTTCCACAAGACCAGCACCCGCCGTCAGGCGGAACTCGTTGCCAGACTCATCCGCGATCTCGCCGCGTCGCCACTCGCGTCCCCCCGAAATCACGCACCGGCGCCTGCTTCCGCCGCACCGGCCACATCATGAACCCCGGCATGATGTCAGCGCCGGTGGCAGCCCGTATCGGGTACCACACCATCTTCACACGTTTGTAAATTTTACCGACTGGCCGACAATCACGGCACGGTATCGCCGTCCGGTTGTCAGAATAACGAATGGTCATTGAGCAAATTTTCGACCCGGCGTTAGAATGATCGGGAATGCCGGGCACACGTTCGGTGTTGACTTCCCCGGCAGGAAATCCTTTCCTGTGCCACATCCGTTTTTCCCAACAAGGAGGCCGTCATGAAACAAGCAGTTGAATCCCATCGCGGCGCGCTGCGTATGGTCGCGATAGCGGCATTTTCTCTGGCGCTCTATTCCGGGCTGGCGCTGGGCGAGAGCGTCAAGGTCACGCTCAGCGGTGACCAGGAAGTCCCGGCGGTCAAAACGTCGGCATCAGGCAGCGGGACGATCACGATCAACGACGACAAGACCGTCAGCGGCAGCGTGAAAACCACCGGCGTCGAAGGCACGATGGCGCACATTCACGAAGCGCCGGCCGGCAAGAACGGCCCGGTGATCATTCCGTTGACGAAGAGCGGCGATGGCACGTGGTCGGTGCCGGCCGGCGCGAAGCTCACCGACGACCAGTACAAGGCGTTCAAGAACGGTGACCTCTACGTGAACGTTCACAGCGACGCGCACAAGGCCGGCGAAATTCGCGCCCAGCTCAAGCCGTAACGGGCTCCGGGAGCCGTTGCTCACGGAACGGCTCCCCGGCCCCGCCTGTCAACTTTGTTGGTAAGCTTGCCACGGCAAGGAGACAAAGTGATGGGCATGAATGTTGCGCAAAAACTGATTCATTCGCATCTCGTCGCGGGCGAAATGACGCCCGGCGAAGAGATCGGATTGAAAATCGACCAGACGCTGACGCAGGACGCGACCGGCACGCTGGTGATGCTCGAATTCGAGGCGATGGGCCTGCCGCGGGTGAAGACGGAACTGTCGGCGCAGTACATCGACCACAACCTGCTGCAGACCGATTTTCGGAACGCCGACGATCACCTGTTCCTGCGCAGCGCCTGCCGCAAGTTCGGCGTCTGGTACAGCCGTCCCGGCAACGGCGTCAGCCATCCGACGCATCAGCAGCGTTTCGGCAAGCCGGGCAAAACATTGCTGGGTTCCGACAGCCACACGCCGGCCGCCGGCTCGATCGGCATGCTGGCGATCGGTGCCGGCGGACTCGAGGTCGCGATGGCGATGGCCGGCGAACCGTTCTATACGCGGATGCCGAAGGTGATGGGCGTCGAGCTGACCGGGAAGCTGCCCGACTGGGTCAGTGCCAAGGACGTCATTCTCGAAATGTTGCGCCGCCATGGCGTGGACGGCGGCGTCGGCCGGATCATTGAATATTACGGACCGGGACTGGCCGGCCTGGCGGCGATGGACCGTCATGTGATCGCGAACATGGGTGCCGAGCTCGGTGCCACGACGACCGTGTTCCCGTCCGACCAGGAAGTGAAGCGGTTCCTCGAACGTGAGCAGCGTGGCGGCGACTGGCGCGAGCTGGTGGCCGACAACGATGCCACGTACGATGAGCGCGATGCGATCGATCTGTCGCGGCTGGAGCCGCTGATCGCGAAGCCGTCGAGCCCCGGCAACGTAGTGCCGGTCAGCGACGTCGCCGGACAGGAAGTCTATCAGTGCTACATCGGCTCGTCGGCGAATCCGGGGCTGCGCGACCTCGGCATCGCCGCGCTCATCGTCGACGGCATGCAGGTGCATGATCGCGTGTCGTTCGACATCAATCCAACGTCACGCCAGATTCTTGAAAACCTGACGCGCAGCGGCCTGCTGGAAAGGCTGCTGCATGCCGGCGCGCGCCTGCATCAGACCGGCTGCAACGGCTGCATCGGCATGGGTCAGGCGCCGGCCAGCGGCCGCATCAGCCTGCGCACGGTGCCGCGCAACTTTCCTGGACGTTCCGGTACGCGCGAAGACAGCGTTTATCTGTGCAGTCCGGAAACGGCAGCCGCGTCGGCACTCACCGGCATGATCACCGATCCACGCACGCTCGGCATTTCGTATCCGCATTTCGAGGAGCCGGAAGAGCTGATCGTCAACACCGACATGCTGGTCGCGCCGCAGGCGGACGACAGCCGGGTCGAGCTCGAGAAAGGCCCGAACATCAAGCCGCTGCCCGATTTCGAGCCACTGCCCGACACCCTGGATGGCCCGGTGCTGATCAAGACCGGCGATGACATCTCGACCGACGAGATCATGCCGGCCGGAGCGGAAGTGTTGCCGTTTCGCAGCAACATTCCGGGCATCAGCGCATTCGTGTTCCGGCAAGTCGACGAGGATTATGCGGCACGCGCACTGCAGCACCAGGACCGCGGCCATTTCATCATCGGCGGCGACAACTACGGCCAGGGCTCGAGCCGCGAGCACGCGGCACTCGCGCCACGCTATCTCGGCGTCAAGGCCGTCATCGTGAAAAGCTTTGCGCGCATTCACCGGCAGAACCTGGTCAATTTCGGAATCCTGCCGCTTACTTTCGAAAATGCGGCCGATTACGACGGTGTCGATCAGGGCGATGAATTGTCGCTCGACGGCGTGCGTGACACGATCAAAAATGGCGGCGACATAACCGTGACGAACAAGACCAGAAAGCGGACCTTCATCGCGCACTGCCGCCTGAGTCCGCGCGAGATCGAGATGGTGCTTGCGGGCAGCCTGCTGGCGCTCGTCAAGGACAAGCGCTGACCGCTTGACGCGTCACTCCGGCGACAGGTCCTGTGGCGTCAGGCATCTGCCGCAAGGCGAATGCCGGTAAACGGCCAGCGGTCGGCGGGATAGAAAAAGTTGCGATAGCTGGCGCGCATGTGCGACTGCGGCGTGACGCAGCAGCCGCCGCGCAGCACCATCTGGTTGCACATGAATTTTCCGTTGTATTCGCCGAGCGAACCGGCCAGCGCGTGAAAGCCCGGATACGGTCCGTATGACGACGACGTCCACTCCCAGACGTCGCCATACCACTGCCGGTCGTCCGCGTCCTGCGCCGGGCGCGGGTGCATCAGCCCGGCTTCGACGAAATTGCCGTCGACCGGCTGCGCACGAGCGGCGACTTCCAGTTCCACTTCGTTCGGCAGACGTTTGCCCGCCCACCGCGCATAGGCATCGGCTTCGTAGAAACTGACGTGGCATACCGGCTCTTCGGATCGCAGCGGCCTGACGCCGGCAAGCGTCATTTCGAGCCATCCCCCGTTGTCACGTTCCCAGTAAAGCGGCGCCTGCCAGCCGCGCTGCTGAATCAGCGCCCAGCCGTCCGACAGCCAGTAACGTGAATCGGAGTAACCGCCGCCGCGCACGAACCCCATGAATTCGCCGTTGGTTACCGGGCGTGACGCCAGCTGATAATCCTGCAGCAGCACCTGATGGCGCGGTGTTTCGTTGTCGAAAGCGAAGCCATCACCATCGTGGCCGATCTCGTGCACGCCGCCTGCATAGCCGATCCAGTCCAGCGCTACGCTCGCCGCGTGGTCCGCGGCCGGCGCTTCATGGTAGACGGGCCGCAGCGGGTTGGCCGCGAAGTTATGCTTGATGTCCATCAGCAGCAATTCCTGGTGCTGCTGCTCGTGATGCAGACCGAGCTCGAGGCAGGACGCGAATTCGGGCCACGGCTCCGCGCCGAGATCACGGATCAGCCGGCCCATTTCCTGGTTGACGTGTTCACGATAGCTGAAAATTTCAGCAACGGTCGGGCGCGACAATACGCTGCGCTCGGGCCGCGGATGAAACCGTCCGACGGTCTGGTAATAGGAGTTGAACAAATACTTGAAGCGCGGATGGAACGGACGATAGTTGTGCGCAAATTCGCTCAGCAGAAAAGTTTCGAAAAACCAGGTAACGTGTGCCAGATGCCATTTCGGCGGACTGACCTCGATCGTGCTCTGGACCTGGAAATCGTCAATTTCGAGAGACTCGCACAGTGCTTCGGTACGGCTGCGCACAGTGGCAAAGCGATGTGCCCATTCTTCACGTGACAGTTCAGAAGCGGCTTGAAAGGTCATTGGCGTACCTTCTGAAGTTCGGAGATCATTGCCGGTTCGGCAACGATGGACCAGTGCAGGTTCCGGCCGCATGAACGCCGGAGCGGTCCATTATCCGCCAAAGTCCGCGCTGCGGACAAACAGAAGTTGATTCACGCGGCGCCGTCAGGCGCTGCGCGGCTCACGCGCGTTGCGGTGCCAGCCGCGGCGAACCGGCAGGAAAATAAAGCGCGGCGATGAACATCGCGAACGCCAGCCCCGCCAGCAGCACAAACAGGTAGCTGAAATCGCTGCTCATGCGTGAGATCAGCGCCACCAGGGGCACGGACAGCGCGCTGGCACCGAATGACACCACGTAGCGCACCGCATAGACACGCGAACGCCATTGTTCGTCGGTGTACGCGGCAACCATCGCGTCGTTGATCGGGATCTGGCCGAACACGAAGAACATCATGATCAGCGCCACGCCCAGCATCACGTAATTGCTGGCGGCGGCCGCCAGCAGCAGCAGCGGCACCTGCACCGCCGCGATCAGCATAAACACCGGCTTGATCGAAAAGCGGTCGAGCAGATAGCCGACGCACAGCTGCGCCATCGCGGCGAACGCGTATACCGCCGACACCAGCACGCCAACGCCCAGTGTCGTGCTGACCAGTGCGGAGAGCCGCTCGTCGAACACCTTCGGCATCGCAATGACATTCGAATTGAAGATCACGCCGCCGCAAATCGTCGATACCGTCAGGATCAGGAACGCGCGCAACAGCACCTCGCGCGGAATGCTGAAGCGTGCCACCTTGCGTGCCGCCTTGGCGTGCACCGGGTCGCGCGGCACCACGCGGGCGAACGCAATGCCCACGCCAATTGAAATGATGCCGGGCACAATGAACGCACTCTGCCAGCCGAACCATTGCGCCAGCGCGCCCGATATCAGCGCGGAAAACGCCAGTCCGAGATTGCCGAACACGCCGTTCACGCCGAGTACCTTGCCGACCTTTTCACGGCCCGATACCAGCATCGACACGCCGACCGGATGGTAGATCGAACCGAACACGCCGATCAGTGTCAGCGCCGCCGCGATCTGCCATGGCGTGCGCGCCGCCGCCGTGAGGATCGACGCACAGCCGATGCCGACGAAAAACAGAATCATCATGCCGCGCCGGCTCCAGCGGTCGGCCAGCCAGCCCGCCGGCAGCGAACCGGCGCCGAACGCGATGAACGCACCCAGCGACAGCGCCAGCATTTCACCGTAGGAGCGGCCGAACTGCGGTGCCATCGCCAGCACCACCGTCGGATAGATCAGCAGGAACAGGTGGTCGAGCGTGTGGCCGACATTCAGAAACAGTTGGGTGCGTCGGGATTGTGTCATCGTCAGTCCATCAAAATCGACAGGGCCGGGAAAGTGAATCATAACGCTGGAGCATATGGCGCGGTTGATATAAACTGACAACAAATGTCTCAAATCCGACAGCCTGGCAGCGGGCTGGTCAGCCCCGACCAGTTCCAGCGGCTGCCGCGCGCAGTGGTCGTGATCGCGAATGACTACCCGGACCGCCACGTGATCAGCCGCCACAGCCACCGGCGTGCGCAATTGCTGTATCCGTCGTCGGGCGTGATGACGGTCCGGACGCAGTACGGCACGTGGGTGGTGCCGCCGCTGCGCGCGGTGTGGGTGCCCACCGGCACCGATCACGAAGTGGCGACGCTGGGGCGCGTCAGCATGCGCTCGGTGAACGTCGCGCCGCGCGCCGCCGCGAAACTGCCGAAGCAATGCTGTGTCGTCAGCGTATCGGCGCTGCTGCGCGAGCTGATCATGCGCGCCACCACCTTTCCGCGGCTTTACGACGAGCGCGGCACGCAGGGCCGCGTCGTAAAGCTGATCCTGGATGAAATCAGCGCGCTGCCGGTACTGCCGCTGCATCTGCCGATGCCGGCACACCCGCGGCTGGCCGGTATCTGCAACGCCATCATGCGCGAACCGGGCTCGCGCGCGTCACTCGACGACTGGGCGCGGCGCATCAATGCCAGCTCGCGCACGCTGGAGCGCCTGTTTCAGCGTGAAACCGGCATGACGTTCACCGCGTGGCGCCAGCAGGCGCGGCTGCACGCCGCGCTGTCGCGGCTGGCCGCCGGCGAGCCGGTGAAACGGCTCGCGCTGGAACTCGGCTACGCCAGCCCCGCCGCCTTCACCGGCATGTTCCGGCGCGCATTCGGCACCACGCCGAAGCAATACTTCTCCGCGAATTGAGAAACTGAACCGCCAAGGCGCCAAGAACGGCGAAAATCAAAAGCGCTAACCGCGGAGCCGCGGAGGAAACGCAGAGGAAACGCAGAGAAAGGCTATAACCGCAAAGGCGCAAAGAACTTCTGATTTGGTTTTCCTTTGCGTCCCTTTGCGCCTCTGCGCCTTTGCGATTGAGTTTTTGAAGTTTCCTTGGCGCCTTGGCGGTTCAGAGTCAAATCAAATCTCCGCGCTCTCCGCGCGCAGCTTGTCCGCGGCGGTGCGCACCTGCTCCAGCGCGGCGGGATCGTCGATCGTCGCGAGATCGCCCGGGTCGCGCCCTTCGGCCAGTGCCTGGATGCTGCGGCGAAGCAGCTTGCCGGAACGGGTCTTCGGCAGCAGGGTCACGAACATGACGTGGGCCGGCCGCGCAACCGGTCCCAGCGCCCGGTCCACCGTGTCCACAATCTCCGCGCGCATCGTCCGCGTGCCGTCCGCCGTCGCAGTACGGCCGGCGTCCCTGGCGACGATGAATGCCGCCACCGCCTGCCCCTTGATCGCGTCCCGGATGCCGACCACCGCGACCTCGGCAACGTTCGGATGCGAGCTGATCGCTTCCTCGATCTCGCGCGTTCCGAGCCGGTGGCCGGCGACGTTGATGACGTCGTCGGTGCGGCCGAGGATGAAGTAATAGCCGTCGGCGTCGCGCAAGCCCCAGTCGAACGTCGAGTAGATGAGCTGCCCCGGCACGCTGTTGAAATAGGTGTGCACGAAACGCTCGTCGTCGCCCCATACCGTCGACAGGCAGCCGGGCGGCAACGGCGGCACCACCGCCACCACGCCTTTTTCATTGGCACCGACTTCCTCGCCGTTGTCCTCGCGCAGCAGTTTCACGTTGTAGCCGTAGACCGGAAACGACGGGCTGCCGAATTTGGCGGGCAGCGCCTCCACGCCCGGTGTCGGGCCGAGAATGGTCCAACCAGTTTCGGTCTGCCAGTAATGGTCGAGCACCGGCGCGCCCAGCGCTTCGGCCAGCCAGCGGTTGGTCGGCTCGTCCAGCGGCTCGCCGGCGAGAAACACGTAGCGCAGCGCACTCACGTCGTACTTTTTCAGATAGGCCGGATCCTGCTTCTTCAGCACCCGGATCGCGGTCGGCGATGAGAACATCACCGACACCTTGTGCTCGGAAACGATCTTCCACCAGATGCCCGGGTCGGGCCGGATCGGCAGTCCTTCATACAGGATCGTGGTCATGCCGTAGAGCAGCGGACCGTACACGATGTAGGAATGCCCGACCACCCAGCCGATGTCGGAGGTGGTGAACATCGTCTCGCCAGGGTTCGCGCCGTAGATGTATTTCATCGACGCCGCCAGCGCCACCGCGTGGCCGCCGGTATCGCGCTGCACACCCTTGGGCTTGCCGGTGGTGCCGGAGGTGTAGAGGATGTACGACGGCTCGTTCGCTTCCAGCCAGGTAACCGCAACGTCCTCGTCCATGTGCTGCGCGCGTAGCACCGCATAATCGGCATCGCGGCCGGCCGCCGTCGGCGCGGCATCAGTCAGGCCGCGGTTGACGACGATCACCCGCGCCGGCGGATGCTGCGCGATCTTCAGCGCGTCTTCCACCAGCCGCCCGTACGGAATCACCTTGCCGCCGCGCATGCCGGCGTCGGCGGTCACCATCACCTTCGGTTGCGCATCGTCGATGCGCAGTGCCAGGTTGTGCGACGCGAAGCCGCCGAACACCACCGAGTGGATCGCCCCCAGCCGCGCGCACGCCAGCATCATGAACACCGCTTCCGGAATCATCGGCATGTAGATCAGCACGCGGTCGCCGCGGCCCACGCCCTCGGCACGCAGCACCGCCGCGCTGCGCTTCACTTCGGTCAGCAGTTCACGGAAGGTGAAGTGCCGTTCGGTGCCGGTCTCGGTGGAAATGTAAACCAGCGCGTTCTGGTCGCCGCGCGTCGCGAGGTGACGGTCAAGCGCGTTGTGGCACAGATTGGTTTCACCGCCGGCAAACCATCGGGTGAAAGGCGGCCGGTCGTAATCGAGCACGCGATCAAACGGCCTGTGCCAGTCGATCAGCTGTGCCTGCTCGCTCCAGAACGCTTCCGGCTGCTCGATCGAACGCCGGTAAAATGCCTTGCAGGTGGTCATGGCTTCCTCCATCCGTGGATGATCTGTGCACCACCCCGGCTGCGCCGTGACGCGTGATGATTGTTGGAGCCACGCTGGCGCCGTAATCCGTCAATGCGGATCGACGACGATGCGGCCTTTGGTCTGCGCCTTCAGCATATTGTCGAACACTTGCGGCAATTGTTCCAGCTTCACCGTCTGCGTGACGTCGGACAGATGGCGCGGCTTCAGATCACTTGCCAGCCGTCCCCACACCTTGCGCCGCAGCGCCATCGGCGTGTACGCGGAATCGACGCCGATCAGCCGCACGCCGCGCAGAATGAACGGCAGCACCGTGGTCGTGAGCTCGATGCCGCCGGCATTGCCGAAGCTCGCGATCAGCCCGCCCTGCCGCATCGTGCGCGTGAGCCACGCCAGCTGTTCGCCGCCGACCGAATCAAAGGCCGCCGCCCACAACGTTTTTTCGAGCGGCCGCGTCCCCATTTCCAGCTTGTGGCGCGACAGCACTTCCTGCGCGCCAATGCGCTTCAGGTAATCGTGTTCCGTATCCTTGCCGGTGAGCGCCGTCACGCTGTAACCGAGCGCCGCCAGCATGTCGATCACCAGGCTGGCGACACCGCCGGTCGCGCCGTTCACCAGCACCTTGCCACCGTCCGGCCGCATGCCGTTGTGCTCCAGCAGTTCGACACCGAGCGCCGCGGTATAGCCAGCGGTGCCCAGCGCCATCGCGTCGAACAGCGTGAGCCCTTGCGGCAGCGGCACCAGCCAGTCCGCCGGCAGCCGCGCATAACCGGCGTAGCCGCCGTCGTGCGCCACGCCCATGTCGTAGCTGGTGCAGATGACTTCGTCGCCGACCTTGAAACGCGCATCGCCCGACGACACCACGGTGCCGGCAACGTCGATGCCGCCGACACAGGGAAAACGCCGCACCACCTTGCCGGTTCCGGTGCCGGCCAGCGCGTCCTTGTAATTGACGCTCGAATATGCGGTCCGGATCACGACCTCGCCGGCGTCCAGCTCGTCAGTCGTCATCTCGACGATGCGGCCGCGCGACTTGCCGTTTTCCTCGAATATCCTGAATGCGGTGAAACGTTCCATCAGCACACTCCTTGATCGAATCGTAGGTCGGTTCAGCGCGCAGGGCGTAACCCGACAAGGATGGTGAATTCACGCAATATCATCTGTCACGTTGAATTTTCCCCTCCTGTTTTTAAGGAGGGGTGGCCGCAAGCGGACGGGGTGGTTGCGGCTGTGCTATTTTCGATCGCCGCTCACCACCCCGCCCGCCTACGCGGGCACCCCTCCTCATACGAGGAGGGAAAAAACTCCTCACTCCTTACCCCTTACACCTCACGTTTCACCCGGCATGCGGCTGGCTCAAATACTCGCGCGACTGCATCTCGATCAACCGGCTGACGGTGCGTTCGAATTCGCTGCCGGGACGGGCATCGGCGTACAGCTGCTCTGCCGGTGCCGCCGCGGAGACGATCAGCTTCACCCGCTGATCATAGAACACGTCCACCAGCCAGATGAAGCGGCGCATCACGTCGCAGTCCTGCGGCCCGAAGCGCGGCACGCCGGACACGATTACCGTATGATAGCGCCGTGCCAGATCGAGGTAGTCGTTCTTGCTGCGCGGCCCGTCGCACAACTCCGAAAAATCGAACCAGGCGACGCCGCGCGCCTCGTGCACCGCGATAATGGTGCGGCCCTCGACATCGAGCGCGACCGCCGGTCCCGGGGTATGGCGCGCGATGTCGGCGAATGTGCGTTCCAGCAGCGCGCCGCTGTCGCCGTTCACGTGATAAACGCCGGCGCTTTCCAGCGTCCGCAGGCGGTAGTCGGTGTCACCGTCGACCGCGACCACGTCAAGGTTGCGCTTGATGAGATCGATTGCCGGCAGAAACTGGCTGCGTTGCAGGCCGTGCAGATAAAGATCGTCCGGCCGCAAATTCGACGTCGTCACCAGCACCACCCCGTTGTCGAACAGTCCTTCGAGCAGCCGGCGCATCACCATCGCGTCGCCGATGTCGGTGATGTGAAATTCGTCGAGGCACAGCAGCCGTGCGTCGCGTGCGATGTCGTGCGCGATCGCGAGCAGCGGATCGGCCTCGCCCTGGCGCGCGGCAAGCTGATGATGAATGTCACGCATGAAGCCGTGGAAGTGCGCGCGCGTCTTTTGGGTCACCGGCGCGCAGTTGAAAAAGCTGTCCATCAGGAAGCTCTTGCCGCGCCCGACCGGACCCCAGAGGTAGATTCCGCGCACGATGCGGCGGCGTGCCAGCAGCCGGATCAGCGATGACTCCAGCCGTTCCAGGCCGATCAGATCGTCGTAGAGCCGTTCGAAATGATGCAGCACCTGGTTCTGTGCCGCGTCCAGCTCAAAGCCGTGCGCGCGCGCATGCTGACGGATCCAGTCGACAGCGCCGGCGCTGTCGCGCGGCAGCGTCTCGTGGCCGTAACGCCGGGCAGCGGGTGCGACAGGCCGGTTCAACGCCGTCCGCCGCGGTTCACGTTCAGATGTTGAGCGTGCGCTGGTCGACGCCCAGCGCCGCCTCGTGCAGCACTTCGGACAGCGACGGATGGGCATGCACGATGCGCGCGATGTCCTCGCTCGACGCGGTGAACTCCATCGCCACCACCGCTTCCGCGATCAGTTCCGACACGTAGGGGCCGATCATGTGCACGCCGAGAATGCGGTCGGTTTTCGCGTCGGCCAGCACCTTGATGAAGCCGGCCGTCTCACCCAGCGCGCGCGCGCGGCCGTTCGCCGAAAACGGGAAGCGGCCGGCGCGATAATCGACGCCGGCGTCCTTCAACTGCTGTTCGGTCTTGCCGACCCACGCGATTTCCGGGCTGGTGTAAATCACCCACGGCACTGTCTCGAGATTGAAGTGTCCGGCCTGGCCGGCGATCAGCTCGGCCGCCATCACGCCTTCTTCGGACGCCTTGTGCGCCAGCATCGGGCCACGCACCACGTCACCGATCGCGTACACGTTCGGCACGTTGGTGCGGCATTGCGCGTCGACCTCGATGAAACCCCTGGCATCGAGCTTGAGCCCCGCCGCCTCCGGATTGAGGCCCTTCGTGTTCGGCACGCGGCCGATCGCGACGATCAGCCGCTCGAAATCGGCGTGCTGCGCGTTGCCATCCTTGTCCTGGTAGTCGACCGTCAGCTTCTTCTTGCCGGTCTTGACGCTGGTGATCTTCACGCCGGTATGAATCGTCAGCCCCTGGTCTCTGGTAAACGCGCGATAGGCCTCTTTCGCAACCTGCGCATCGGCCGCCATCAGGAACGCCGGCAATGCTTCCAGAATCGTGACCTCGGCGCCCAGCCGCCGCCACACGCTGCCCATCTCGAGCCCGATCACGCCGGCACCGATCACGCCCAGGCGCTTCGGCACTTCGGTGAGCGCGAGCGCACCGCTATTGTCGAGAATCAGCGTGTTGTCGAACGGCGCCAGCTGCAGTTCGCGCGGCACCGAGCCGGTGGCGACGATCACGTGCTTCGCGCTGATGGTTTCCTTCTGCTCACCGTGCGTCACCTGGATCTTGAAACCGTTGCCGTCGGCCGCAGCGAAACTGCCGGTGCCGAGCAGCGGCGTGATCTTGTTTTTCTTGAACAGATACGCGACGCCAGTGGTCGACCCCTGCACGATCTTTTCCTTGCGCGCGATCATCTTCGGCACGTCGATCTCGACGCCGCCGACCTTGATCCCGTGTTCGGCAAACTTGTGCGCGGCACGCTCGTAGTTCTCCGATGACTCGAGCAGTGCCTTCGACGGTATGCAGCCGACGTTGAGGCAGGTGCCACCATAGACCGGCTTGCCGTCGTCGTCGGCCCACTCGTCAATGCATGCCACCGCAAGACCGAGCTGCGCCGCGCGGATCGCAGCGATGTAGCCGCCGGGGCCGGAGCCGATCACTGCAACGTCGAATGATTTTTCCATCTTTCAATCCCGTGAGGAGTGAGGTGTGAGGTGTGAGGAGCGAAAGTCGTCGGGGGTTTTTACCCCTCGCTCCTCACTCTTCACACCTCACGGGTTCAGACGTCCAGCGCGATCCGCGCCGGATCTTCCAGCGCTTCCTTCATCGCGACCAGCGCCAGCACCGCTTCGCGGCCGTCGATGATGCGGTGATCGTACGACAGCGCGAGATAGTTCATCGGTCGGATCACGACCTGGCCGTTTTCGGCCACCGGCCGCTCGCGCGTCGCATGCACGCCGAGGATCGCGCTCTGCGGCGGGTTGATGATCGGCGTCGACAGCATCGAGCCGAACACGCCGCCGTTCGAAATCGAGAACGTGCCGCCGGTTAGTTCCTCGATCGTCAGCTTGCCGTCCTGCGCGCGCTTGCCGAAATCGGCGATGGTTTTTTCGATCTCGGCAAACGACAACTGGTCGGCGTTGCGCACGATCGGCACCACCAGTCCGCGCGGGCTGCCGACCGCGATACCAATGTCGAAATAGCCGTGATAGATGACGTCGTTGCCGTCGATCGACGCGTTGACCATCGGGAATTTCTTCAACGCGTGCACCACCGCCTTGACGAAGAACGACATGAAGCCGAGCTTGACGCCGTGCTCCTTCTCGAATCGTTCCTTGTAACGGTTGCGCAGATCGATCACCGGCTGCATGTTGACTTCATTGAACGTGGTGAGGATCGCCGCGGTCTGCTGCGACTGCACCAGCCGTTCGGCAACGCGTGCGCGCAGCCGCGACATCGGCACCCGCTGTTCCGGCCGGTTGCCGATCAGTGCGTTGACGTCGATTACCGGCGGTTCCGGCCGGCGCGCGTGTGCTGCCGAAGGCTGGGCCGCCGCGGGCTGTGGTGCCTGGATGCGGTCGAGCACATCGCCCTTGGTGACACGGCCGCCGCGGCCGGTGCCGCTGACGGTCGAGGTGTCGACTTTGTTTTCCGCGGCGATTTTCTGCGCGGCCGGCATCACCGGCGCCGCGCCCGCTTTCGGTGCGGCGGCTGGTGCCGGCTGCGCCGGCGCCGGTTTTGCCGCGGGCTGTTCTGCTGCCGGCTTCGCGGACGGCGGCTGCGCCGGCGCAGCGGGCGCCTTGGCCGGCGCCTTCGCGTCGGTGTCGATCTTCGCGATCACCTCGCTGCTCGCCACCGCCACGCCGTCACCCTTGACGATTTCCTTCAGCACGCCGGACTCCGGCGCCGGCGTTTCGAGCACCACCTTGTCGGTCTCGATGTCGACCAGGTTCTCGTCGCGTTCGACGTATTCGCCCGGCTGCTTGTGCCAGGTCACCAGCGTCGCCTCCGCCACCGATTCGGAAAGCTGAGGCACTTTTACTTCGACTAGCATGTCGGCTCCAGTGTCGCGCAATGCGCGTTGTACATCCTGTTCGCGTTTTTCAATTTTCGACCGGCAGCCCGCCGCCCGGCGTCAGCGCGAGAGCGACCAGTTCCTTCTGCTGCTTTTCGTGCAGCGCCTTGTAGCCGGCGGCCGGCGACGCGGACGAATCGCGTCCCGCGTACATCAGCTTCTGATGCGGCAGCAGATGGCGCTCCAGATAGTGCTGAATGCGGTGCCATGCGCCCTGATTGCGCGGTTCTTCCTGGCACCAGACGATTTCGGTGGCCTTGCTGTAGCGCTCGATCATCGCCCTGAAATCATCGTGCGGGAACGGGTAGAGCTGCGCGATGCGCAGCAGCGGAATGTTGTCGACATTGCGCTCGCGGCGCCCCGCGCGCAGATCGAAGAACACCTTGCCGCTGCAGAACACGACACGCTCGACGCGATTCGGATCGATCGAGTCGTCCCACTCGACGTTGACCGGCATGAACTTGCCGTCGGCCAGTTCTTCCAGCGACGACACCGACTCCTTGTGCCGCAGCAGGCTCTTCGGTGTGAAGATGATCAGCGGCTTGCGGTACGGCCGGACCATCTGCCGCCGCAGCAGGAAATACATCTGCACCGGGGTCGACGGCACGCAGATCTGCATGTTGTAGTCGGCGCACAACTGCAAGAAGCGCTCGATGCGTCCCGATGAATGCTCCGGGCCCGCGCCTTCGTAACTGTGCGGCAGGAACAGCGTCAGGCCCGACATGCGGCCCCACTTCACGTCGCCCGACGCGATGAACTGATCGATCACGACCTGCGCACCGTTGGCGAAGTCGCCGTATTGCGCCTCCCAGATCACCAGCTCGTTGGGGCCTGAGGTCGAATAGCCGTACTCGTAGCCGAGCACCGCCTCTTCGGACAGCACCGAGTCGATGATCAGGAAATCCGGCTGATCCGGCGCGATGTGCTGCAGCGGAACGTACGCGCCCTGATCCCAGCGCTCGCGGTTCTGGTCATGCAGCACCGCGTGGCGATGGAAAAAGGTGCCGCGGCCGGTATCCTGCCCCGAGATGCGGATCGCGTGGCCGTCACTGAGCAGCGTCGCGTAGGCGAGATTTTCCGCCATGCCCCAGTCGAGCGGGTGCTTGCCCTCGGCCATCAGCCGGCGGTCGGCCATGATCTTCTCGACGCGCGGATGCAGCTTGAAATGCTCCGGCACCGTGGTGATCTTGCGCGCCAGCGCCTTCAGCTTCTCCAGCGGCACGCGGGTATCGTCGTTCTCGTTCCACTTGGTGCCGATGAACGGCTTCCAGTCGACTTCGTACGGCGGCTTGTAGTTCGACAGCACAGTCTTGTTGGTGTGATAGCCGCCGTCCATCGCACTGCGGAAGGTCTTCGCCATGTCGTCCGCGTCCTCGGCGCTGACGACGTTCTCCGACGCCAGCCGTTCGGCGTAGAGCTTGCGCGTGGTCGGCAGCGCGTGGATCTTCTTGTACATCAGCGGCTGCGTCGCCATCGGCTCGTCCTGCTCGTTGTGGCCGAGGCGGCGGTAGCAGACGAAGTCGATCACGACGTCGCGATGGAACGTCATGCGGTAATCGAGCGCGAGCTCGGTCACCCAGCACACCGCCTCCGGATCGTCGCCGTTGACGTGGAAGATCGGCGCCTCCAGTATCTTGAACACGTCGCTGCAATACAGCGTCGAACGCGCGTCGCGCGCATCGGACGTGGTGAAGCCGATCTGGTTGTTGATGATGATGTGCACCGTGCCGCCAGTGCCATAGCCGCGCACCTGCGCCAGGTTGAGCGTTTCCATCACCACGCCCTGCGCCGCCACCGATGCATCGCCATGGATCAGCACCGGCAGCACTTGGTCGCCGGTAAGGTCGCGGCGCCGGTGCTGGCGCGCCCGCACCGAGCCCTCGACCACCGGGTTGACGATCTCGAGATGCGACGGGTTGAAAGCCAGCGTCACATGCATCGGGCCGCCCGGCGTCATGATGTTGGACGAAAAGCCCTCGTGATACTTCACATCGCCGGTGAGCGCCGCCGGGTCCTGCTTGCCCTCGAACTCGGCAAACAGCTGCTTCGGCATCTTGCCCAGCGTATTGACCAGCACGTTGAGGCGGCCGCGGTGCGCCATGCCGATCACCAGCTCCTGCACGCCGGCGCTGCCGGCGCGCTGCAACAGGTTGTCGAGCATCGGGATCAGCGTTTCACCGCCTTCCAGCGAAAAACGCGTCTGGCCGACATACTTGGTCGCCAGGTATTTCTCCAACCCCTCGGACGCGGTCAGACGCTCCAGGATGTGTTTCTTGTACTCGACATCGTAGTTCGGCGTCGCGCGCGGGATTTCGAGCCGTTCCTGAATCCAGCGCTTTTGCGGCACGTCCGAAATGAACATGTACTCGGCGCCGATGGTCTCGGTGTACGTCTCGCGCAGCAGTTGCAGGATGTCACGCAGCCGCGCGTCGTCGTAGCCGTAAAGCGAGCCGGTGTTGAACACGGTGTCCATGTCGGCGTCGCCCAGCCCGTAGTGGGCCAGGTCGAGCTCGGCGATCTGCGGCTTTTCGTGACGCTTGATCGGATCAACGTCGGCGATGCGGAAACCCTGATAGCGATAGGCCGAAATCAGCTGCAGCACACGGATCTGCTTCTGGATGAACCCGCTCTGCTCCACCGGCAGCGCCGCGCCGTTGCCGCGGCGGCTGCGTGCGAGATCGGCGAAGCGCTGCTGAATTTCCAGGTGCGACACGTCGCGCGGCCCATCGTCGAGGCGCTGCAGATCGTCGAAATAGCCGCGCCAGCGCGCATCGACCGATTCCGGATTTTCCAGATACGCGTCGTACAGCGCCTCGATGAACGGCGCGTTGGAACCGAACAGATACGAATCGGCGAGCAGTTCCTTGAACATGATAATTTCCTATTTGCGTTGCTTCATCGGCACGAAGTCGCGCTTCGCAACGCCGTTGTAAAGCTGCCGCGGACGCCCGATCTTCTGATCGGGATCGGCGACCATCTCGTTCCACTGCGCAATCCAGCCGACGGTGCGCGCCATCGCGAAAACCGCGGTGAACATGCTGGTCGGAATGTTGAGTGCCTTGTAAACGATGCCGGAATAGAAATCGACGTTCGGATAAAGCTTGCGCTCGACGAAATAGTCGTCTTCGAGCGCGATTTTTTCGAGCGCCACCGCGAGCTTGAACAGCTTGTTGTCCTTGAGCCCGAGCTCGTCGAGCACTTCGTGGCAGGTCTTCTGGATCAGCTTCGCGCGCGGATCGTAGTGCTTGTAGACGCGGTGGCCGAAGCCGAACAGCTTGAACGGGTCGTTCTTGTCCTTCGCGCGCTCGATGAACTTGCCGATGTTGGACACGTCGCCGATCTCGCCCAGCATGTTGAGCACCGCCTCGTTGGCGCCGCCGTGCGCCGGCCCCCACAGGCTGGCAATGCCGGCGGCGATGCAGGCGAACGGGTTGGCGCCGGAAGAGCCGGCCAGGCGCACGGTCGAGGTCGACGCATTCTGTTCATGATCGGCGTGCAGGATCAGGATGCGGTCGAGCGCACGCACCAGCACCGGGTTCGGCTTGTATTCCTCACACGGCACCGCGAACATCATGTAGAGGAAATTCGCGGCATACGACAGATCGTTCCGCGGATACATGAACGGCTGCCCGACATTGTATTTGTGGCACATCGCGGCGATCGTCGGCAGCTTCGCGATCAGCCGGAACGCCGACACCTCGCGATGATGCGGATCGTTGATGTCGAGCGAATCGTGATAGAACGCGGACATCGCCCCCAGCACGCCGCACAGCACCGCCATCGGGTGCGCGTCGCGGCGGAAGCCCTGGTAGAGGCGCGCCAGCTGCTCGTGCACCATCGTGTGCTGGGTGACGGTTTTGACGAACTCGTCCTTCGCCGCCGCCGTCGGCAGTTCGCCGTTGAGGATCAGCGAGCAGACTTCGAGAAAGTCGCAGTTTTCAGCAAGAGCCTCGATCGGGTAACCGCGGTAGCGCAGAATGCCGGCGTCGCCGTCAATATAAGTAATCTTCGACTGGCAGCTCGCGGTTGACTGGAATCCCGGGTCGTAGGTGAACTTCCCGGTCTTCTGGTAAAGGCTGCGGATATCTACCACATCAGGGCCGATGGTTCCGGAAAGCACCGGAAATTCAACGGCGGGGCTTCCGTCGCTGAAAGAAAGGGTGGCCAGTTTCTCGCTCATGACATCTCCACGTTATGGTGTAAAATTATTTTTATTTATATAAAGTTACAAGATTATAGTTATATTTTACATTACCTCTGCTCACAGCAGGTCGATGACTGCCTGATGGCGCGCATCGGGCGCCCGTTGCCGCTTGCAGATGCAATCCCACAAATCATTGTCCGGGTAATCCAGCACCTCCTCGAAAGTCGCGCGTTGATCGGCACTCAGCGCCGCGCCGTAGCGCTCGAGAAACCGGTCAAGCGCCAGGTCCAGCTCCAGCATGCCGCGCCGGCAGCGCCAGCGCAGCCGGCCCAGTTCGGTCATAGCATGCGCTTGGTCAGCATCGACTTGATCTTGCCGATCGCCGCGCTCGGATTCAGTCCCTTGGGACAGACGTCGGTGCAGTTCATGATCGCGTGGCACGCGAACAGCCGGTACGGATCGTTGAGGTTGTCCAGCCGCTCGTTGGTCGCCTGATCACGCGTATCGGCGATGAAGCGGTAGGCCTGGATCAGGCCCATCGGCCCGACGAACTTGTCGGGGTTCCACCAGAACGACGGACACGACGTCGAGCAGCACGCGCACAGGATGCATTCGTACGAACCGTTCAACGCCTCGCGCTCTTCCGGCGACTGCAGCCGTTCACGCGCCGGCGGCGGATCGTTGTTCACCAGGTACGGCTTGATCGAGTGATACTGCTTGAACAATTGCGACATGTCGACGATCAGGTCGCGGATCACCGGCTGTCCCGGCAGCGGCCGGATCACCACCGGCTCCTTCAGATCCGCCAGCCGCGTGATGCACGCCAGCCCGTTCTTGCCGTTGATGTTCATCGCATCCGATCCGCACACCCCCTCGCGGCACGATTTCCGCAGGCTGAGGCTGTCGTCCTGCTGCTTGATCTTGAGCAGCGCGTCGAGCAGCATGCGGTCATGTGCGTCGAGCTCGATGTCGTAGTCCTTCATGTACGGCTTCGCATCAACCTCGGGGTTATAGCGGTAAATGGAAAATTTCATGTGCGCTCAGCCTTGTTCGAGGGGCCAGGGATTAGAGGCTAGGGACTAGAGAGATTTTCCGGCGCGCAAAGCGCGCCGCACTATTTACCCTGACTACTAGCCCCTGATCCCTGGGCCCTGCCATTCAATACACCCGCGCCTTCGGCGGAAACGGCTCCACCGTCAGCGGCTTTATGTGCACCGGCTTGTATTGCAGCCGGTAGCCATCCTTGTAGTACAGCGTGTGCTTCAGCCAGTTGACGTCGTCACGCTCGTGAAAATCGAGACGGTCGTGCGCGCCGCGGCTTTCGGTGCGCGCTTCGGCACAGACCAGCGTCGCGACTGCGATTTCCATCAGGTTATCCAGTTCGAGTGCCTCGATGCGCGCGGTGTTCCATGTGCGGCTCTTGTCGCGGATTTCGGTGCGTGCGGCGCGTTCCGCC
The DNA here is from genome assembly GCA_035700525.1 of Burkholderiales bacterium. Lineage (GTDB taxonomy): Bacteria > Pseudomonadota > Gammaproteobacteria > Burkholderiales > JBDZVW01 > JBDZVW01. Next base: position 28,143 of record DASSON010000068.1, read on the forward strand.
AGCGCCTTGATCTTCGTCACGCCTTCCTGCAGCAGATCGGGGAAGCGAAACACGCCGCAGTGCTTCTGCATGATCGCGCGCATTTCCGCGCCGACCTCGGCCACCGACTCGCCGTTTTGCTGGTTGTCGAGACGCGCCAGCCGCGCCCGCGTCAGTTCTCCGGCGTCCTTCGGCAGCGGCTTGTGCACGCCGTCCCCCTTCAGATCCTCGGTGATGCTTTCGCCGGCAGCCTTGCCGAACACCACCAGGTCGAGCAACGAATTGGTGCCGAGCCGGTTGGCACCGTGCACCGACACGCACGAGCATTCGCCGACCGCATAGAATCCCGGCACCGGTGTTTCGTCGTTGCCGTTCTGCGGAATCACGACGTGGCCGTGAAAATGCGCCGGCACACCGCCCATCTGATAGTGGCAGGTCGGCACCACCGGAATCGGTTCGTGCACCGGATCGACGTTCGCGAACTTGCGCGAAATCTCGCGGATGCCGGGCAGCCGCTTGCTGATCACTTCCTCGCCCAGATGGTCGAGCTTCAGCAGAATGTAGTCGCCGTTGTTGCCGGCGCCGCGGCCTTCCTTGATCTCGGTCGCCATCGCGCGCGCCACCACGTCGCGGCTCGCCAGGTCCTTCGCGTTGGGCGCGTAGCGCTCCATGAAGCGCTCGCCGTCCTTGTTCAGCAGATAGCCGCCCTCGCCGCGCACACCTTCGGTGATCAGCACGCCCGCGCCGTACACCCCGGTTGGATGGAATTGCCAGAACTCCATGTCCTCGAGCGGAATGCCGGCCCGCACCGCCATCCCCAGCCCGTCGCCGGTATTGATGAACGCGTTGGTGGTCGCGGCATAGACGCGCCCCGCGCCGCCGGTCGCGAACACCGTCGCCTTCGCGTGCAGAATCATCGCTTCGCCGGTTTCCATTTCAAGCGCCGTCACGCCGAGCACGCTGCCGTCGGCATCGCGGATCAGATCGAGCGCCATCCATTCGACGAAGAAATGCGTGCCCGCCTTCACGCACTGCTGATAAAGCGTGTGCAGCATCGCATGCCCGGTACGGTCGGCTGCCGCGCACGAGCGCGGCATGATCGACTCACCGTAATTGCGCGTCTGCCCGCCGAACGGCCGCTGATAGATGCGGCCGTTTTCGAGGCGGTCGAACGGCATGCCGAAATGCTCGAGTTCGTAGACCACCTCGTTCGCGTTGCGGCACATGTACTCGATCGCGTCCTGGTCGCCCAGGTAATCCGACCCCTTGACGGTGTCATACATGTGCCAATGCCAGTGATCCTCCTCGACGTTGCCGAGCGACGCGGCAATACCACCCTGCGCCGCCACCGTATGTGAGCGCGTCGGAAACACCTTCGACAGCACCGCCACCTTGAGATTCGCACGCGCCAGCTCGAGCGCGGTGCGCAACCCCGATCCCCCGCCGCCGACGATCACCGCATCGAACTGCCTGACCGGTAATCCCATCTAAACGCTCCACAGAATTTGTATTGACCACGCCGCGTAGGCCACCAGCGCCAGCACCACCACCCCGTACAAAAACAGCCGCAGGCCGGTGTGATGGACGTAATCCATCAGGATCGTGCGCACGCCAATCCACGCGTGGTAGAACACGCACATCAGAAACAGGAAGCTGACGTAGCGCATCCACGGCTGCGACCACAGCGCGCGCCAGTGCATGAGATCCACCTGCGGCAGGGTCGCCACCGCGATCACCAGCAGCAGCGTGTAGGCTGCCATCACGGTCGCGGTGAGACGCTGCATCAGCCAGTCGCGTGCCCCGTAATGGGCGCCGACCAGCACCCGCTTTGGCGGCCCGCCCGGCTCGGTGCGGAGGCTGCCGCCGGTGCTTGAAGGTGCGTCTTCGGGCGCCTGTCTTACCATAGTCTCACCGCCACAATGATCGTCAGCACGACGCTGATCACCAGCACCGCCATGCTGCTGGCGCGCGCCGGCGCCAGCGCGGTGCCGATATGCAGATCGAATATCAGATGCCGTACGCCGGCGCAGATGTGATGCAGATAGGCCCACAGCAGCACCAGCAGAACAATCTTGACGATCGGATGGGCGAGCACACCGTAATAGGCGGCGGCCACGTCCGGCGACACCAGAGTCGCCTGCAGCAGGTACAGCAGCAATGGAATGAACAGGAACAGCAGCGCGCCGCTGATGCGATGCAGAATGGAAACGATCGCCGGCACCGGCTGCCGGATCTGCAGCAGATTGAGATAGACGGGACGGGGCTTGACCATGAGCTTCCTTGTTATTATCGATGCGGCCGGCCGCAACCCGGCCGGCGGGCGGAAGACTTTTCCGGGACGCGCGGCACCGGCCCGCAACGCTCGAAGCGGGTGGCAACATTACGCAATTTCACGTTATGAGATTCGATTTCGCGACGACCTGCAGGGAGCACACCAGTGACGAAACCGGGGAGGCAAACAATTTCACGCCTTGGTCTCTGTCCCGAAAAGTACGGCTTGCTCGAGGCCCTTAATCTCATTGGCAGATCTGGTGGAATCCATCCCGTCACGCGCGCCCCTGCGGCGGCTTGCCGATCGAGTCTGCGAAGTGGGGAACATGCGCTGACGGAATAAACCGCCATCATTTTATCAGTAATCGCTGCAGCGCAGAAGAACCTCGCAACCGCTGCCGGGCTGTTTCCGGCCACACGCCGCCGTTTTTTCAATTGATCTTCGCCCGGTAATGATAAGCGTCGGTGTTGCAATGACTGCGGCGCAGCTCGACCGGCTTGTCGTCGAAGGTGTACGCGATGCGCTCTATCCTCAGCAGCGGCGTCCCGACCGGAATCTCGAGATTGGCTGCAACGCGCGCGTCCGCCGCCACCGCCTTGATGCGCTCCTGCGCACGCACGATGCGCACACCGAACGCCACCTCGAAGGTGCGGTACAGCATTGATTCCTGTTCCGTCAGCACCGCCAGGTTCAGCCCCTTGAACAGCGCCGCCGGCACGCGCGATTCGTCGTACACGATCGGCCGCCCCTTGACTCGCATCAGGCGCCGGATCACGTACAGCAGCGCACCGCTTCCCACCCCCAGCTTGCGCGCCGCGGCGGCATCCGCCTTGTCGCGGCCGAAATCGAGAATTTCGGGAGTCGGGTAGGTTTTCCCGCCGCGGTCGGACGCGATGCAGGTGAAATGATAGCGGCGGTCTTCCGACACGTGCGATGCGACGAAAGTGCCCTTGCCCTGCTGGCGCACCAGCACGTTCTGATAGGCCATGTCGTTGAGCGCCTTGCGCACCGTGCCCTGGCTGACGCCGTAGCGCGCCGCCAGATCCGCCTCGCTCGGCAGCGGCTCGCCGGCATGCCACTCACCCTGGCTCAGCGCCTTCGTGATCAGCGTCTTGATCTGCTGGTAGAGCGGCTGAAAAGCCGGCGGCGACACGTTTTTCATGACGGCATAATTAACATGAAAATGCCGCCGAAGTCCATGACTCGTCTATCTTTTATAAGACACAAGAGTCGTGTTGACACTGTCGTTTGATGTTCGCTAACATCGCCGACAGCCGGGAACGATCGGGCGCGTACGTCACGCAGCACCCCGCCGCACCGCCGCGGTTGAGTCCTATAATCTCTCATTATCCCCAAGGAGCCCTGTTAGATGAAACGTCCGATGCGTGTTGCCGTTACCGGCGCTGCCGGCCAGATCGGCTACAGCCTGCTGTTCAGAATCGCCGGCGGAGAAATGCTGGGCAAGGATCAGCCCGTCATCCTGAACCTGCTCGACATCACGCCGGCGCTGCCGGCGGTCAAGGGCGTGGTGATGGAGCTCGACGACTGCGCATTCCCGCTGCTGGCCGGCGTCACCGTCACCGACGATCCGAAGGTCGCATTCCGCGACGCCGACATCGCGATGCTGGTCGGCGCGCGGCCGCGCAGCAAGGGCATGGAACGCAAGGATCTGCTGGAAGCGAACGGCGCGATTTTCATCGGCCAGGGCAAGGCGCTGTCCGAGGTCGCCAGCCGCGACGTGAAGGTGCTGGTGGTCGGCAACCCGGCCAACACCAATTGCTTCATCGCGATGAACAACGCGCCGGAACTCAAGCCGTCGAACTTCTCGGCAATGATGCGGCTCGATCACAATCGCGCCCGCTCGCAGATTGCGGCCAAAACCGGCAAGCCGGTCACCAGCGTGCACAAGATGACGATCTGGGGCAACCACTCGGCGACGCAGTATCCCGATGTCTATCATGCCGAAGTCGACGGCCGGAATGCGTTCAAGCTGATCAATGATCAGGGCTGGATCGAAAACAGCTTCATCCCGACGATCCAGAAGCGTGGCGCCGCAATCATCGAGGCGCGCGGACTGTCGAGCGCGGCGAGCGCCGCCAATGCGGCGATGGACCATATCCGCGACTGGATCTACGGCACACCCGACGGCGACTGGGTCAGCATGGGCATTCCGGCCGACGGCAGCTACGACATTCCGGAAGGCATCATTTACGGCTATCCGGTCACCTGCAAGAACGGCCAGTACCAGATCGTCAAGGGGCTCGACATCAACGATTTCAGCCGCGGCCGCATGCAGGCGACGCTGAAGGAGCTGCATGAAGAGCGCGACGGCGTGAAGCATCTGCTCGGCTGAGCGGATCACGGAATGTCGGATGACGCCGCGCTAATCCGATCTGCAAATCCGGTTGCCCGTAAGTCGGATTAGCCCAACAGGGCGTAGCCCGACACTCGCGCAACACGCATGCCCGGCCAGCCTTATTGCTGATCGAACGAATCACAAAGGAGCAACGATGAGCAGCAACACGACATCTACCGGCTTCAAACCAAAGAAATCGGTCGCCCTGTCCGGTGTGCCGGCCGGCAATACCGCGCTGTGCACCGTCGGCCGCAGCGGCAACGACCTGCACTATCGCGGCTACGACATCCTCGACATCGCGGACCGGTGCGAATTCGAGGAAATCGCGCATCTGCTGGTTCATGACCGGCTGCCGACCGTACCGCAGCTCGCCGCGTACAAGGCGAAACTGCGCACGCTGCGCGGCCTGCCGGCCGCGGTGCAGCGCACGCTCGAGCGCGTGCCGGCCTCGGCCCATCCGATGGACGTGATGCGCACCGGCTGTTCGGCGCTCGGCACCGTGCTGCCCGAAAAGGACGACCACAATCTCGCCGGCGCACGCGACATCGCCGACCGCCTGATGGCGTCGCTGGGCTCGATGCTGCTCTACTGGCATCACTTCAGCCACAACGGCAAGCGCATCGACGTCGAAACCGACGACGATTCGATCGGCGGCCATTTCCTGCACCTGCTGCATGGCAAGGCGCCGTCGAAGTCGTGGGTCGAGGCGATGCACACGTCGCTGATCCTTTACGCCGAACACGAATTCAACGCGTCGACCTTCACCACGCGCGTGATTGCCGGCACCGGCTCCGACATGCACTCCGCGATCACCGGCGGCATTGGCGCGCTGCGGGGCCCCAAGCACGGGGGCGCCAACGAGGTCGCATTCGAAGTCATGGAGCGCTACGACAATCCCGACGACGCGGAACAGGACATCGTGCGGCGCATCGCCGAAAAGCAGGTCGTGATCGGCTTCGGCCACCCGGTCTACACCATCGCCGATCCGCGCAACAAGATCATCAAGGAAGTCGCGCGCAAGCTGTCGAAAGAAAGCGGCGACATGAAGATGTTCGACATCGCCGACCGCATCGAGGCGGTGATGGCGCGCGAGAAAAAGATGTTTGCGAACCTCGACTGGTTCTCCGCCGTGTCGTATCACAAGATGGGCATCCCGACTGCGATGTTCACACCGATCTTCGTCATTGCCCGCACCAGCGGCTGGTCGGCGCACGTGATCGAGCAGCGCATCGACAACAAGATCATCCGCCCCGGCGCGAATTACACCGGCCCGGAAAATCTCAAGTTCGTGCCGATCGAAAAACGCGGGAAATCAGCCCGAAAAGCGAAATAAAAAGCATCACCACAGAGGCACGGAGACGCAGAGAACTTCGACGATATTTTATCTGTGCTTCGATGCTTCTGTGGATCCACACGCAGGCCGGATTAGCGAAGCGTAATCCGACGTTTTTACATCGATGTCGGGTGACGCTCGCCGGATTAGCGCGACCTGTAAAATTCGCCGTGGAAACACGCAGCTTTCGGAATACTTCGCTTCTCTCCGTGCCTTTGTGTCTCTGTGGTTAAAGGATTTTTCTTCATGTCTGCTCCAATTTCCAACGTCCGCCCCCAACCCGACAAGGTCCTGACCGACATCGCCGATTACGCGCTCGGATACGAAATCACCAGCGCCGAAGCGTGGAATACCGCGCGGCTGTGCCTGATGGACGCGCTCGGCTGCGGCTTCGAGGCGCTCTCTTTTCCCGCCTGCACCAAGCTGCTGGGGCCGATCGTGCCCGGCACCATCGTACCGAACGGCGCGAAAGTGCCGGGCACGCAATTCCAGCTTGACCCGGTGATGGCGGCGTTCAACATCGGTGCGATGATCCGCTGGCTCGATTTCAACGACACCTGGCTCGCTGCCGAATGGGGCCATCCGTCCGACAACCTGGGCGGCATTCTCGCCGCGGCCGATTACCTGTCGCGCAGGAACGTCGCCGAAGGCAAAAAGCCGCTGGTGATGCGCGACGTGCTGCGGGCAATGATCAAGGCGCACGATATCCAGGGCGTGATCGCGATCAAGAACAGCTTCAACCGCGTCGGTCTCGACCACGTGGTGCTGGTCAAGGTCGCCACCACCGCAGTCGTGATGGCGCTGCTCGGCGGCACGCGCGATGAAACCGTCAACGCGGTTTCGAACGCATGGATCGACGGCCAGTCGCTGCGCACCTACCGCCACGCGCCGAACGCCGGTTCGCGCAAATCATGGGCCGCGGGTGACGCCACCAGCCGCGGCGTGCGTCTGGCGCTGATGGCGCTGAAAGGGGAAATGGGCTATCCGTCCGCGCTGACCGCGAAGACCTGGGGCTTCTATGACGTGCTGTTCAAGGGTCAGCCGTTCAAGTTCGATCGTCCGTTCGGCTCGTACGTGATGGAGAACGTGCTGTTCAAGATTTCGTTTCCGGCGGAATTCCATGCGCAGACCGCCGTCGAATGCGCGGTCAAACTGCACCCTGAGGTGAAAGACCGCGTCGAAGAGATCAAGAGGATCGTGATCACCACCCACGAATCGGCGATCCGCATCATCGACAAGCAAGGTCCGCTCAACAATCCGGCCGACCGCGATCACTGCATTCAGTACATGACCGCGATCGGTCTGCTGAAAGGCAATCTCGTCGCGACCGACTACGAAGACAATGTCGCCGCCGATCCGCACATCGACGCGCTGCGCGACAAAATGGAATGCGTCGAGAACAAGTCGTACAGCAAGGATTACCTCGACCCCGAAAAACGCTCGATCGCCAACGCGGTGCAGATTTTCTTCACGGACGGCTCGAAGACCGCGGACGTCGCGGTCGAATATCCGGTCGGCCACCGCCGCCGTCGCGAGGAAGGCATTCCGCTGCTCGAAGCGAAGTTTCAGACCAACCTCGCACGCCGCTTCCCGGCGAAGCAGCAGAATGCCATCCTGGCGCTGTGCCGTGACCAGAAGAAACTGGAACAAACACCGGTCAACGAGTTCGTTGATTTGTTCGTGATTTGACCCGGCTGTTGGTGCGGGGGACTGATCGTCGCTTTCTCCGGACGCCGCTGACCACCCCTCCGCTTCGCTCCTCCCCTCCTTAAAAACAGGAGGGGAAAAAGACAGCCGATGGCAGGCGCCCGAAATTCCCCTCCTCGAATGAGGAGGGGTGTCCGCGAAGGCGGACGGGGTGGTCAACTGCGTCCGGAAAATCCTCCGCCGTTCATATGGCAACACCGCACCATCATGAGCGCCGCCCGCCGAGGCGCCGCGAAAAAAACCGCGCGATGCCCATCACTCCATCACCACCGATTCCTCCGCATGCGCATGCTTCGGCACACGAATCAACAGCAGAAACGGCATCGCCAGCAGCGCCACGATCATCATCAGCTTGAAATCGTCGATGTACGCGATCATTCCCGCCTGGCGCGTGATCTCCGCATTCAGCGCCGCCAGTCCTGCCGAGCTATGCAAGCCGTACGGCGACGGCAGGTACGGTGCGCGAATGAACGGATTGTAGACGTTGATGTGCTGCACCAGTGACGAATGCGCAACCTGGGTGTTTTCGGTCAGCAGCGTCTGCACGATCGAGATGCCGAAACTGCTGCCGATGTTGCGCACCAGGCTGTAGATCGTCGTGCCTTCGGTGCGCAGATGCGATTCGAGCGTGGAAAACGCCGCGGTCGTCAGCGGCACGAAAATGAAACCGAGCCCCAGTCCCTGGATGATGCCGGGCCATACCACCGAGCTCATGCCGATCGTCAGCGTATAACCGGCCATTTGCGCCAGCGACAATGCGGTCAGGCCGAAGCCGCCGGCCATGATCAGCCGGATGTCGATGCGGCCGATCAGCGGCCCCACGATCATCATCGCGATCATCGTGCCGATGCCGCGCGGCGCGGTGACCAAGCCGGTCGCCACCACCGGATAGTCCATCAGGTTTTCCAGCATCTGCGGCAACAGCGCCATCGTTGCGTACAGAATCAGGCCGACCAGAAAAATGAAGAACAGCCCGGTGACGAAGTTGCGGTCCTTGAGCAAGGCCCGGTCCAGAAATGACGCGCCCCTGACGGTAGCGGTGTGCGCGACGAACAGCGTCAATCCCAGCAGCGTCAGCGTCGCGTAGATCCAGATTTCGGGTGACGAGAACCAGTCCTTGGTTTCGCCGCGATCGAGCAGCAGTTGCAGCGCACCGATTGCAATACCCAATGTGCAGAAACCAAAGAAATCGAGTTTCTGATCGGCTTTGCGGGTTTCCTGTACGAACGCCAGGATGCCGAGGAACGCGATGATGCCGACCGGAAGATTGATATAAAACACCCAGCGCCAGCCGTAGTTGTCGGTCAGCCAGCCGCCCAGCACCGGTCCCAGGATCGGTCCCAGCATGATGCCCATTCCCCACACCGCCATCGCCTGGCCGTGGCGCTCGCGCGGATTGATGTCCAGCAGCACCGCCTGCGACAGCGGCACCAGCGCGGCGCCGAACACGCCCTGCAGCAGCCTGGCAAGCACGATTTCGGGCAGTGAGAGCGCGAGTCCGCATAGCGCGGACGAGACGGTGAAGCCGGCCACCGACCACAGGAAAATACGCTTGCGGCCGAAGCGCGCGCACAGCCAGCCGGTCAGCGGCATCGCGATCGCCGCCGCCACGATGTATGACGTCAGCACCCAGGTGATTTCATCCTGGCTCGCCGACAGGCTGCCCTGCATGTGCGGCAGCGCGACGTTCGCGATCGTTGTGTCGAGCGCCTGCATCAGCGTCGCCAGCATGATCGACACCGTGACCATGCCGCGGTTGGCGACCGGAACGCCGGAATCAATTGGGAGCGACGCGCTCATACGTCACTCGGGAGACGATTCAGATCATGCCGGCGGCGACGAGCGGACATTTCAGGAAAGGAAATTGCGCGCAATGCGTCAGCGATCCTTCCGCGCGCGTTTGGTTGCATCGGAACGGCGGGCCGGCGGCTCGCCGGAGCCGGTGAGGTTGCGGCGCACCCGGCGCAGCAGCGCGATCAGGCGCCGCCGGTCGGTATCCGACACGCCCGCGAGCGCCGTTTCCTGGACTTCGTCGCCCAGCTTGCGAATGGATTCGAGCACCGCCCCCGCCTTGCGCGTCAGATACAGCCGATAGGCGCGGCGATCCAGCGGATTCGGCTGGCGCCGTACCCAGCCCGCCTGTTGCATGCGATCGAGCAGGCGCGTCAGCGCAATCGGCGCCATTTCAAGGGTGTCGGCCAGTGCGGCCTGGCTGGTTCCCTCGTCGATTGCGAGATACACCAGCACCTGGCATTGCGCGCGCGTCAGCTTCAGGCGGCGGTGCGCACGCTGATCGAAATGGCGCGAACACAGCCGGCCGACATCATGGACCAGGAATCCGAACCGATGCTCGACATCGAGTTTCTTCATATGTCTGCTTATTATAAGCCTGCTTATCAATTTCGGACAGAAAGATGTCGCGGCGATTTCTTGTGAGGCACGGCACTTGAGGGGACTGCGGCACAGCGGGGCGCTGCCGAACGCCGGGTAGCCCCGCCTCGACAGCCAACTCAAAAAATCGTATGGGAATCCGCCGGGCCGCGATCGGCGGCGGCTGGTCAGGGTGGTGGGGTTCGAACCCACGACCTCCACGTCCCAAGCGTGGCGCGCTACCAGGCTGCGCTACACCCTGTATCGAACAATCGGACAACAGCCGCCATTTTACATGATGCCGGCCGCGGCCACCTCGCCGGCCGTCAGGGCGACCCGGCCGGCTGCTACGTGTTGAAGAAGCGCTTCATCACCTCATCACCGCTGATCGGTTCGCCGGCCAGTGCCATCGCCAGCAGTTCCCCGCCCAGTATCTGCGGCGCGATGATCATGTCGGGCTGCACGCGCTTTACCCGGCTGTAGTTCTTGCTGTCATTGACCGCCGCCACGGTCTTGGCGCTGCCCTCGAGTTCCTTGATCGCCAGCACGATGAACGCGTTGTCCGAATCATCGGCGCGCATCGCCAGCACCGCGCGCGCCTCGGCGGCGCCGGCCATGCGCAGCACGTCGACACTGCTGGCATCGCCGATGACCACGTCGGCGTCCGCCAGTTCCCCTTCCGCCGCCGGCGCCTCCGACAAAATCAGTGTCACCGGCAGATTGCGCTGCTGCATCTCATGATACGTGTTGCGCGCGAGCGACGTATTGCCGACGATGATGAAATGGTTTTGACGCTCCATCCGTTTCCCCTTTCGATCGATGATCCGCTGAATGCCGCCGCCGATTACGGGACCGACGATCGCACCCAGTGACGTCGCAAACACCGTGATGCCGAGCACGATGATCGACACCGCAAACAGCCGCGCTTCCGCCGTCTGCGGAAAAATGTCGCCGTAGCCGACGGTGGACATCGTCACGACGGCGTAATAGAGCGCCGTAATCAGGTCGGTGATCGGCGGATGAAAGTCCGCGCCCAGGTAATACGCGCCGAACACCGCGTAGAGCATCAGCAGCAGCGTGCTGGTGAGCGCAAACAGCGTGCCGGCCGCAACGCTGCTGCGATTGAATCTGGAGTACGCCAGCAGCAGTGCGGCCAGCAGCACCGCGTCGTAATAGACGAAAAACGTCAGATGGCGGTGCGCCTTGAAGTCCGCCAGCTCGATCGCGACGAGCAGCACGACGGCCAGCGTCCACGACAGCCGCGAGCGCAACACGATGCCGACCGACATCACGATCATCATGATGCCGGCAATGCCGTGAATCACGTCGGTGATCCGCAGATTGAGCGCGGAAAAGTCGAAGTGCTTCAGCACGGCTGGCGACAACAGCACATCAAGGTTGCCGCCGACCGCGCTGCCGAGCCAGTAGAACGCCGCAACCAGCAGTGCCAGCGCCAGCACGACGTGTGGAAACCAGTAATCCGAATGCAGCCGGGTGCCGAGCGCGCTCACACCGCGCCGCAGACGCTGCAGCGGGCCCGCGTGGATCGCGATTTTGCCGATCAGTCCGTCCCGCATCGATTGTTCTCCCGTTCCCCGCTGTCTGACCGCACGCGGACGATATTGTCCGAATCCCGACGCCGCCGCACCTCCGCAGCCGCGACCTGCCGGGCAACGCCGAAACACGGAATCCGCCACAGCGCGCGCATTTGCCGAACACAAGCCATCCACGCCGGCACGGGATCCCGCTCTGCGGCAGCGGCATTGTCGCACGACAAGTAATGGTATGTAACTTGCTTTACTTTATAATTGCTTTTACAAAAATTGCCGGCGGGACAAGAGGGCTCCTTGTCAACGTTCAATCCAATACCGACCTGCTCCGATTGCGCATCACCGGATTTCATGCCCGGCCTCTGCGGCTGGCGCGGTATCCCGCTGTTCGCGTCCGGCACCTGCGGCCGCCGTGTCACCCGCCATGCCGCCTGACACGCAATCGGCGGCCGTCGACATCGAATCACAGACCGGCACGCTGCCGTCTTGCGTCATCGACCCCGCCCGGCCGGCGCATTCGCGCTGTCCGCTGCTGTTCGAATGCGTCAGGCTGGCGTGGGGCAATTCCCGCAGTTCGCAACTGTTCGTCATCGCGCTCAGCGGACTGGTGGCGATCCTCGAATGGGGCCGGAATGACCCGCTGTTGATTGCGGTCTGGTTCGCCTACCAGGGTCTGGCCGCGCTTTACCGTCTGAACTGGACGCGACAGTTCAAGGAGCAGAACCCGCAACCGGATGCGGCAGTGCAATGGCGCGACCGCTTCGTAATCAGCTGCGCGCTTTCCGGGCTCGGCTGGGGTGCGTCCGCGCTGCTGTTTCTGAATCCCGGCGATCTGCCGTCAGGCTACGCGGTGGTGTTGTTCCTGACGGGCGTGACGGCCGCCGGCGTTCCATACCAGGCGGCCATCCCGCGGGCGGCGATCCTGTTTTCAACGCTGATTACGGGCGCGGTTGCCGCCCGCCTGTTCTCGGGCAGCCTTATATTCGTGCAGATGGGCGTCATGGCCATGCTGTACCTGGTGACGCTGATCACCATCATCCTGTTGGTCCATCGTTCGATCGTCAACAGCCTGGCATTGCGCTTCGAGAACGCGTCACTGGTGGCTGTCCTGTCCGATGCCAACCGCAAGATCGAAACCGCCAATGCCGAACTGCGCGCCGAAATCTCGCAGCGCAGTGCCGCCGAAAGCCGTCTCGCGCATTCGCTGTCGCTGCTTCAGGCGACTTTCGAAGCCACCGTCGACGGCATCCTGATGGTGAACAACGGCGGAAAAGTCGCCAGCTACAACCAGCGCTTTTTGCGCATGTGGAGCATTCCGGAATCGATGCTGGCGGGCGACCGCGACCGGGTGGCGCTGCGCCACGCGCTGGGCCAGCTGATCAGTCCCGCCGAAGCGCTGCGGAGAATGCGTGAACGCATCCTGCAGCCGAACGCCGAATGCCACGACGTCATCGAGTTTCGGGACGGACGCGTATTCGAATGTTTTTCGAAGCCGCAGCACGTCGCGGGACTGTGCGTCGGCTGCGTCTGGAGCTTTCGTGACATCACCGAGCGCTATCGCGTCGAACAGGATCTGTTCTTCATCGCCAATCACGATCCGCTGACCGGACTGCTGAACCGCACGATGTTCTATCGCCGGCTGAATTCGAGGATCATCCGCTGCGAAAATCACGGTGGACGATTCGCCGTGCTGTTCATCGACCTCGACCGCTTCAAGAACATCAATGACACGCTGGGCCACGATGCCGGCGATTACCTGCTGAAGGACGTTTCGCGTCGCCTCACCGAGACGCTGCGTGATACCGACGTCGTCGCGCGGCTCGGCGGCGACGAGTTCGTCGTGCTGCTGCAGGATTACGCGGACGCCGCCGACGTGGACGGAATCGCGCGCAAGCTGCTGGACGCGTTCGCGCAGCCGTTCGTCATCGATCACCGCGAAATCCGTCTTTCAGCCAGCATCGGCATCAGCGTCTTTCCCGACGACAGCGACGACAGTTCGGGGCTGCTGAAGGATGCGGACATCGCGATGTACCGCGCGAAGGATCAGGGCGGCAGCGTTTACGAATTTTACGCCGCGCGCCCGAACCTGCATTCGGTTGACCGCCTGTCACTGGAATCGAAGCTGCAGCGCGCGATCGAGCGCGAGGAATTCACGCTCCATTACCAGCCGCGGGTCGACCTCAGGAACGGGCGGATCGTGTGCGTCGAGGCACTGATCCGCTGGCAGCATCCGGATCTCGGACTGGTGCTGCCGGATACGTTCATTCCGCTCGCCGAGGAGTCCGGACTGATCGTGCCGCTCGGCGACTGGGTATTGCGCGAAGCCTGCTCGCAGATGCACCGGTTCGAAGAACGTGGCCTGCCGCCGCTGCGGGTGGCGGTCAATCTTTCGGGCAGGCAGTTCGGACAACCCGACCTGATGTCACGGGTGAGCGCCGCACTGGAGGCCGCACACATCGATCCCGGCCGGCTCGAGGTCGAAATCACCGAAAGCATGGTGATGACCGACGCCGAACGCTCGATCGAGATATTGCGCGAAATGACCGCGCGCCGCATCATCGTCTCGATCGACGATTTCGGAACCGGTTACTCGTCGCTCAGCTACCTCAAGCGCTTCCCGATCCACAACCTCAAGATCGATCGCGCCTTCATCACCGACCTGCCGCACGACATCGATGACGCCGCCATCACGCAGGCGGTCATCGCGATGGCTCATCGCCTCGGGCTGCGGGTGATCGCCGAAGGCGTCGAGCAGTCGGAGCAACTGCTGTTTCTGGCCGCCAACGACTGCGACGAGGTACAGGGCTACCTGGTGGCGAAGCCGATGCCGGCACACGAGCTCGAGGCGCTCATCCAGCGCGGCATCGACATTCCGGTCGACGCCGAGCCGCGCGACACCGCCCGGCAGCAGAGCCTGGGCTTGGGCCCCTCATAACATCCGGCGGGTCGCACTCCGCATGGCCGGCCGGCGGCCATCCGTGCTGCGCAATACGGCGCTGTCTAGCGGCACACCAGGACTGGAATCTTGCAGTGCGCCAATACCTTGATCGTCTGGCTGCCGAGCAGCAGCCCCGACAGGCCGCCACGTCCGTGGGAAGCCATGATGATCAGATCACAGCCTTCGTTCTCGGCGGCCGCGACGATCGCCATCGCCGGAGATTCGGCTTCGACGCTGCTGCCGCTGTACGGAACGCCGGCAGCGCGCGCCGCACGCTCGATTTCGGCGAGCAGCGTTTCACCGATATGGCGCACCGCCTCGGCGTAGCGGTTCTGCGGCAGTACGTCGGACGTTACCGGCTGGCCGAACACGCTGACCGAGAACGGCTGAATCACGTGAAAGCCGACCACCGTCGCGCCGGCCCATTTGGCAAATGCCATGCCCTGCTTGATCGCATCGCGGGAGCGTTCGGAGCCGTCTGTCGGAAGCAATATTTTCTTGTACATTGGTCACCTCTGAAGTTGTTTGGCCGGTATCGACGCAGAACTGGTATTTCACATGATGCCAGCAGATCCCGGGTCGCGCAATAATCCCTGGTAACGGGAATCAACAGCGACCTGGCCGCTCCATTGAATGCGACGTTTATTTCCAGGTTCCGCGCGACGGTGATTCGTTGGCATCGATACGCCCGAGCCAGCGCTTGAAGTCGCAATACGACTGGATGAAGCCGCGCCGGTAAAGGTCGGTGCGTGCAAAACCGGTGCGATCCAGCACCGCCTCGCGATACAGCCGCATCGTGCGCCGCACCCATGTCACCGCGATCGCCAGGCCGTCGCGATCGACCAGGAACTCGATACGGTCGCGTTCCTTGCTCAGGGCGACGGTATCAGGCTGCCGCAGCGCGCTTTTCGTTTCCGGTTCACCCAGCGTCCAGAAAGGCGGATCGCTCGCCGGAAACGTGTCTTCCAGCGCCTGGTCAATCTCGGCTTCCGACATGGAATCCGCATCATGCTTGCCGACGGCATTCAAATCTGCGTCCTGTCCGTTCATCGCAACCTCCGGGGGGAGAATGATGACGGCCGTGATCCCGGCCCGTATCGCGCGACACCGGAGCCGCAATCGCCGGCGGTCAAAAGGATGTTACGGCGCACGGCGTGCCATCACCATGATAAATGTCATGCCGTTCGCCGCCTCAGAACAGTACGATTGCGAAAGGCGCCCCCGGTTCCGCGGCCCGTTGCGCCGGCCGCGGCATGGGCGTTCATTGCCGCTGTGGTGCGTTGCGTGCAATGTCGCCGAGAATGGGCGTGCGCCGTACCTCCGTGACATACATCAGAATCAGCGATACCCACGCTACCCCGTACAGCAGCATGAAGCAGCTGCTGCGCACCCGCGTGAGATCGACCAGCGCGCCGAACAGAATCGGCAGCAGGAAGCCGGCCAGGCCACCGGCGAGTCCGACGATGCCGGTCACAAGCCCCATCTCCTCCGGGAAATCGGCAGCCACATACTTGAACGTCGACGCCCCGCCGAACGCAAACGCGACACCGACGACGAACAGCAAGATCGTAAACAGCCACGGCTGCAGCCCGATGTGAAAACCGACCGGACCGTTCACGGTATGAATCGTCAGATCGGTCTGCGGATACGACAGCAGGAACAGGCACACCCAGGATACCCACAGCACCCACCAGGTCACTGAATGCGCACCCAGGCGATCGGCAAGCCAGCCACCCGCGGCGCGCATCACACCGGCCGGCAGCGAGAATGCGGCGGCCAGCAACGCCGCCTGTGCAATGCCAAAGTCGTACTCCTGCGTGTAGTACTGTGTCATCCACAGCGACAATGCGGTGAAGCCGCCGAACACGATCGAATAATACTGGCAGTAGCGCCACACGCGCGGGCTGCGCAGCACCGCGAACTGTGCCTTGAGCGGCACTGCAGCCCGCCTGCCGACGCCGGGATCCGGACGCGACAGCAGCCAGAAAATCACGGCCGTCACCAGTATCGCCACCGCGTACACCGTCGGCACCGTGCGCCAGCCGTAGTGATCGATGATCCACGGCGCGACGAACATGTTGAGCGCGGCACCCGACGTGCCGGCGCCGAACACCCCCATCGCGAATCCCTGTTGCTGCTTCGCGAAAAAGCGCGCGACATATGGCGTACCGACTGCGAACGATGCACCGACCAGTCCCAGGAACAGACCCAGCACCAGAAACTGCCAGTACGCGCTCGCAAAGCTCACCAGCCACACCGGAATCGCACACCCCAGCAGCAGCGCGATGAAAACGACGCGTCCGCCGAAACGGTCGGTCCATATGCCGAGCGGCAGCCGGAATACCGCGCCGGTCAGCACCGGCGTCGCGGTCAGCAGCCCGAACTCGGTGGCATTCAGCCCCAGCATGTCGCGCACCGGAATGCCGATCACGCCGAACATCATCCACACCGCAAAGCATATGATGAAGGCGAAGGTGCTGGCGATCAGAACGGAAATCGAATCGGACTTCTGCATGGTGCAGTCCTTTCTTCCTGTACCGTCATGTGCGGGTGGCCGCAGGACTCCATGCTATACGATAACGAACGACGCACAACAGCCTTTTCGACCCGCACCGGATACGTTCGCACACGGACGTGCCGGCAACCCGCGCACAGGCACGCTAGAATGTGAGCATGATCCCATGGCTGGCCGCAACCGATCCGTTCCCGCCGGTGGAAAGGGCGCTGGACGAACCCAACGGCCTGGTCGCCGCCGGCGGCGATCTCTCGGCGCAGCGCCTGATCGCCGCCTACCGCTGCGGCATCTTCCCCTGGTTCAGTGACGACCAGCCGATCCTGTGGTGGAGCCCCGATCCGCGCATGGTGCTGTTTCCGGATGAATTGAAGTTGTCGCGGTCGCTGCGCAAAACGCTGTGCAAAAGAAACTACGAAGTCCGCACCGATACCGCTTTCGCCGCCGTCGTCGCCGGCTGCGCCGCACCGCGGCGCGACCAGAACGGCACCTGGATCGTGCCGCAGATGGCCGCTGCCTACAGCGAACTTCATGCATTGGGCATCGCGCATTCGGTCGAAACGTGGATCGGCGGCGAGCTCGCCGGCGGGCTCTACGGCGTGGCGCTGGGCGGCATGTTTTACGGCGAATCGATGTTCACGCGCGTAACCGACGCGTCGAAGATCGCGCTGGCGCACCTGGTGCGCCAGCTGACGCGATGGAATTTCGGATTGATCGACTGTCAGATGAATACCCCGCACCTGGCATCATTCGGCGCGCGCGAGGTCCCGCGCACGGAATTTACGCGCCACGTCGCGGAATTGGTAAACTATCCGGGACGAAACGGACGTTGGCACTTCGACGATGACCTTGCTTAACGAATTTCCGCTGTCCGTGCTGCAGTTCTATGCGACGGCGCCCTATCCGTGCAGCTACCTGCCGCAACGCATGGCGCGCTCGCAGGTCGCCACGCCGAACCACGTGATCGACACCGCGGTCTACGGCGAGCTGGTGCGGGCCGGCTTTCGCCGCAGCGGCGCGTTCACCTATCGCCCGCACTGCGATCACTGCCGTGCCTGCGTGCCGGTGCGCGTCGTGTGCGAGGCGTTTCGCCCGGATCGCAGCCAGCGCCGCACCTGGCAGCGCCACGCCGCGCTCGATGCGCGCACCCTGGAGCTGCGTTACAGCGCTGAGCATTACGCACTGTATCTGCGCTACCAGTCGCGGCGCCACAGCGGCGGCGGCATGGATCAGGACAGCCGGGAACAGTACCGCCATTTTCTGCTGCAGAGCAACGTCGATTCACGGTTGATCGAATTCCGCGAGCACGGCGTGCTGCGCATGGTCAGCATTGTCGACCGCCTGCGCGACGGGCTGTCGTCCGTCTACACCTTTTTCGATCCCGACGTGCACGGCGCCAGCTTCGGCACGCACAGCATCCTGTGGCAGATCGAACTATGCCGCACGCTCGATCTGCCCTACCTCTATCTCGGCTACTGGATCGCGGAAAGCCGCAAGATGGCCTACAAGACCCATTTCCAGCCGATGGAAGGGCTGATCAACCGGCACTGGCAGCCGCTGCACCGCAACTGAAGCCGCAGCAGATCCGCGCGCAGGTTAAAATAGCGCGCCATGTACTCCGTCCTGCGCCCCCTGCTGTTCCGCCTCGACGCAGAAACCGCGCACCATGTCACCCTCCGCGGCCTTGCCGCGCTGACGCGCGCCGCACGCGCCGCGCCGGCCGCGCAGCATCCGCTAAGGGTGATGGGACTCGTGTTTCCGAATCCGGTGGGGCTGGCCGCCGGGCTCGACAAGAACGGCGCATACATCGACGCACTGGCCGCGCTCGGTTTCGGTTTCATCGAAGTCGGCACCGTCACGCCGCGCCCGCAGCCGGGCAACCCGCGCCCGCGTCTGTTCCGCATCCCGCGCGCCGGCGCCATCGTCAACCGCATGGGTTTCAACAACGACGGCGTCGAACGGCTGGTCGCGAACGTTGCCCATGCGCGTTATCGCGGCGTGCTCGGCATCAACATCGGCAAGAATTTCGACACGCCGCTCGAGCGCGCGGCCGACGACTATCTGCTGTG
>DASSON010000069.1:0-12227 GCA_035700525.1 Burkholderiales bacterium
ATCGCTTCCGCATTCTTCGGCCGGCCGGCCGCCGCACCGTTGAGATCGACTACATGCAGGCGCCGCGCGCCCTGCTCCAGCCAGCGCGCTGCGGTTGCTCCCGGATCGTCTGAAAACACCGTGGCGCCGCTCATTTCGCCCTGCTTCAGGCGCACGCATTTCCCGTCCTTTAAATCAATCGCAGGAATGATCAGCATATCGACATAACGAATGGAAAGTTCAAGGAAGGATTGGATCGGCCGTGCGGACACCGTGTTGTCCGGCCAGTGACATTAAATGCATCGAAATTGTAATCGGAATGCCGGGACACAGTCGGAATGTCTGAGCGCAGTTTACTATATTCGGGCGTTTTGCAAGAACCGTACCGCCAGTCGCGGCATCACTGTGAATTCGGCTGCCACGCCACGAAATTGGCGAGCAATCGCAATCCCGCGGCCTCACTTTTCTCCGGATGGAACTGCACCGCAAAGATATTGCGATGCGCCACCGCGCACGTAAATGCCGACGGATAAAGGCTGTAGCCGGCAACGCATGCCGGGTTGGCCGGCTCCACGTAGTAGCTGTGGACGTAATAAAAACGCGTGTCGGGCGCGATGCCGTCCCACAACGCATGCGCTGCCGCCTGATGTACTTCATTCCAGCCCATGTGCGGCACTTTGAGACGTCCGCCGCCGGCATCACGCGCACCGTCGATACGGAAGCGGCGGACCGTCCCCGGCAGAATGCCGAGCCCGGCGACATCGCCTTCCTCGCTGCGATTGAACAGCATCTGCAGGCCAATGCAGATGCCGAGGAACGGCTTGTCGCGAGCCGCCGCGGCCACCGCCTCGCGCAATCCGCGCGCCTCCAGCTCGCGCACGCAGTCCGGCATCGCGCCCTGGCCCGGAAAAACCACGCGCCGCGCGGCGGCCACCACCGCCGGATCGCTGGTGACCTCGACGCGCTGCGTCGGTGCGACATGCTCGAGCGCTTTCGCCACCGAGCGCAGGTTGCCCATGCCGTAGTCGATGACTGCAATATCGGTCATGATCTCAGGGTCGGCATTCCGCTTCGGAAATACCGCACACGTCCCTCCGCGACGCCGCCACCATCATTCGCTACAGCGTTCCCTTGGTCGACGGCACCGTTTCGCCGATGCGCGGATCGGGTTCCACCGCAATGCGCAGTGCGCGCCCGAACGCCTTGAACGCGGTCTCCGCCTGGTGGTGCGCATTGGTGCCCTTCAGGTTGTCAACGTGCAGCGTCACCTGCGCATGGTTCACGAATCCCTGGAAAAATTCGTGCACCAGGTCCACGTCGAACTCGCCGATACGCGCGCGCGAGAAATCGATGCCGTACTCCAGTCCGGGACGCCCTGACAGATCGATCACCACCCGCGTCAGCGCCTCGTCGAGCGGCACGTAGGCATGCCCATAGCGCCGCACGCCGCGCTTGTCGCCGACCGCCCGTGCAAACGCCTGTCCCAGCGTGATGCCGATATCCTCGACCGTGTGATGCGCATCGATCTGCAGATCGCCTTTGGCGGTCACCTCGAGATCGAACACGCCGTGCCGCGCCACCTGGTCCAGCATGTGATCCAGAAACGGGATGCCGGTGGCGAGCGTCGAGCGGCCGCTGCCGTCGAGATCGAGCCTGACGGCGATCTGCGTCTCGCGCGTATTGCGTGTCACTTCAGCCTGGCGCATGGGAAATCCGTTCGATGGAGTGCCGGTGATGGATCAAAAATGGCGTGCCCCGGACACCGCGGTGCCGGCAACGGGCGGTCACATGATGCGGAAATGCCGTTGGCTTCGTTATCGGAATAATGTCAACGCAACAAGTTTACCCATATCGGAAGGCCGCTGTCACCCCGCAGCCGTGTCTCAGGGCTGCAGACTTGACTGGAGCGCGGCGATAAAGCGCTCATTTTCTCCCGGCGTCCCAACCGTCACGCGCAGGCAGCCGTCCAGCAGCGGATGCGCGCCGTGCAGCTTCTTGATCAGCACGCCATGCGCATTAAGCCGGTCGAACGTACGCTGCGCGGCCGGCACCCTGAACAGAATGAAATTGGCGGCGCTGGGATAGGGCTGTACGCCATCGATGCGGCGCAGTGACTCGAACAGATGCGCGCGTTCGGTCCGGATCGCATCGGCCTGGCTCGCCAGCAGGCGGTCATGGCCCAGCACCTGCAGCGCCGCTGCCTGGGTCAGCACGTTGATGTTGTAGGGCAGCCGCACCTTGTCGACGTGCCGCAGCCACTCCGGCCGTCCGGCCAGCATGCCGAGACGCAGGCCGGCGAGCCCGATCTTGGACACCGTGCGCATCACCAGCAGATTCGGATAGTCGGCGAGCCGCGGCATGAAGCTGGCGTCGGCGAACGGCGCATAGGCTTCGTCGATCACCACCAGCCCCGGGGCGCGCGCGATCACGCGTTCGATCACGGCAGCGTCGAACAGATTGCCGGTCGGATTGTTCGGATAGGCAATGAAGATCAGCGCCGGCCGGTGGCTTTCGATCGCGCCCAGCATGCGCTCCGCATCGAGTGCGAAATCGGGCGCCAGATCGACGCCGACGAAACGCACGCCGCACCATTGCGCAACCATGCGGAACATCACGAACGACGGCTCGACACCGAGCACCGCCGCACCGGGACGCGCAATCGCCAGCGTCAGCATCTGGATCAGTTCGTCGGAGCCATTGCCCAGCACCAGTTCCATGGCCGGCGGCACGCCCATCGTGTCGCACAGCCGCTGCTTCAGCGCACCGGCCGCCGGATCGGGATAGCGGTTGACGGCGACGTCCGCGATCCGCGCCGCAATTTCCTGGCGCAGATCGGCCGGCAGCCCGTACGGATTCTCCATCGCATCGAGCTTCACCATGCCGCGCGCGTCGGGCACGTGATAGGCCGCCAGCGCCTGAATCTCGGGGCGGATGATTTCTTCGGGTGTTTTGGGCATGATTGAAAACTAATCTAACCGCCAAGACGCCAAGAGCGCCAAGCAAGACAAATCAAAAATCAACTGCAACCGCGAAGGCGCGAAGAACTTCCGATTCGGTTTTCCTTTGCGGCCCTTTGCGCCTTTGCAGTTGTAGCTTTTCTCTGCGTTTCCTCTGCGTCCCTGCGCCTCTGCGGTTATCGCTTTTGTCTTTGCCGTCCTTGGCGCCTTGGCGCCTTGGCGGTTAGTCCGTAATCCTGTATCGCGCCGACTGCGCATGCGCCGGCAAGCCCTCGCCGTCCGCGAGCTCGGCGGCGATGCGCCCCAGCGTGCGCGCACCGTCGCGCGAGATGCGGATCAGGCTCGAGCGCTTCTGGAAGTCATAGACGCCGAGTGGCGACGAAAAGCGCGCGGTGCGCGACGTCGGCAACACGTGGTTGGGGCCGGCGCAATAGTCGCCCAGCGCTTCAGACGCATAGTGCCCGACGAAGATCGCGCCGGCGTGACGGATATCGGGCAGCAATGCGTCGGGATCGGCGACCGCCAGTTCCAGGTGCTCCGGCGCGATGCGGTTGACCAGCGCGCACGCTTCGCGCAGATCGCGTACCCGGACCAGCGCGCCGCGCGACGCCAGCGAGGTTTCGATCACCGCGCGGCGCGGCATGCCCGGCAACTGGCGCGCAATGCTTGCCGCCACCGCGTCGAGAAACGCGGCATCCGGCGACAGCAGGATCGCCTGCGCCATCTCGTCGTGCTCGGCCTGCGAGAACAGATCCATCGCGATCCAGTCGGGATCGGCCGAGCCATCGCTCACCACCAGAATTTCGGAAGGCCCGGCAATCATGTCGATGCCGACCTGACCGAACACGCGGCGCTTCGCCGCCGCGACGTAGGCGTTGCCGGGGCCGACGATCTTGTCGACCGCGGGCACGGTCGCGGTGCCGTACGCGAGCGCCGCCACCGCCTGCGCACCGCCGATCGTGAAGACGCGATTCACGCCGCAGATCGCGGCCGCCGCCAGCACCAGCGGATTCTTCTCGCCGTGCGGTGTCGGCACCACCATGATGATCTCGCCGACACCGGCGACCGTCGCCGGCACCGCGTTCATGATCACCGATGACGGATACGCGGCCTTGCCGCCCGGCACGTAGAGTCCGACACGGTCGAGCGGCGTGATGCGCTGGCCGAGCTGCGTGCCGTCGGCTTCGGTGAAGTCCCAGGATTCCGCGCGCTGGCGCTCGTGGTAGATCCGTACCCGCTGGGCCGCGGTTTCGAGTGCAACTCGCCGCACTGGCGGCAATGCTTCCAGCGCGCGCTGCAATGCCTCGGGCGTCAGCTCCAGGTCGGCCGGCGTGTCCGCGGTGAGATGATCGAAGCGGCGCGTGTATTCGAGCACTGCGGCATCACCGCGTGCGCGCACGTCGGCGATGATGGCAGCCACCGTCGCGTCGATCTGCGGGTCCTGTGCGGTTTCGAACGCCAGCAGCGCGCCGAATTGCGCGTCGAAGTCGGGCTGCGAGGTATCGAGGCGGCGCAGCGGCATCAGGCCACCTCGCGGGCGAACGTCTCGATCAGCGGCTGGATGCGTTCGCGCTTCAGCTTCAGCGCGACGGGATTGATCACCAGCCGCGCGCTGACCGGCACGATTTCCTCGACCGCCGTGAGGCGGTTCGCCTTCAGCGTGCCGCCGGTGCTGACCAGATCGACGATCGCGTCGGCCAGTCCGACCAGCGGCGCCAGCTCCATCGAACCGTAGAGCTTGATCAGATCGACGTGCATGCCTTTCGCCGCAAAGTGGACGCGCGTGGTCTGCGCGTACTTCGTCGCGACCTTCAATCGCGCCCCCTGGCGCACCGCATGCGCGTAATCGAAGCCGTCCGGCACCGCCACCATCAGCCGGCAGCGCGCGATGCCCAGATCCAGCGGCTGGTACAGCCCGTCGCCGCCATGCTCCATCAGCACGTCGCGTCCGGCAATGCCGAGATCCGCCGCACCGTACTGCACGTAGGTCGGGACGTCCTGCGCGCGCACCACGATCACCCGCACATCGTCGCGCGTGGTCGGCAGGATCAGCCGGCGCGACGTCTCCGGATCCTCGGTCGGCGCAATGCCGGCAGCCGCCAGCAGCGGCACGCTTTCTTCCATGATGCGCCCTTTCGAGAGCGCGAGCGTTATTGGAGTCACTGGAATCGCGAGATAGGCAAAGAATTCGATTTTACCGTTTAAGGGCGGTGAAGGGCGAATGCATAAAGAAGAAAAAGATGTCTCCTCTCCTCAAATGAGGAGGGCGCCTCGGAGCGTTGGCCGAGGGGCACCGAAGGGGATCGGCCAGCGGAGGGGATGCCGGCGACCACGCATGGAGGCGCCTGCATCCCGCTCCAGGATCGCACCCGCTATGCGGGCACCTGCTCTTCCATACGCGGTCGCATGGAGCGAAGCGAAAGGAGTGGTCGATTTTTTTGACGCCGCCCACCACCCCGTCGGCTGCACCGCCACCCCTCCTCGAAAAGGAGGGGAAAATCCTCCGTTCTTCATTCTTCGCCTCTTACAAACTGCCAGTCACTGCACCCGCCGAATGCGCGCCCCCAGCCGCGACAGTTTTTCCTCGATGCGCTCGTAGCCGCGATCGAGGTGATAGACGCGATCGACGATGGTTTCGCCGTGCGCGACCAGTCCCGCCAGCACCAGGCATGCCGATGCGCGCAGGTCGGTCGCCATCACGCGTGCGCCGTCAAGGCGTTCGACGCCCTTGACCACCGCGGTGTTGCCCTCGACCTCGATCGCCGCACCGAGCCGGCGCAGTTCCTGCACGTGCATGAAGCGGTTCTCGAAAATGGTTTCGGTGATCACCGCGGCGCCGTGCGCGAGGCTGTTGAGCGCCATGAACTGCGCCTGCATGTCAGTCGGAAATGCCGGATACGGCGCGGTGCGCACGCTGACCGCTTTCAGCGCGCCGTTGCCTTTCAGCTCGATCCAGTCGGGCCCGGTCGCGATACGGACGCCCGCCTCGCGCAGCTTCGCCAGCACCGCGTCGAGCAGGTCGGCGCGCGTGCCGCACAGCCGCACCGCGCCGCGCGTCAGTGCCGCGGCGGCAAGGAAGGTGCCGGTTTCGATGCGGTCCGGCATCACCCGGTGGCGCGCGCCGTGCAGCCGCTCCACACCTTCGATCGTGATCACGTCGCTGCCGGCACCCGAGACGCGCGCACCCATCGCGTTCAGGCATTGCGCGAGATCGGTGACTTCCGGCTCGCGCGCCGCGTTCTCGATGATCGTCGTGCCGTCGGCGAGGGTGGCCGCCATCATCAGATTTTCGGTGCCGGTGACGGTCACCAGATCGAGCACGATGTGCGCGCCCTTCAGCCGCGGCGCCTGCGCCCGGATGTAGCCCTGCTCGATGCTGACCGAGGCGCCCATCGCCTCCAGTCCCTTGATGTGCAGATCGACCGGCCGCAGCCCGATCGCGCAGCCGCCGGGCAGCGACACCCGCGCCTCGCCGCAGCGCGCCACCAGCGGCCCCAGCGTCAGGATCGACGCACGCATCGTCTTCACCAGCTCGTACGGCGCGACCGGCTGATCCAGTTGCGCCGCGTCGAGCTCCACGCCCATCTTTTCGTCGAGCGACACCGCCACGCCCATCTGTCCCAGCAGGCTCAGCATGGTGACGATGTCGCCGAGATGCGGCACGTTCTCGACCGTCAGCGGCTCGCGCGACAGCAGCGCGGCGCACAGCACCGGCAATGCCGCGTTCTTGGCGCCGGAGATCGTCGCCTCCCCGGTGAGCGGCACACCACCCTCGATCACGAGCTTGTTCATGTCATGTTGTTCAAGTTGCCCGCCGCGGCCGGCGGATCATGCGGACGTCGCGTCCCAGTCTTCCGGCGTGAACGTCTGCATCGACAGCGCATGGATTTCCTCGCGCATGCGATCACCCAGTATCCGGTACACCAGCTGATGCTGCTGCACCCTGGATTTGCCGCGAAATTCCGCGCTGACGATGATGGCCTCGAAATGATGGCCGTCGCCGACGACACGCACGGCGTCGCATTTCAGGCCGTCCTCGATGTAACGCTTGATCTGGTCAGGTTGAACCATGGATTTTTTCCTCAGCGGCGCAGCCGGTATCCGGTCCGGATCAGCCGCAGCGCCAGCAATGATAAGGCCAAAAAACTCGCCGCCACAATCGCCAGGCTCAACAGCGGCGACACGTCGGCATGACCGAAGAAGCCATAGCGAAAGCCGTCGATCATGTAAAACACCGGATTGAAGCGGGACGCGATCTGCCACACCGGCGGCAGCGAATGAATCGAATAGAACACACCGGACAGGAAGGTCAGCGGCAGGATGATGAAATTCTGGAACACCGCCAGCTGGTCGATTTTCTCGCAGTGAATGCCGGCAATGATGCCGAGCGTGCCGAGGATGCCGCTGCCGCACACGGCAAACGCCAGGATCCACAGCGGCGCGTCCAGCCGCAGGCCGGTGAACCACACCGTCACCAGCATCACGCCGCCGCCGACGATCAGCCCGCGCGCAATCGCCGCCAGCAGGTAGGCGGCGAAAAATTCGCGGTGCGACAGCGGCGGCAACAGGATGAACACGATGTTGCCGGTCATCTTCGATTGCATCAGGCTCGACGAACCGTTCGCAAACGACGTCTGCAGTACCGACATCATCGCCAGCCCAGGCACCAGGAACGCCGCATACGACACGCCGGGGAAAATGTCGGGGTGATGGCGCAGCGCGTGCGAGAACACCAGCAGGTAGAGCAGCGCGGTAAGCACCGGCGCGAAGATCGTCTGCACGCCGACTTTCCAGAAGCGCAGCCATTCCTTGTAGAACAGCGTGCGAAAGCCGGTCACTGCCCGTCCCCCATGATGTTGACGAACACCTCCTCAAGATCGGGGCGCGTGACCTCCAGTTCCTGCAGCTCGATGCCAGCCGTGCGCAATTGCGCCAGCACGCGCTCGACCTGCGCATAGTCCGGCACGATCAGCGTGTAGCGGCCGTCGTGCGCCTCGGCCACCTGGCGCTGCAGCTCGGGCGGCAGCCGGTCCGGCGCAACCCGCAGCCGGATATAGCAGCCGGGCGACGTACGCAGCAGGTTGGCGGTGGTATCGAATGCGACGATATGTCCGGCTTTCAGCATCGCGATGCGATGACACAGGGCTTCCGCCTCTTCCAGATAATGGGTCGTCAGCACGATGGTATGGCCTTCGCGGTTCAGCTGGCGCACGAACTTCCACAATCCCTGACGCAACTCGACATCGACGCCGGCGGTCGGCTCGTCGAGCACGATCACCGGCGGCTTGTGCACCAGTGCCTGTGCCACCAGCACACGGCGCTTCATGCCGCCGGACAGCGCGCGCATGTTGACGTCGGCCTTGTCGGCGAGGTCGAGATGCTCGAGCACGGTGTCGATCCAGCCGCCGTTGTTGCGCACGCCGTAATAGCCGGACTGTATCGTCAGCGTCTCGCGCACCGTGAAAAACGGATCGAACACCAGCTCCTGCGGCACCACGCCGAGCACGCGCCGCGCCTCCCGATAATCGCGCACCACGTCATACCCCATCACCCGCACGCTACCGCCGGACGCCAGCGCCAGCCCGGCGAGGATGCTGATCAGCGTGGTCTTGCCGGCGCCGTTGGGGCCGAGCAGCCCGAAGAACTCGCCCTGCTCGACTTCCAGGCTGACGCCGTCGAGCGCACGGAAATCGCCGTAGTCCTTGACGACGTTTTCGACGGCGATGGCGGGGAGCATGGATTTATTAACCACGGAGGCGCGGAGAAAATCTACTGCAGAACAAAATCAATAAAATCTATAACCGCAAAGGCGCAGAGGCGCAAAGGGACGCAACGGAAAACCAAATTCAAATCCGAAGTTCTTTGCGGCTTTTCTCTGCGCCTTCGCGCCTTTGCGGTTGGTTGTTCTAATTTTCCGACGCATCGCCCGCATCAATCAGTACGGACACGCCGTACAGCTCGGCCAGACTGCGCAGCGCGGCCGGAAGATTGACGAACTGGATGGACTGCCCGGCGGCGGCCGCGGTGCGCTGCCATTCGAGCAACAGACTGACGGCGGCGGAATCGACCGCCGTCACGCCGCCCAGGTCGATGGTGATCGGACGGCCGTTGAACAACTGCTGCGCCCCCTCCCTGAGGATCGCATCGGCGTTGTTCATGTCGACCCGCCCTTCCAGCCGGAAGCGGCCATCGCCCCCCGTGATCATTGCGCCGCTTACTGTCCCTGCTGGCGCGCCGCCCGCAGCGCCTGGTTCTTGGCGGTGATCGCCTTGATCAGCCCGTCGACTCCGCCGCGCTGCACTTCCTGGTCGAACGTGCCGCGGTAAGTCTGAACCAGGCTGATACCTTCGATGGTCACGTCATAGACCTTCCAGCCGTCCGACAGCTTTTCCATCGCATAATCGACCGGAATCGCCTGGCCGCCCGGCTGGTTGATGCGCGAACGCACCGTGACGTCGGTGTCGCCGGGCTGCATGCGCACCGGCATGTAAGACACGGTCTGATCGCGGTACTGCGTGAACGCATTGGTGTAGGTATTCACCAGCAGGTCGCGGAACTGCTTGACCAGCGTTTGCTGCTGATCCGCATTCGCCTTGCGCCAGTTGCGCCCCATCGCCAGTTGGGTCATGCGATGAAAATCGAAATGCGGCAGCACCTTCGATTCGACCAGCTCCAGCAGCTTCTGCTTGTTGCCATGCCGCAGCGCCGCGTCCGAGCGTACCGCCGACAAAACGTCGTTGGTGACTTGCTTCGCCAGCGCTTCCGGCCCCGGCGTCTGCGCCGCTGCGGCGTTTGCGGCGAATCCCCCGGCAAAAAACAGGGTTGCGCCAAACAGCATGCAGAAAAATGATTTCATGATGGTCTGTGTCCTCTCGTGAGTGGCATGGCCGGCGTTCAATGCAGCGAGCCGGACGGGGCGGCAGAGGAACCTTTCGAGCCGCCGCCGGCGGCCTTGCTGTAGAGGAACTGGCCGATCAGGTTTTCCAGCACCACCGCCGATTGCGTGAGCCGGATGGTGTCGCCCTGCTTCAGCATCTTGGTGTCTCCCCCGGCCTCGAGCCCGACGTACTGCTCGCCCAGCAATCCCGCGGTCAGAATCTTCGCCGCGGTGTCTTTTGGAAATTGATAGCGGCGGTCGATGTCGAGCGCCACCCGCGCCTGGAAGCGCTGGTTGTCGAATCCGATCGACGCAATGCGGCCGACGACGACGCCGGCGCTCTTGACCGGCGCCCGTATCTTGAGCCCGCCGATGTTGTCGAAGTCGGCATACACCACGTAATTGTTGCTGCCGAAACTGAAGCTGCCGAGGTTGCCCACCTTGAGCGCCAGCAGCAGGATCGCCAGCAGGCCCGCGGCAACGAATAACCCGACCCACAGATCGACCGTTTTGCGTTCCATTACCAGCCACCTCCGCCCATCATCAAAGCCGTCAGAATAAAGTCCAGTCCGAGAATCGCGAGCGACGACGTCACCACCGTGCGGGTGGTGGCGCGCGACACGCCTTCGGCCGTCGGCGCACAGTCATACCCTTCGAACAGCGCGATCAGCGTCACCACCACGCCGAACACCAGGCTCTTCAGCAGCCCGTTGCCGACGTCGCTCCAGACATCCACGCCGGCCTGCATCTGCGACCAGAATGCGCCCGAATCGACGCCGATCAGCACCACGCCGACGACGTAGCCGCCGAACACGCCGATGATGCTGAACAGCGCCGCCAGCAGCGGCATCGAGATCGTGCCGGCCCAGAAGCGCGGCGCGATCACGCGCGCCATCGGGTCGACCGCCATCATTTCCATCGCCGACAGCTGCTCGGTCGCCTTCATCAGGCCGATCTCGGCGGTGATCGCGGTGCCGGCGCGTCCCGCGAACAGCAGCGCCGTCACCACCGGCCCCAGTTCGCGCACCAGCGACAGCGCGACCAGCAGCCCCAGCGCCTGCTCCGACGCGTATTTCTCCAGTGTATTGTAGCCTTGCAGCCCCAGCACGAAGCCGACGAACAGTCCCGACACGGCGATGATCACCAGCGAATAGACGCCAATGAAATGGATCTGCGCGATGGTCAGTTGCAGACGGCGGAACGCGAGACCCGAATGCCGCAAGGTCAGTGCGAAAAACCGTGCGCCGGCACCGAGGCGCCAGATGTTGCCGATGGTCCAGCCGCCGAGACGGCGCAGCGTATTGGCCGCGGCCTCAACCATGATTGCTCAGCCCGACGTCTTCCGCGTACGGCCTGCCCGGATAATGAAACGGCACCGGGCCGTCCATCTCGCCATGCACGAACTGGTGCACGTACGGCGCCGCACTGGCGCGGATCTCGGCCGGCGTCCCCTTGGCGACGACCTTGCCGTCGGAAATGAAAAACACGTAATCCACCATCTCCAGCGACGAATGCACGTCATGCGTGACCACGATCGAGGTCGCGCCCAGCGCGTCGTTCAGGCGCCGGATCAGGTTTGCGATGACACCCAGCGAAATCGGATCCAGCCCGGTGAACGGCTCGTCGTAAAGGATCAGCATCGGATCGAGCGCGATCGCGCGCGCCAGCGCCACCCGACGCGCCATGCCGCCGGACACCTGTGTCGGCATCAGATCGCGCGCGCCGCGCAGCCCCACCGCATTGAGCTTCATCAGCACCAGATCACGGATCATCGACTCCGGCAGCCGCGTGTGCTCGCGCAGTGGGAATGCGACGTTTTCGAACACCGACAGATCGGTGAACAGCGCGCCGAACTGGAACAGCATCCCCATGCGCCGGCGCAGCAGATAGAGCGCGTGATTCGACAACGTCTCGACCGCCTGCCCCGCCACCTTCACGCTGCCGCGCCGCGGCCGCAACTGCCCGCCGATCAGCCGCAGCAGCGTCGTCTTGCCGGATCCCGATCCGCCCATCACGGCCACCACCTGGCCTTGCGGGACGACCAAGTCGATGCCTTCCAGGATCAGGCGCTGGCTTCTGCGATACGCAAAATCGACACCGGAGATTTCGATCAGGTTTTCGCTGGTCACAACATTCGATCGGAAAAGCAGAACTGGGAACCTATCTCATGAATATTCACGTGTGCGACCGAGCGATTTGGGATGCGGTTCGAGAAGCGAGTCGCGCCGCATAGCCAGACTATGCAAGCGGCGAGCGACGCTGAAACGCGCCCCAATCGCCCGGTCCCTTCGGGTTGTGGCCCAAAAGCGCGTCTGCGGCGTTGCGTCGCTTGCCCATAGAACGACTATGGGGGGCACGCCGCGTCTTGCATCCGCATCTTTTGGGCCACAACGCATCACGCGAATATCCATGAG
>DASSON010000070.1:0-25115 GCA_035700525.1 Burkholderiales bacterium
TGCGATAATGATCATCGCGCTGCTGGCGACGCTCGCGTTGCGTGCGTACATTACAAGATCGGCCGGTACTGTGGCCGGCGCCGACGAAACATGAATCGAACGAACCAGAGGTCCGCATGCAACAGCCCACCACTGAAACGACCGGCGATCCGCGCAGCCTGCCGCTGATTCAGCAGCTGATCCGCTTCGACACCACGAGCCGGCTGTCCAATCTCGAGCTGATCGACTGGGTGCGGGAATACCTGAAAGGCCATGGCATCGATTGCCGGCTGACGCATGACGACGGCAAGGGCAAGGCCAACCTGTTCGCGACCATCGGCGATCTGGCGCGGCCCGGCGTGGTGCTGTCGGGCCATACCGACGTGGTGCCGGTGGACGGCCAGGAATGGACGGTTGATCCGTATGCCGGTGTGGTGAAGGACGAACGGCTGTTCGGACGCGGCTCGGCCGACATGAAATCGTTTCTGGGCATCGTGCTCGCCGCAGTGCCGCAGATGGTGGCGGTGCCGCTGCACAGCCCGATCCATCTCGCATTTTCATACGACGAGGAAGTCGGCTGCATCGGTGTCGGGCGCATGATCCGCGACATGCAGGACATCGGTGTCGCGCCCGGCATCTGCATTGTCGGCGAACCGACCAGCATGGACGTGGTGACCGGGCACAAGGGCAAGCTGGCGCTGCGCGCCCACATTGCCGGCCGCGAAGCGCATTCGTCACTGGCGCCGTACGCGGTCAACGCGGTCGAGTACGCGGCGGAGATGGTGGTGTGGCTGCGGCGCATGCAGCAGCAGCGCGCGCAGAATGGCCCATTCAATCATGAGTACGATCCGCCCTACACCACGATCCATACCGGCGTGCTGCAAGGCGGCACCGCGCTCAACATCGTGCCGAAGGAATGCCATTTCGACTTCGAGTTTCGCAATGTTCCGGAGGACGATCCGCATCCGCTGTTTCATCAGCTGGAGGAGTATTGCGCGCGCGAACTGCTGCCGCAGATGCAGCGCGTGGCGCCGGAGAGCGGCATCCGCTTTGAAACCAAATCCGACAATCCCGGCCTGCACACTGCGGAAACGGCAGAGGTGGTCGGCTATGTCGAGCGCCTGGCGGCCGGCAAGCACGGCGGCAAGGTCGCGTTCGGCTCCGAAGCGGGGCAGTTTCAGCGTGCCGGTTTCGCCGCGGTGATCTGCGGTCCGGGTTCGATTACCGACGCGCACCGGCCGGACGAGTTCATCACCTTCGAGCAGATTCGCAAGGCGGAGACGTTCATCTCGCGCATCGTGGCCGATGCGGCGAAGGGCTCATGAGCGTTGCCGCCCTGGTCAGGCGTTTTTCCAGAAGAACACGACGTTGACGCTGCCGCTGTTTCCGACCGTGAAAGACTTCGTCTGCTTCATGCCGTTGATTTCCGCCGTCGCGTGATAGCGGCCGGCCGGCAGTTTCGCGTAGAACAGCGGGCCGGCTTCACCGTTCATCAGCACCGTGTTGCCTTTTGATCCGGTGACGGTCAGCTTGACGCCCGCCAGGTAGGCGCTGCGCTCGCCGGCGGCGAACGTCATGTGCACGTTGTAGTCCCGGCCCTGCGCCTTGATCGCCATCTCCTCGTCCTTGCCGACGCCGCCGTTCAGGTAACGGATGCCGTTGTAGGTCTGGACCATCGGTGCGCCGGCGATGTCGGCGGCGACCGCCGGCAGGGTGAAGGCCGCGATGCCGGCTGCCATCAGCGCTGCGGCGGCGGCATTGGCGATTCCTGATGCATGATTTTTCATGAAGATGGCTCCTTTTGCCTCGGTCCGATATATCCGGATTGGACCGGCGGCGGGGTGCGGTGTTCCGCCGCAAGGCTTTTCCGGCGGCCGCCTCGTGAAGCGAGTTTGATGCTAAAATCAATCCTTTAGCCTCATATCAGGGAATCCCCCATGTATTCGCTCGAAGATATGATCGAAGGCTTTGATCCCGAATTGTGGGAGGCCATCGAAAAAGAATACCGGCGCCAGGAAGACCACATCGAATTGATCGCGTCGGAGAACTACGCCAGCCCGCGCGTGCTGCAGGCGCAGGGCTCGGTGCTGACCAACAAGTATGCCGAAGGTTATCCGGGCAAGCGTTATTACGGTGGCTGCGAATACGTGGATATCGCGGAACGGCTCGCGATCGACCGCGCCAAATCGCTGTTCGGCGCCGAATACGCGAACGTGCAGCCGCATTCCGGCGCGCAGGCGAACCTGGCGGTGTATGCGGCGCTGCTGAAACCCGGTGACACGATTCTCGGATTGTCGCTGGCGCATGGCGGCCATCTGACCCACGGATCGCCGGCCAATGCCAGCGGCAAACTCTATCATGCCGTGTCGTACGGGCTCGATCCGAAGACCGAAGAAATCGATTACGACGCGCTGGCCGACCTGGCCGAAGAGCACCAGCCGAAGATGATCGTGTCCGGCGCATCCGCCTATTCGCTGGTGTTCGACTGGAAGCGGTTGCGCGAGATCGCGGACAGCGTCGGCGCCTATCTGATGGCCGACGTCGCGCACTATGCCGGCATGATCGCCGCCGGTCTCTATCCCAGCCCGGTCGGCATTGCCGACGTGGTGACCACCACCACGCACAAGACGCTGCGCGGGCCGCGCGGCGGCATGATCCTGGCCGATGCAAAATTCGAGAAACAGCTCAATTCGGCAATCTTCCCCGGCACCCAGGGCGGGCCGCTGATGCACATCATCGCCGCCAAGGCGGTGGCGCTGAAGGAAGCCTCGACGCGCGAGTTCCGCACCTACCAGGAACGCGTGATGAACAATGCGCGCGTGATGGCCAAGGTGCTGCAGGAGCGCGGGCTGCGCATCGTGTCCGGACGCACCGAATGCCACTTGTTCCTGGTCGACCTGCGGCCGATGAACATCACCGGCAAGCACGCCGAGGACATCCTCGGACGCGCGCACATGACGGTCAACAAGAACGCGATTCCGAACGATCCCGAAAAGCCGACCATCACCAGCGGCATCCGCATCGGCACGCCGGCGATGACGACGCGTGGCTTCACCGAAATCGAAGCCGAGCAGGTCGCGAATCTCATTGCCGACGTGCTTGAAGCGCCGGAAGACGAAGCGGTGGGCCAGCGTGTTGCCGATGAAGTGAAGGCGCTGTGCGCAAAGTTCCAGGTCTACGGCTGACGCAGTGAGGAGTGAGGGGTAAGGAGTGAGGAGCCGAATCGAAGGCTTTCCCTGTCCACTCCTCACACCTCACGCCTCACACCTCACTCCCGATGAAATGCCCGTTCTGCAAGGCCGGCGACACTCAGGTGATCGACTCGCGCGAGAGCGATGATGGCGCGAGCATCCGCCGCCGCCGCCGCTGCGCCGCGTGCAACAAGCGCTTCACCACCTACGAGACGGTCGAGCTGCGCATGCCGCAGGTGGTCAAGCAGGACGGTACCCGCACCGAGTTCGATCTCGACAAGCTGCGCACGGGTTTCATGCGCGCGCTGCACAAGCGCCCGGTGCCGACTTCCGGCGTGGACGATGCGGTGGCAACCATCGTGCAGCAGGTGCTGGAACTGGGCGTGCGCGAAATTCCGTCGCGCCGGCTGGGCGAACTGGTGATGAAGGAACTCTACCGGCTCGACCAGGTGGCCTATATTCGCTTCGCGTCGGTCTACCGCAGCTTCCAGGACGTCGAGGATTTCCAGGACGCGATCAAGGAAGTGCGGCGGCCGGGGAGCGGGAAGAAATGAGCGGGAACGCGGTTAATCGGATTTGTTGATGGCTGACGCAATCGATTACGCTTCGATGGCACGTGCGCTGCGGCTGGCGGAGCACGGCCTGTTCACGACGACGCCCAATCCGCGCGTCGGTTGCGTGATCGTGCGCGACGGCGCGGTGGTCGGCGAAGGCTGGCACGAGAAGGCCGGCGGTCCACACGCCGAAGTGATGGCGTTGCACGAGGCCGGTGCACGGGCGCGCGACGCCACCGCCTATGTATCGCTCGAGCCATGCAATCATCACGGCCGCACGCCACCCTGCAGCGAAGCACTGATCGGTGCCGGCGTCGGGCGCGTGGTTGCCGCGATGGTCGATCCGAATCCGCTGACCAGCGGCAAGGGACTGGCGCGGCTGAAGCAGGCCGGTATCGAAGTCGAGACCGGCGTCCTTGAAGACGCGGCGCGCGAGCTCAACATCGGATTCATCGCGCGCATGACGCGCGGACGGCCGTGGGTGCGGATGAAAATGGCGGCCAGTCTCGACGGCCGCATCGCGCTCGCCGACGGCCGCAGTCAGTGGATCACCGGCGAGGCGGCGCGCCGCGACGGCCACCGCTGGCGTGCACGCGCGTGCGCGATCGTGACCGGTGTCAGCACCGTGCGCCATGATGATCCGCAACTGACCGTGCGCGACGTCGCGACCAGCCGTCAGCCGCGGCGCGTGGTGGTGGACAGCAAGCTGCGCGTCGCGCCGGAAGCGAGGGTATTCAGCGGCGGCGGCACGCTGGTGGCGTGCGCGGTAAACGATGAAGCAAAGATTGCGCGGCTGGAAGCGGCCGGTGCCGAAGTGATCGTGATGCCCGACGCCAACGGCCGCGTCGATCTCGAGGCGCTGCTGCGCGAACTGGCGCGGCGCGGCATGAATGAAATCCACATCGAGGCCGGCCGCCGGCTCAGCGGCGCACTGCTCGCTGCGGGGCTGGTGGATGAGCTGCTGTTTTATCTCGCGCCTGCGCTGCTCGGCGACAATGCACGTGGCATGTTCGATCTGCCCGGCCTGGCCGATCTCGCGGACAAAACCGAACTCGTATTGCGCGACGTGCGGACGGTGGGCGAGGATTTGCGTTTGCTGGCAAGATTCAAATAATGTTTACCGGAATCATTGAAGCGGTCGGCAGCATCGCTGCTGCGACAGCGAATGGCGACGGCATGCGGCTGATCGTGCATCCCGGCGCACTCGACGTCGCGGACATCGCCATCGGCGACAGTGTCGCGGTCAACGGCGCGTGCCTGACCGTGGTCGCGCTCGGCGGCGGCCACATGGAATTCGACGTGTCGGCGGAAACGCTGGCCTGCACCGCCGGCTTCGCGCAGGGCACGGCAGTGAACCTGGAAAAGGCGCTGCGCTTCGGTGACCGGCTCGGCGGCCATCTGGTGAGCGGCCACGTCGACGGCGTTGCGACGGTGACGCGCATCGAGCGCGACGGCGACAACCGGCTGTTGACGATTGCGGCGCCGCAGACGCTGGCGTGCTACATCGCGCGCAAGGGCTCGGTCACCGTCGACGGCGTGAGTCTGACCGTGAACCGGGTCGCCGGCAACGAGTTCGACGTGAACCTGATTCCGCATACGCTGACCGCGACCCGCTTCGGCGGTCTGACGGCGGGCGCGCGCGTCAATCTGGAAGTGGACCTGCTGGCGCGCTACGTCGAGCGCCTCACGCAAACGGAGACGCAACGATGAACGTCAGTCCGATCGAGGACATCATTGCCGACGTCAAGGCCGGCAGAATGGTGGTCCTGGTCGACGAGGAAGACCGCGAGAACGAGGGTGACCTGGTGATGGCGGCAGAGTTCGTGACACCGGCCGCGATCAACTTCATGGCGCGCAACGGGCGCGGGCTGGTGTGCCTGACGCTGACCGAGGCGCGCTGCCGCCAGCTCAATCTGCCGCTGATGGTGGCGCACAACCGCTCGCCGCTCGGCACCAATTTCACGGTGTCGATCGAGGCCGCCGAAGGCGTGACCACCGGGATTTCGGCGGCCGACCGTGCGCATACGGTGCGGGCCGCGATCCGCCCCGACGCCGGTCCGCAGGACCTGGTGCAGCCGGGGCACATTTTTCCGCTGATGGCGCAACCCGGCGGCGTGCTGGCGCGCGCCGGACACACCGAAGCCGGCTGCGACCTGGCGCAACTGGCAGGGCTGGCGCCGGCCGCCGTGATCTGCGAAATCATGAAGGACGACGGCGAAATGGCACGGCTGCCAGACCTGATCGATTTCGCGCGCGATCACGAACTGAAAATCGGCACCATCGCCAGCCTCATCGAGTACCGCTCGCGCACCGAATCGCTGGTGACGCGCGTCGCGGAACGCGAACTCGAAACCATGCACGGCCCGTTCCGCCTGGTTGCGTACCGCGACAAGACCACTGAGGCGGTGCATCTGGCGCTGGTCAAGGGTGAAATCGGACGCGATACGGAAACGCTGGTGCGCGTGCATGAGCCATTTTCCGCAATGGACGTGCTCGATGCCGGCAGCAAGCGGCATTCGTGGAATCTGAACGAGGCGCTGGCAACGGTCAGCAAGGCCGGCCGCGGCGTGATCGTGCTGCTGCATCGGCCGGAGAACGCACACGAGTTGCTGGAGCGGGTGCAACCGGCCACCGGCGAGCCGCGGCACGAGAAGATCGCGCTGCGCAACTACGGTATCGGCGCACAGATTCTGAAGGATCTCGGCGTGACCCGCATGCGGCTGCTCGCGGTACCGCGTAAAATGCCGAGCATGACGGGTTTCGAGCTCGAGGTGAGCGGCTATCTGCAACCGGGCGACCCGCTGCCGCACTGAATTTTCTTTCCGATCGACATGGCTTATCACAAGAACATTACCGAATTCGAACCCAATACCGACGGCAGCGGTCTGCGCATCGGCATCGTCGTGAGCCGCTTCAACAGCGAAGTGGGCGACGGGCTGATGCACAGCTGTCTGCCCGAACTGCTGAAGCTGGGTGTGCGCGAGACCGATGTGCTGATCGTGTCGGTGCCCGGTGCGCTGGAAATTCCGCTGGCGCTGCAGAAGCTCGCGCAAAGCGGCCGCTTCGACGCGTTGATTGCGCTCGGTGCGGTGATCCGCGGCGAGACCTACCATTTCGAAATCGTGTCGAACGAATCCGCGGGCGGCGTCACCTCGATACAGCTCGATACCGGCGTACCGGTCGCGAACGCGATCCTGACCGCGAATACCGACGCGCAGGCGGCGGCGCGCGTGAGCGTGAAGGGCGCGGAGGCGGCGCGCGTCGCGGTGGAGATGGCCAACCTCGTGAAGCGCATCGAGGTTGCGTACAAATGAACGCGGTGCGTGACGCTGCCGCGCGCACGGCCGCGCCGGCGCGGAGTGCGCGCCGCCGTGCGCGCGAATTTGCGTTGCAGGGCATTTATCAGTGGCAGCTTGCCGGCAACGAGCCGGGCGCGATCATTCAGCATCTGAGCGAAGTCGAAGGTTTCGGCAAGGCCGATGCGAAGTATTTCACCGGGCTGGTGCGGGAAACGGTCGCCCATGCGCACGATCTCGACCAGACGCTGGCGCCGCTGCTCGACCGCACGCTGGCCGAACTGTCGCCGGTGGAGCATGCGGTGCTGCTGATCGCGGCGTTCGAGTTCGCGCATCGCCCCGAAGTGCCATATCGCGTGGTGATCAACGAGGCGGTGGAGCTGGCGAAAACATACGGCGGCGCCGACGGTCACAAGTACGTGAACGGCGTGCTCGACCGGCTCGCGGCGCAGTTGCGCCCCGTTGAAACCGGCGCCCGCTGAACGCGTGCGGCTGCGCGAGATCGTCGCATGGATGAACGCATCAGAAAACGTATCGTCATGTTTTACCTCGGCGGTGCGGTCAATCTGGCGGCGGGCCTTTATCTGCTGCTGTTCGGGCAGTCGCTGCTGCCGGGCAGACAGGCGCTGTGGCTGGGAATCGTGTTTCTGGTGTTCGCCGCAATTGATTTTTATTTTCCGTCCGTGCTGAAAAAACGCGCGGCCGCCGCACGCGACGGCACGGGTACGCCGCCGCCATCAAAATCCTGACACGCCGCCGCAGACAATGCCGCGTTCGAAACGCTCCGAATTCGCACTGATCGCGCGCCACTTCACCCATCCGGCGCCGCATGCCGTGCTCGGCGTGGGCGACGACGCGGCGCTGCTGCGGCCGGCAAACGGCATGGAGCTGGCGGTGTCGGCCGACATGCTGGTCGCCGGGCAGCATTTTTACCACGATGCCGACGCGGCGGGGCTGGGACACAAATCGCTCGCGGTCAATCTCTCCGACATGGCGGCGATGGGCGCGAAGCCGCGCTGGGTGCTGCTGTCGCTGGCGCTGCCGGCAATCGATGAGCGCTGGATCGCGCGCTTCGCACGCGGCTTCATGCGGCTGGCACGGACGTTCGACGTCGATCTGGTCGGCGGCGACACCACGCGCGGCCCGTTGACGATCAGCGTGCAGATCATCGGCGAAGTGCCGGCCGGTCGCGCGCTGCGGCGTGATGGCGCCGGCGTCGGCGATGACATCTGGGTTTCCGGCGAACTGGGCGATGCCGCGCTGGCTGTGGCGGCGGGCCACGGGCGCGTGCGTCTGAATGATGCCGAGCGCAAGTCCTGCGCCCGCCGGCTCGAACGGCCGCTGCCGCGCATCGATCTCGGTATTGCACTGCGCGGCGTCGCGACTGCTGCGATCGACATCTCGGACGGGCTGGTCGCCGATCTCGGTCATATCGCCGAGCGCTCCGAGGTTTCGGCGGTTGTCGACCTTGCCCGGCTGCCGCACTCGCGCACGATGGCGCGGCGGCTCGCGAACGCCGCGGCGCGCAATGCGCTGCTCGCCGGCGGTGACGATTACGAACTGTGTTTTACCGCATCCGCTGCACGCCGCCGCGCGGTGAGCGGTGCCGGGCGCCGCGCCGGCATCGCGGTGACGCGCATCGGACACATTGCGGCAGCGGCTCGCGGCGGTCGTGTGACGGTGCTGGATCATGAGCGGCCGCTGCAGCTTCAGCGCGGCGGTTTCGATCATTTCGGATAGAATCTGGCGCCGGTTTCGATGCGCTGCTATCATGACGGACGACGACATCGAATGGGGGAGGTTCGCATGTCACGATACGTTCGTGCGCTGCCGGCAATGCCGATTGAATGCGATATCATGTATGGCGCCGGCATGTTTGTATTCGACACCGCGTGCCGGGCTGACCGATGATCCGGCCGACGTGGCGCTTTCTGTTCGGCCATCCCGCACATTTCCTCGCGCTCGGTTTCGGCAGCGGCCTGTCGCCGGTGGCGCCGGGTACCATCGGCTCGCTGCTGGCGGTGGTGCTGTTCCGTTTGAGCCAACCATGGTCCACCGCGCCGTACATCCCGCTGGTGCTGGCGGCGCTGTTCATCATCGGCACCTGGTTGTGCGCGATCACCGGCCGCGGGCTGGGCGTGACCGACCACGGCGCGATGGTGTGGGACGAAATGGTGGCGATGTGGCTGGTGCTGTTCTTCACGCCGACAACTTTGCTGTGGCAGGCATTCGCGTTCGTGCTGTTCCGGATTTTCGACATCGCGAAACCGCCGCCGATCCGCTATTTCGACGCGACGCTGAAGACCGGATTCGGCGTCATGTTCGATGATCTGATCGCCGCGGCCTATGCACTGGCCGTGGTGCTGATCGGGCAACTGTTCATCAACGGTGTAAACGCATGATGGATCAGCAGCTTCATGAACTCGCGCGGCGGGTCGGAGAGGCGCTGGCGGCGCGTGGGCTGATGCTGGCGACCGCCGAATCCTGCACCGGCGGCGGCGTCGGCGAAGCGGTCACCGCGATCGCCGGCAGCTCGGGCTGGTACGAGCGCGGATTCGTCACCTACACCTATATCTCGAAGCGTGAAATGCTGGGCGTCCGGCCCGAGACGCTGGAGCGCCACGGCGCGGTATCGGAGCAGACCGTGCGCGAGATGGCGGCCGGCGCGCTGGCCGCCAGCCATGCCCAGGTG
The DNA here is from genome assembly GCA_035700525.1 of Burkholderiales bacterium. Lineage (GTDB taxonomy): Bacteria > Pseudomonadota > Gammaproteobacteria > Burkholderiales > JBDZVW01 > JBDZVW01. The sequence goes on from DASSON010000070.1 coordinate 9,713, forward strand.
GCGGTGGCGGTCAGCGGCACTGCCGGTCCGGCCGGCGGTACGCCGGACAAGCCGGTCGGCACCGTGTGTTTCGGCTGGGCCATCAAAAACGGCGAGCTGCGCGTCGAGACCCGTCATTTTGACGGCGATCGCGAGGCGGTGCGGCGGCAATCGGTGGCGTGCGCGCTGGCCGGCATTCTGGAACTGCTCGAAGCCGGCAATCTTCCCTGAGCCCGTCGGACGGCTTCGCCGCACGATGGTCTTTGTGCCATAATTTCAGTTCTATTCAAGGGACCCATACTATGGACGAAAACCGCAACAAGGCTCTCCAGGCGGCGCTTTCCCAGATCGAAAAACAGTTCGGAAAGGGCTCCATCATGCGCCTGGGCGAGTCCGACCGGACCAAGGACATCGACGTGGTGTCGACCGGCTCGCTGGGGCTCGACATCGCGCTTGGTGTCGGCGGGCTGCCGCGCGGCCGCGTCGTCGAGATCTACGGTCCGGAATCGTCGGGCAAGACCACGCTGACGCTGTCGGTCATCGCGCAGGCGCAGAAGCTGGGCGGCACCGCCGCGTTCATCGATGCCGAGCACGCGCTCGATCCGCAGTATGCAAACAAACTCGGCGTCAACGTCGAGGAATTGCTGATTTCGCAGCCCGACAACGGCGAGCAGGCGCTGGAAATCGCCGACATGCTGGTGCGCTCGGGCTCGGTCGACATCGTCGTCGTCGACTCGGTCGCGGCGCTGACGCCGAAAGCCGAAATCGAAGGCGACATGGGCGAGCCGCAGATGGGGCTGCAGGCACGGCTGATGTCGCAGGCGCTGCGCAAGCTGACCGCCAACATCAAGCGCTCGAACACGCTGGTGATCTTCATCAACCAGATCCGGATGAAGATTGGTGTGCTGTTCGGCAACCCCGAAACCACCACCGGCGGCAACGCGCTCAAGTTTTACTCATCAGTGCGCATCGACATCCGCCGCATCGGCAGCATCAAGAAGGGCGACGAGGTGATCGGTTCAGAGACCCGTGCCAAGGTGGTCAAGAACAAGGTGGCGCCGCCGTTCCGCAAGGCCGAATTCGACATCCTCTACGGCGAAGGCATTTCGCTCGAAGGCGAAATCATCGAGATGGGCGTCGCGCAGAACATCATCGACAAGTCCGGCGCCTGGTACTCGTACAAGGGCGATCGCATTGGCCAGGGCAAGGACAACGTGCGCGAGTATCTGAAGGCGCATCCGGAGCTGGCGCAGGAAATCGGCAACGCGGTGCGCGAGAAGGTCGGGATCGCCGAGTCGGCAGCGGTGCCGGAAACCGCCGAGGATTGAGGGAACAGCCGGATCTGAAGACGCGCGCGTTGCGCTATCTGGCGCGGCACGAGCATTCCCGCCTGGAATTGGAGCGCAAGTTGGCGCCGCACACGGACGACGCGGCGGAGCTGGAAACGGTGCTCGATGAAATGGAGCGGCGCGGCTGGCTGTCGGCGCAACGGGTGGTCGAGCAGACGCTGCATAATCGCCGCACGCGCTACGGCAGCCGGCGCATCGTGCGCGAGCTCGAAGACAAGGGCATAGCGGAAGCGCTGATCACCGAAGCGGCGCGGCAGTTGCGGGCGGGCGAGGTGGACGCGGCGCGTGAAGTATGGCGCCGCAAGTTCGGTACATTGCCCGGCGATGCACGCGAGCGCGCGCGGCAGATGCGGTTCCTGCTGGGGCGCGGCTTCGATCCCGAGGCCGTGAATAAAGTGGTGAATGAAAAAAACGATGACTGAACGTTGCCGTGGCGGCGCGCGCCGCATGCGCTATGCAGGCCTGTTGCTGACGGTGCTGCTGCTGGCGAGCTGCGACTATCTGCCGTTCGGCTTCACGTCGGTCGCCGAAATTCTCGCGCATCCGGCGTCGTTCGACGGCCAGGACGTGAAGATTCGCGGCACGGTGAAGGACGCGACAAAGGTGCCGATTCTTGATATCAAGGTCTATACACTGGAAGATCACGGTGCGGATGTCGCGGTTTTCACCGATGGCACGCTGCCGGCGGTGGGGCAGACCGTGACGGTGAGAGGCAAGGTCGAGAGCACGGCGATCATCAACGGCCGGTCGTTGGGATTGCACATCGAGCAGCAGACGGGAAGCTGAGATAGCACATAGCGGGAATTCACGATGAAGAGCAGTGACATCAGACGCAAGTTTCTGGAGTTTTTCGAGGCACGCGGCCACACCATCGTCGCGTCGAGCCCGCTGATACCGGCGAACGATCCGACGCTGCTGTTCACGAATGCCGGCATGGTGCAGTTCAAGGACGTGTTCCTCGGCCACGACAAGCGTCCCTACGTGCGCGCGACCACGTCGCAGCGCTGCGTGCGCGCCGGCGGCAAGCACAACGACCTGGAGAACGTCGGCTATACCGCGCGCCATCACACGTTCTTCGAGATGCTCGGTAATTTCAGCTTCGGCGACTACTTCAAGCGCGACGCGATACGCTTCGCGTGGGAACTGCTGACTGAAGTTTATGGGCTGCCGACCGAAAAGCTGTGGACCACCGTCTATCACGACGACGACGAAGCGTACAACGCATGGACGCAGGACATCGGCGTGCCGGCGGAGCGCTGCGTGCGCATTGCAACCGCTGACAATTTCTGGCAGATGGGCGACACCGGTCCGTGCGGGCCGTGCAGTGAGATTTTCTATGATCATGGCCCCGAAATCGCCGGCGGCCCGCCGGGAACGCCGGATGCCGACGGCGACCGCTACATCGAGATCTGGAACCTGGTGTTCATGCAGTTCAACCGTGACGAGCAGGGCACGCTGCATCCGCTGCCGCGGCCGTCGGTCGATACCGGCATGGGACTGGAGCGCATCGCTGCGGTACTGCAGCACAAGCACAGCAACTACGATACCGACCTGTTCCAGCCGCTGATCAGGGCTGCCGCGCGCGAAACCGGCGCAACCGATCTCGCCGCCAATTCGCTGAAGGTGATCGCCGATCACATCCGCGCCTGCAGCTTCCTGATCACCGACGGCGCGATTCCGAGCAACGAAGGTCGCGGCTACGTGCTCCGCCGCATCATCCGGCGCGCGATCCGTCATGGCTACAAGCTGGGGCAGAAGCAGCCGTTCTTCTACCAGCTGGTGCCGGACCTGTCGGCGATGATGGGCGAAGCCTATCCCGAGCTGCCGGCGGCACAGGAGCGGGTGATGGGCGTGCTGAAGCAGGAAGAGGAACGCTTCGCCGAGACGCTGGAAAACGGCATGGGCGTGCTGGAATCCGCGCTGACGCGCGAGGACCGCATGCTCGACGGCGAAACCGTATTCAAGCTCTACGACACCTTCGGCTTTCCGGTCGACCTCACTGCCGACATCGCGCGCGAGCGCGGCGTCACCGTCGATCTCGCCGGCTTTGAAACGGCGATGCAGCAACAGCGCCAGCGCGCGCGCGCCGCATCGAAGTTCGGCGCCGGCACTGCCGTCGAATACAGCGGTCAGCCCACAGAATTTCACGGCTATGAGACGTTGAAGCTCGACGGCACAGTGCTCGCAATCTATCGCGGCGGCACGCCGGTCGACAGCATCGAGGCCGGCGACGAAGCGGTGGTGGTGCTCGACCGCACGCCGTTCTATGCCGAGTCCGGCGGCCAGGTCGGCGATCGCGGCCAGCTGGTGTCGCCGCACGGCACGTTCGACGTTCAGGACACGCAAAAGATTCAGGCTGAGGTCTTCGGCCATCGCGGCGTACTCCATACTGGGAGATTGGCGCTCGGTGATACCGTCGATGCGCAGGTCGATCAGGCGGCACGCACGCGCGCCGCGCACAACCATTCGGCGACGCACCTGATGCACGCGGCGCTGCGCAAGGTGCTCGGCACGCACGTCGCGCAGAAGGGATCGCTGGTCGATCCCGACCGCACACGCTTCGATTATTCGCATCCCGATCCGCTGACGCCGGAACAGATCCGCGCGATTGAAAATCTCGTCAATCTGCAGATTCGCAACAACCTGCCGGTCGAGCCGCAGGTGATGAAGTACGACGACGCGATCAAGACCGGCGCGATGGCGCTGTTCGGCGAGAAGTACGGCGACGAAGTGCGCGTGATCGGCATGGGCGATTTCTCGACCGAGCTGTGCGGCGGCACGCACGTCTCGCGCACCGGTGACATCGGTTTTTTCAAGGTGGTGTCGGAGACCGGCATCGCCGCCGGCATCCGCCGCATCGAAGCGGTCACCGGCGAAGGCGCGCTCACCTGGGTGCAGCAGGAAGAAGACCGGCTGCGCGACGCCGCCGCGCTGATCAAGGCACCGCAACCGGAACTGGTGACGCGGCTGGCGCAAATCGTCGACAACGTGCGGCGGTTCGAAAAGGAACTGGCGCGGCTGAAATCGAAGCTGGCGCTGAACCGCGGCGATGAGCTGGCGGACCAGTCGATCGACGTGCACGGCGTGAAAGTGCTTGCCGCGTCGCTCGACGGCGTCGACGGCAAGGCATTGCGCGAGACCGTCGACAAGCTGAAGGACAAGCTGAAATCCTGCGCGGTGGTGCTGGCCGCCGTCGACGGCAGCAAGGTATCACTGATCGCCGGTGTTACGTCCGATCTGACGTCGAAGATCAAGGCCGGCGAATTGGTCAATCACGTCGCGCAGCAGGTCGGCGGCAAGGGCGGCGGCCGGCCCGACATGGCGCAGGCCGGCGGCACTGACGCGTCGAAGCTGCCGCAGGCGCTGGCTTCGGTGAAGGGGTGGATCGAGCAGCGGGTGTAAGCCGGGCCTGACCACCCCGTCCGCTGCGCGTCCACCCCTCCTCATTCGAGGAGGGGAAAGTCCGTGCCATTCGCTGCGCTGTGCATTTTGCCGTCGACGGCGTGACTGAGACGCCGAATGGCGGCGTATGCTCAACACACGCCGGGAAATTTTTCCCCTCCTGTTTTTAAGGAGGAGAGGGAGCGAAGCGGAAGGGGTGGTCAAGCAGTTGCAATTACAGCCCAAACTGCATTAGCCAGCTTAAAGCGCGTCTGCAGCCACCCAAAGCGCCATGAAAACAACCGCCAGCGCCATCACGATCGAAGAACTCAACCGCCGCAGCAAAGGCCATTTGCCCGGCCTGCTCGGCATGGAAACCGTTGCCCTCGATGCAACGAGCATAACGATGCGCCTGGCAGTGCGCCCGGAACTGCTGGCGCCGAACGGCTTCCTGCACGCGGCGACCGTCGTTGCGCTGGCCGACACCACCTGTGGCTATGGAACTATGGCGATGCTCCCTGAAGGTGCCACCGGCTTTACCACGATCGAACTCAAAACCAATTTCGTCGGCACGGCACGCGACGGCGTTATTCTGTGTCGCGGAAGCGCCGTTCACCTCGGGCGTTCGACGCAGGTATGGGACGCGACGGTAGCCGCGGAAGATTCCGGTCGCACGATCGCCGTGTTCCGCTGCACGCAAATGATCCTGCGTGGTTGATCCATGGCTGATATCGGCACCTGGAACGAATACACGCGATTCCTGATCACGCTGATCGCGGTGCTCGATCCGTTCATGGCGGTGCCGGTCTTTCTGACCATCACCGCGACGCGCAGTCCGGACGCGACGCGGAAGCTGGCGCGCTCGGTCGCGGTAACCGTATTCCTGGTACTGCTGGTGTCCGCGATCGGCGGTGAAAAGCTGCTGGAACTGATGGGCGGCAGCATCGCATCGTTTCGCGTCGGCGGTGGCCTGGTGCTGTTGCTGATGGCGCTGGCGATGCTGCACGCGCAGACCGGGCACATGCGGCAGACCGCCGAAGAAGAAGCCGAAGTCGCGGCCGGCGAAAGCTCCGGCGTCGTGCCGCTCGCGATTCCGCTGCTCGCCGGCCCCGGCGCGATCAGTACCGTGATCATCGCCGTGCAGCACGGCGGCTGGGTGCATCACGCAATCATCGTTGGCCTGACTTTTGTGGTTTGCGTGCTGGCATGGCTTGCAATGCGGCTTGCGGCGCCGATCGGGCGCTATCTCGGCACCACCGGCATCAACATCGCGAACCGGTTGCTGGGGTTGCTGTTGACCGCAATTGCGATTGAAACGATGGCGATCGGGTTGAGGTCATTGTTTCCGGGGTTGGGCGGATGAGATGCGCACGTACCGGGATCGAGTTGTTTGAACAGAAATCAGCGTAGACATTTAAGTGCGAGATTGAAGAATTTCCGGATACGGATTTCCGCTCATTCAGAAAACCCGAATACTCCGTTCAAATAATTCCGTCTTTCTTTTTCTTAAAACGCCCATACTTGTACACGTATCCGAAAACTTCCGGAGGACGTGATCATGAAATCCGCAGTGGGCGAAATGAAGGTCCAAATGCAGCAAAACGGCGGTCGCGAGCGCGGTGTCACCAAGGTGGTGCGCGGTACGCCGACCAGTGATGGGGCGGGTGTCAGTCTGACGCGGCTGATCGGCACGTCGATGCTGCCGGACGTCGATCCGTTTCTGATGCTCGACGAGTTCCGTTCGGACGACCCGAACGATTATCTGGCCGGCTTTCCGAATCATCCTCACCGCGGCTTCGAGACGGTGACCTACATGCTTGCGGGCCGTATGCGCCATGGTGACAACCAGGGCAACAGCGGGCTGCTGCGCGCCGGCAGCGTGCAGTGGATGACCGCCGGGCGCGGCATCGTGCATTCGGAGATGCCTGAGCAGGAGAACGGGCTGATGTCGGGTTTCCAGCTGTGGGTCAATCTGCCGGCGAAGGATAAGATGACCGCGCCGCGCTACCAGGACATCGCGCCGGAAGCGATCCCGGAGGTCGATGCCGGCGACGGCGTGAAAGTGCGTGTCGTTGCCGGGCGTGTGGGCGACGTTGAAGGGCCGGTTAACGCAGTGGCGACCGAACCGGTTTATCTCGACGTGGTATTGTCGGCGAACGCGTCGTTCACGCAGCCGCTGCCGCGCGAGCATGCGGCGTTCGTTTACGTTTTCGAAGGCACGGCACGAGTTGGGTCGGGTGACGGTGCAACAACGCTGGAACGCGGCCAACTGGCGGTGCTGGGTCCGGGCGAGCGCGTAACGGTCGCTGCCGACGAGCGTGCGCGCCTGCTGCTGGTGGCGGGGCGGCCGCTGCGTGAGCCGGTTGCGCGTTATGGTCCGTTCGTGATGAACACTCAGGCGGAGATCCGGCAGGCAATTACGGATTTTCAGAGTGGGCGGTTTGGTTGAGTGCCGTAGTAAAAGGAAGCGGGCTGGTGTGTTCGACGGCCGCTAAATCCCCCCTTCGCCCCCCTTTTGCAAAGGGGGGGTGGGGGGATTTTTGGGCGACAGAGAGAATCGACTGACAGAGAGAATCGACTAATCGATTGTTTCTGCCGTATTCAGTGATACTACCTTCGCTATTCGTTTCCCACGGCGCGCCGACGCTGGCGCTCGATCCCGGTAAAACGGGCGCAGCGCTGGCGCGGCTTGCCGCGGGCATTGCGCGGCCAACAGCGATCCTGGTCGCATCCGCGCACTGGTCGGGTTCCGCGCTCGCGCTTGGCGCTTCGGAACGTCCGGAGACGATCCACGACTTCGGCGGATTTCCGGAAGCGCTTTATCGCATCGGGTATCCGGCGCCGGGCGCGCCGGATCTGGCGCTGCGCGCGCAGCAGCTGCTTGCGGCACACGGATTCGAGGCGGCGCTGGATGCCGGACGCGGTCTGGATCACGGCGCATGGGTGCCGCTGCGGCTGATGTATCCCGATGCCGATATTCCGGTGATGCAGATTTCGCTGCAGCCGCGGCTGGGTCCGGAGCATCATTACCGTATCGGAAAGGCGCTGGCGCCGTTGCGTAATGAAGGAGTGCTGATTCTGGCTTCCGGCAGTCTGACTCATAATCTGAGCGAGCTGGGCGCGTATGATTCCGATTCGCCGGCGCCGGAGTGGGTCGACCTGTTTCAGCAATGGGTGGCACAACGGGTGGAGGCGAACGATATCGACGCGCTGTTACGCTACCGCGAACTGGCGCCCGCAGCGATACGCAATCATCCGACGGAAGAGCATTTCATGCCGCTGTTCGTTGCACTCGGTGCAGCGGGCGGCGAATATTATGCGCAGCGTATCGATTCCGGAACGACTTACGGCATCCTGGCGATGGATGCTTATGTATTTGGAGATAATTTGGCGGTGTAGCCTGGTGCCTGGGATCGGGCGTTTGTTTTACAGGCATTGTATGTGAGGCACCGTTAAATCTCCCTCGATCCCCCTTTTACAAAGCGGGAAGAAAACAAAAAAGCCCCCGACAGGGGCCTTTTTGTTTCTGTTGCCAGGTTTTATTTCTTCCAGGCAGGCTTGCCCAGATCGACCTGATTCTTGTTGGTCATGGCGCCAGCCGCTGCGCCCACCGCGCCGCCGACCACCGCTCCTGTTACAGGGCTGCCGCCGGTGAGGGCGCTGCCTACCGCCCCAACGCCGGCGCCGATGCCGCCGCCGCTCAATGCGCGGTCACTCGTAGTAGTGCCGCAGGCACCAAGGCCTACGGTCAACAGCATCGCGCCTAGAAATATCATCACTTTACGCATATGCGCCTCCTGCATCGTGTCGCGGTAACAAATCGGACCCTTGGGTGCACGAATGGCTTGCTTGTAATCCACGCTTCGAGGTCCTCACGTCGTGTAGCGGATGACAACAATCACCCGCCGCATGGCAAGCAACTCGCACAGGTCGTACCACGTTCAACAGAGGTGTTTCATATCATTGCGTTACAGGAATTCATGTAAGTCTGGTGTCACCTGTTTCCCACCGAATTTCTGGAAAAGTGTTGGTTTTCGGCGACAACGATGAGCCATCTGACCGTTAAGTCGTTGAGGCTGCAAAGCGTTTTTCTGTCGCCCTTGCCCGACGCCCGGCAACGGGCAACAAACTGGACGGCGCCGTTCAGAATGGCAGCTTCGCGTCGGGCTTCGCCTGCAACAGCACTTGCCGGAAGTCTTCCTGAATGCGTTTCAGCGCCTGTTCGCTGTCCGCTTCGAAGCGCAGCACCACCACCGGCGTGGTGTTGCTCGAGCGCGCCAGCCCGAAGCCGTCTTCGTATTCGACGCGCAGGCCGTCGATCGTGATCACTTCGCGCGGATGATCGAAATGTGCGGTTTTCTGCAGCTTGGCGATCAACGCATAGTTTTCGCCTTCGTTCAGTTCGAGCTTCAATTCGGGTGTGCTGATGGCGTCCGGTAAACCGGTCAGCGTGCGCGTAACGTCCTTCTGCCGCGACAGGTATTCGAGCAGCCGCGCGCCGGCGTAGAGGCCGTCGTCGAAGCCGTACCAGCGCTCCTTGAAGAACATGTGGCCGCTCATCTCGCCGGCCAGCGCGGCGCCGGTTTCATGCATTTTCTTTTTGATCAGCGAATGTCCGGTCTTCCACAGCACCGGCTCGCCGCCGTGCTCGCGGATCCACGGGAACAGGTTGCGCGTCGATTTGACGTCGAAGATGATCTGCGCGCCGGGTTCACGCTCGAGCACATCGGCGGCGAACAGCATCAGTTGCCGGTCCGGATAGATGATTTCCCCTTCGCGGGTGACGACACCGAGACGATCGCCGTCACCGTCGAACGCGAGCCCGATTTCGCCGGCGCCTTTCGCGAGTGCCGCGCTCAGGTCTTCGAGATTTTTCGGTATCGACGGATCGGGATGGTGGTTCGGGAAATTGCCGTCCACTTCGCAGAACAGCGGCGTCACGTCGCAGCCGAGGCGGCGATAGAGTTCCGGTGCGTATGCGCCGGCGACGCCGTTGCCGCAGTCGACCGCGATCTTCATCGGCCGCGCCAGCTTCACGTCGCCGGTGATGCGCTCGAGATACGCGGGCGCGATGTCGGTCTGCGAGTATTCTCCGGCGCCGTGCGCGAGATCACCGCGTTCACAGCGTTCGCCGAGTTGGCGGATGGCGTCGCCGGACAGTGTTTCGCCGTCGATCATCATTTTCAGTCCGTTGTAGTCGGGCGGATTGTGCGAGCCGGTGACCATTGCGCCGGACGCCGTGCCGAGGTGATGGGTGGCGAAATAAAGCATCGGCGTCGTCACCATGCCGATGTCGATCACGTCGGCACCGGCCTTGCGCATGCCGCGTGCCAGCGCCGCGGCGAGCTCGGGGCCGGACAAGCGGCCGTCGCGGCCGATCACCAGCGCGTGGCGATCATGCGCCAGCGCTGCGGAGCCGAGTGCGTGGCCGATGGCTTCAACGATGTCGGGTGTGAAGGTCTTGCCGACGATGCCGCGGATATCGTACGCCTTGAGGATTTCTTTCGGGAGAGAGGCCATGATGATGGATGAGTTGGGGAGGGGATGGATGATTATCGCAATTATTCACGGTGACCGGCCAGCGGCAATGTGCCGGGCGGCCCGGCGCATTCACGCCAGCGAGGTGAAGAACGCGGCAATTCGCCGCGGCAGCCACTGCAAGTTGCCCGGAAACGCGCCCGACACGAATCCCGCGTGTCCGCCGCTGGCGGGAAAGTCGAGTACGACACAGGGTGCTACTTCATTCTCGCGCGGCAGCGCGGACGCCGGCAAAAACGGGTCATTCAACGCGTTCACCATCAGCGTTGGCACGCGAATGCCGCGCAACAGCGGCTTGCTGCTGGCGCGCGTCCAGTAATCATCGGCGTCGCGAAAGCCATGCAGCGGTGCTGTGACGATGTCGTCGAACGCACGCAGCGTGCGCGAGCGCCGTACCCGGCTGCCGTCATAAAGACCGGGGAAACGTGCGAGCTTCGCCAGTCCCTTGCGCCGCATCGTGTACAGGAAATGCTGTGTGTAGATCAGGTTGAATCCGTGATCCAGTGCATTGCCGGCGGCAGCGAGATCGACCGGCGTCGAAACCGCGGCGGCCATCGCGACGATATCGCATGCAGCCGCTCCCTGTTCGCCGAGCCACTTGAGCAGCACGTTGCCACCGAGCGATACGCCGGTTGCGAAAAGCGGCGTCGTCGGCAATCGTTCCCTGAGCCGGCGCAGAATCCAGTCGACCTCGACGCTGTCACCGGAATGATAGGCGCGCGGCAAACGGTTCGGTTCTCCGCTGCAGCCGCGGAAATGCACGACCACACCGCGCCAGCCGAGCTGTGTCGCGTGATGCATCAGCGCCCGCGCATAATGGCTGTCGGAACAGCCCTCCAGCCCGTGAAACAGCACCAGCAGCGGCGCATTGGCGGTGTCGCCAGCCCAGTCGAGATCAATGAAATCGCCATCCAGCGTTTCCCAGCGCTCGCGGCGATACGCGACCGGCGGCCGCGGCGCAAACAGCGACGCGTAGATGGTCTGCAGATGGCCGCCGGGCAGCCAACCCGGCGCCTGATAGGAAGCGATCCGCGGCTGTGTTGCGGCGAGATCCAACGGCTCAGTCGCGATACGACGGATCGATGCGGTCGAGCTTGCGCAGCAGCGCCGGCCATTCGAGCAGGCCGAAGCGGCGCCGCACGCCGGGTTTGTAGAGATGCGCGGCGCGGTCCACGATCTCGCGCGGCGGCAGCGAAATCTCGGTGTTGCAGGAGAGTGCCGAGACCTGTACCTGGCATGCGCGCTCCAGCCGGAACATGTTGTTGAACGCTTCCGGAATGCTGGCGCCGGTGGTGAGCAGGCCGTGATTGCGCAGGATCATGCCTTCGTGATCGCCAAGGTCCTGCACCAGGCGTTCACGCTCGTCGAGATTGAGCGCGATGCCCTCGTAGGCGTGATACGCGATTTCGGCAAAGCGCATCGACGTCTGCGCGACCGGCAGCAGTCCGCATTTCATTGCCGATACCGCCATGCCGGCAATGGTATGCGTGTGAATCACGCATTCGACGTCCGGGCGTGCGGCATGCACTGCGCTGTGGATCACGTAGCCGGCACGGTTGACACCGTAGCTGGTCGCGTTGAACAGCACGTTGCCGTCGAGATCGATGCGGATCAGGCTCGACGCGGTGACTTCCTCGTAGAGCATGCCGTACGGATTGATCAGGAATTCACTGTGCGAGCCCGGAAGGCGTGCCGAGATATGATTCGCGATCATCTCGGTCATGTCGTAAACCGCCATCAGCCGGTAGCATGCGGCGAGATTGACGCGCGTTTCCCATTCCGCCGGACTTACCAGGTCGCGGACGTTGCGGTCGAGCTTGATGGCGGGCGCATTCATTGCTTCGATCTCCGTGAGTCGCCGGTGCGGCCGAACCCGTCAGGCGTGTGCCGGCCCGTGTGAGGGTGTTTCAGTCAATGCATTATAAAACTGTTTGACGATCGGGTGACGGCGAACGAACCCGGAGTCAGCCGACGGCCGACGCAATCGCCTCACCGACCGCCTGCGTGCTCGCAGCGCCGCCCAGATCCGGCGTGCGCGGGCCTTCCGCCAGCACGGTTTCGATCGCCCGCACGATGGCCGCCGCCGCGTCGGGGTGGCCGAGGTGTTCCAGCATCAGCGCGCCGGACCAGATCTGGCCGACCGGATTCGCGATGTTTTTGCCGCTGATATCGGGCGCGGAGCCGTGCACCGGCTCGAACAACGATGGGTATTTGCGCTCCGGATTGAGATTCGCCGACGGTGCGATGCCGATGGTGCCGGCAACCGCCGGCCCGAGATCGGACAGGATGTCACCGAACAGATTGGATGCGACGACCACGTCGAACCAGTCGGGGTGCTGCACGAAGTGCGCGCTCAGGATGTCGATATGGTACTGGTCGGTCTTGATGTCCGGGTAATGCTGTGCCATCGCCTTCACCCGTTCGTCCCAGTACGGCATCGTGATCGCGATGCCGTTGGATTTGGTTGCCGATGTCAGGTGCTTCTTCGGCCGCTGGTGCGCGAGGTCGAACGCGTAGCGCAGCACACGATCGGTGCCGGCACGCGTGAAGGTGCTGATCTGGGTGACGGTTTCGCGCTCGGTGTCCTCGAATATGCGGCCGCCCATCGCCGAATATTCGCCCTCGGTGTTCTCGCGCACCACCCAGAAATCAATGTCGCCGACGGCGCGTCCGGCCAGCGGCGATTTCACGCCCGGCATCAGGCGCACCGGCCGCAGGTTGACGTAGAGATCGAACTCGCGCCGCATCGGAATCAGCATTTCCCACAACGACACGTGATCCGGTACGCCCGGAAAGCCGCATGCGCCGAAGAAAATCGCATCATGGTGACGAATCGTGTCGAGGCCATCTTCCGGCATCATGCGGCCGTGCTTGAGCCGGTACTCGCAGCTCCACGGGAACTCGTCCCATTGCCATGTGATGCCGTACTTGCGTCCGGCAGCTTCCAGCACGCGCATGCCTTCCGGCATCACTTCACGTCCGATACCGTCGCCCGGAATCGCCGCAATTCTGTAGGTCTTCATCGATTCATCCCAGAAAATGACTGACTTCGTCGTACACCCGATCGGGCAGTTCCTCGGCCAGGTAGTGGCCGCCGGGCAATGCCTTGCCCCGTACGTCTTCGGCCGCCGCGGCCCAGTCGTCGAGCGGCTTGAAGCAGCGTTCAATCACGCCGTTCCTGCCCCACAGCGCCAGCAGCGGGCAGCGAACTTTCTTGCCGGCCTCGCGGTCTGCGCGGTCCAGTTCGAGGTCGATGGTCACTGCCGCGCGGTAATCCTCGCAGCTCGCGTGTATCGTCGCCGGGTCACGGAAGCAGCGCACGTATTCGGCAAACGCTTCCGGCGTGAACGGCGAAAAACCCGCGGAGCCGCCGCCCATTTTCTGCCGCAGATAGAATTCGGGATCGGCGCCGATCAGCCGCTCCGGCAGCGGCGCCGGCTGAATGAAAAAGAACCAGTGGTAGTAGCCACGCGCGAATGCCATCGTTGTCTGCTCGTACATCGCGAGCGTCGGCGCGATGTCGAGCGTCACCAGCTTCGTAATGCGGTCCGGGTGATCGAGCGCCATGCGATGTGCGACGCGCGCGCCGCGGTCATGGCTGATGACGGCGAAATGATCGAAGCCGAGCGTGCGCATCACGTCGACCTGATCGCGCGCCATCACGCGCTTCGAGTAGTTGCTGTGATCCGGCAGGCCGCCAGGCTTCGAACTGTCACCATAGCCGCGCAGGTCGGGTGCGACGACGGTAAAACGTTCTGCCAGCCGTGGCGCCAGCTTGTGCCACATCGCATGCGTCTGCGGATAGCCGTGAAGCAGCAGCAGCGGCGGTTTGCTGCGGTGGTTCAGATCACTGTGGACGAGATGGATCGTCGCGCCGTCGACCGCGATCTGCGTCGTGGTGAAGCCATCGAACATGACGCCGGTCCGCGTTACTTGACGAACGCACCGGCGGAGGCGCCGGCGATTTTGCCGAACACGGCACCGGAGGTGAGCCCGGTGCCGCCGGGGTAGTTGTGATAGAAGATGCCACCCACCATCTCGCCCGCCGCGTAAAGCCCGCGGATCACGTTGCCGGAGCTGTCCTCGACCTCACCATCGGTGGTGATCTTCACCCCGCCGAAGGTGAAGGTGACGCCACAGGTCACCGCATACGCCTCGAACGGCGGCGTGTCGAGCGGGTTGGCCCAGTTCGACTTCGGCACCGCGAGCCCTTTCGTGCCGCGTCCGTCCTTGACCGCCGGGTTGAACGTCACGTCGGTGCGCACCGCCCGGTTGTATTCGGCCACTGTCTTCAGGAACGCCTGCGGATCAACCCCTTCGAGCTTCGGCGCCAGTTGTTCCAGCGTATCGGCCTTCGCCTTCGTCACCTGCCGGATGCGGTATTCGTCGCGCAGCATCGGGATCACCTTGGCGTCGAAGATTTGCCACGCGAACATCCCCGGCTGATTGAGGATCACGCGCCCGTATTTGGCGTAGGTGTAATTGCGGAAGTCCGCCCCTTCGTCGACGAAGCGCTCGCCGTTGGCGTTGACCATGATGCCCAGCGGGTAGCTGTGCTTCTGGAAGTTGTCACCGACCGCCAGGTCGCCGAACGGCGGGGCGTTCAAGTCCCAGCCCACCGCGTGGCAGCCCGACCAGTGGCCGTAGGGCAGTGCACCGAGTTCGAGTGCCATGCGGATGCCGGCACCGGTGTTGTAGCGTGTGCCGCGCACCTTCGCCAGGTCCCAGTTCACCCCCAGGTAGCGCGCCCGCATTTCGGCGTTGGACTCGAATCCGCCGCAGGCGAGGATCACCGCCTTGGCGCGGATGTCGACGCTCTTGCCCTGGTGGCGGGCGCGCACACCCACCACACCGCTGTCGTCGTGCAGCAGTGTGAGTGCCGGCGTGTCGTAGAAGATCGGGATGCCTTCGCGGCCGACGACCTTGTGTTCGCCTTCGACCAGTCCCGGGCCGCCGCCCCACGCTTCGAGCGCCAGCCCGCCCCAGAACTTGAAGCGGCCGTCGACCTTGAACGCCTGGCGCCCGTAGCTTGCCTGGAAGCGCACGCCTTTGGTGCGCATCCATTTCACGGTGTCGAAGCTGCGCCGCACCAGCAGCTCCAGCAGGTCGGGATCGGCGCGGTATTGGGTGACGCGTGCCATGTCATCGAAGAACTG
>DASSON010000071.1:0-13755 GCA_035700525.1 Burkholderiales bacterium
CAACACGGTTTCTGCCGCCGAACGCTTTGCTGCCAGATTGACGGGTGAGAAGAAGGATATGTGCTCAACCGTATGATCCTGCACTCTGCGACTCATGGCAGCCATCGTCATTGATGGCGTCGCCATCGCGAAACTCATCCGCACCGAACTCAAGCAGCACGTTCACGCTCTCCGGACCAGGGGTATTCAGCCCGGCCTTGCCGTAGTTCTGCTCGGCGAAAACCAGGCCTCACAGCTCTATACCCGCGCCAAGGTCGGCGCCTGCCACGAAGTGGGCGTCTATTCGGAAGTCCATCAACTGCCGGCCGACAGCGACGAATCGGCAGCGCTCGACCTGATCCGCCGTCTCAATCGCGACCCGCGCATTCACGGCATTCTGGTGCAGCTGCCGCTGCCACCGCAGCTCGATGCCGGCCACATTCTGGAAGAGATTTCGGCGGACAAGGACGTCGACGGATTCCATGTTCACAACATGGGAAAACTGCTGGCCGGTGCGTCGGTCTATCCGCCCTGCACACCCTACGGTGTGGTGAAGCTGCTGGATGCCGCCGGCATCCCGATCGCCGGCCGCGACGCGGTGGTGATCGGGCGCAGCGTCATCGTCGGCAAGCCGATGGCACTGATGCTGCTGGAGCGCGGCGCCACCGTTACGTTCTGCCATTCGCAAACCCGGGATCTGGCGGCGCACACGCGGCGTGCCGACATTCTGGTGACCGCGGTCGGGCGGCCGGGTCTGATTGCGGCGGCGATGATAAAGCCGGGCGCAGCCGTCATCGACGTCGGCATCAACCGCCTGCCATCCGGCAAGGTCGCCGGTGACGTCGATTTCGAGAGCGTCAGGGCCAAGGCCGCTTACATCACGCCGGTTCCGGGCGGTGTCGGACCGATGACCGTCACCATGCTGATCGCGAACACCGTGCGCGCGGCGGAGCGGCGCATCGCCGGCGAACGGGCCGGACTGCACGTCGCACCCTGATACGGGACGACGCGGTGCCGGGCAGCCGGCAGTCCGCGTGATCCCGTTTCCGGGCGCCCCTCATCCGGCGTTGCACTGGAATCCGATCGACGCTTTCTTCAACGCGCGGCGCGCGACGATGGCCGTCCGCTCGTTTGCTCCGTATCATCACGGGATGTGCGCCGGGCGAAACAGCCACCCGCAGTCATTCCACGCGTATAAAAAAACCGGATCGGTGTGCCGCGCCGCCGTGCTGTGGTAATCTCCGCCGGCCGTTGACCATCGAACGCAACCGACGCCACGCGCCGTGGCGTTTCACGCATGACTGAAGATTTTTTCCATCGCCTCCCGATCATCGTCCTGGTCGGCCGTCCCAACGTCGGCAAGTCGACGCTGTTCAACCGCCTGACCCGCTCGCGGGCGGCGCTGGTGGCCGACGTTCCGGGGCTGACGCGCGACCGCCATTATGGACACGGCCGGGTTGGCGACCGGCGCTACATGCTGATCGACACCGGTGGTTTCGAGCCGGTGGCCACGGCCGGCATCCGGCACGAAATGGCGCAGCAGGCGCGTGCCGCGATCGACGAGGCCGACGCAGTGCTGTTCATCGTCGATGCGCGTCAGGGCGTGACGCCCGGCGATCTGGAGATCGCGCAGCGCCTGCGCGAATCCGGCAGGCGGCTGTGGCTGGTGGTGAACAAGACCGAAGGGTTGACGCGCGGCGTTGCCGCGGCGGAATTCCATGAGCTGGGGCTCGGCGCACCGCTGGCGATTTCGGCCGAGCATGGCGAGGGCGTGGCCGCGCTGATGGAGCACGTGCTGGCGGATTTTCCGGCCGGCGAGGCGCAACCGGCCGCAGCCGATGATCATCCGCGGATCGCCGTGGTCGGTCGTCCCAACGTTGGCAAGTCGACGCTGGTCAACCGGTTGCTGGGTGAAAATCGCATGATCGTGTTCGATGAGCCGGGCACCACGCGCGATTCGATCCATACCGAATTCGAGCGCGACGGCCGGCGCTACACGCTGATCGACACTGCCGGCATCCGGCGCCGCGGCCGCGTCTCGGAGGCGATCGAAAAGTTTTCGGCGATCAAGGCGCTGCAGGCGATCGACGACGCCAATGTGGTGATCCTGGTGCTGGATGCGCGCCAGGACGTGGCGGACCAGGACGCGCACATTGCCGGCTACATTCTCGAAGCGGGGCGCGCGCTGGTGATTGCGGTCAACAAATGGGACGGTCTCGACGCGTACGCGCGTGACCAGGCCAAGCGCGTGCTGGCGCGCAAGCTGGCTTTTCTCGATTTTGCCGCCACCCATTACATATCGGCGCTGAACGGCAGCGGAGTGGGGGCATTGCTGCGCGAGGTCGACGTCGCCTATCGCTCGGCAATGGCGCGGCTGCCGACACCGCGCCTGACGCGCGCGCTGATCGATGCCACCACCCAGCAGGCGCCGCCGCGAGACGGCCTGGTCCGTCCCAAGCTGCGCTATGCGCACCAGGGCGGCGTCAACCCGCCCACGGTGGTGGTTCATGGCAACGCGCTGAACCGGGTTTCGGCCGGTTACCGCCGTTACCTTGAACGATTTTTGCGCCGTGCTTTCGAACTTCAGGGCACGCCGCTGCGGGTCGAATTTCGGCAGGGAAATAACCCATACTCGAACAACGGCTTGAAGCGCAAACGGTAGCAGCGCAGCCCACTGGGCGCTCTGGCATTTCATTGAAAAATCAAGTAAAGTGGTATTCCGAATAACGACAACCTTGAGGTTATCATGAGTAGTAAAGGGCAGCTGTTACAAGACCCGTTTTTGAATACGCTGCGCAAGGAACATATTCCGGTGTCCATCTATCTGGTGAATGGAATCAAGCTGCAAGGTCAGATCGATTCGTTCGACCAGTACGTGGTGCTGCTCAAGAATACGGTCACGCAGATGGTCTACAAACATGCGATCTCGACTGTCGTCCCCTCCCGGCCCGTGAGTCTGCAATTCGACCAAAGCTCTGAGCATTGATGTTTGACCGCCCCGGCAGCGGCACGCGGGCAGTGCTGGTGAGCCTGGCGCTGGACGACGGCGGTGACGAACAAAGCCTCAATGAACTGAAGCTGCTCACCACCAGTGCCGGTGCCGTTGTCGCGGGTGTCGTCCGCGGCCGGCGCCGGCGGCCGGACGCAGCGCTGTTTGCCGGCAGCGGCAAGGTCGATGAAATCGCCGCGGCGGCACAGGCGGCGGGTGCCGACCTGATCATTTTCAATCACGAGCTGTCGCCGGCGCAGGAACGCAATCTCGAACGTCGTTTCGAGCGCCGCGTCATCGACCGCGTCAGCCTCATTCTCGATATTTTCGCGCAGCGCGCGCGCAGCCATGAAGGCAAGCTGCAGGTCGAGCTGGCGCAGCTCGAGCACCTGGCGACGCGACTGGTGCGCGGCTGGACGCACCTGGAGCGGCAAAAGGGCGGCATCGGCCTGCGCGGCCCCGGTGAAACCCAGCTGGAAACCGACCGCCGCCTGCTCGGAAAACGCGTGAAGGTGCTGAAGGACAAGCTGGCGAAGCTCGACCGGCAGCGCGCGACACAGCGCCGTGCGCGACAGCGCGCCCATTTGCGCTCGGTCTCGCTGGTCGGTTACACCAACGCCGGCAAATCCACGCTCTTCAACCGGCTCACGCGCGCCAGCGTGCATGCCGCCGATCAGTTGTTCGCGACGCTCGACCCGACGACGCGCAAGCTGCATGGCGCCGACGGCCGCAGCATCGTGCTGTCCGATACCGTCGGCTTCATCCAGGATCTGCCGCACACGCTGGTCGCGGCGTTTCGCGCGACGCTCGATGAAACGGTCCATGCGGACCTGCTGCTGCATGTCGTCGATGCCGCGAACCCCGACCGCGATCTACAGATCGCCGAGGTCAACAAGGTGCTGGCCGAAATCGGCGCCGCCGCGATTCCGCAGATTCTGGTGATGAACAAGATCGATATCAGCGGCGCGCAGCCGCGGGTTGAGCGCAACGAGTATGGTACAATTGCGCGCATTTGGGTCAGTGCCGCAACCGGCGCCGGAATGGAACTGGTACGACAGGCGCTCGCTGAAAGCCTTGCCGCCGCAACGGCGGACAGCCTGGCAGCCACCGTGTAAACAGGAATTCAAGGGAATGACGGGTTCAATGAGGGAGGGGTGCGCCACCGTGGCAGCCCGGCTCCTACTTTTGTCGCGTGTGTGGATGGCGCAGTGGGGACAGCGGCCGGGCGGCGGCGGGGGCAGCGGCGGCCCGCCCGATCTCGACGAAATATGGCGGCGCTTCAACCGCCGGCTGGCGCAGTTGTTCGGCGGTCGCGGCGGTGGCGGCGGGCCGTCGGTTGCGCCCGGCGGCCGCCGCTTCGGCGGCAAGGCGCCGCTGATCGTGATCGCGCTGCTGATCCTGATCTGGATCGCCAGCGGCATTTACATCGTCTATGAAGGCCAGCGCGGTGTCGTGCTGCGCTTCGGCCAGTACATCGAAACCACGATGCCGGGGCCGCACTGGCATCTGCCGTATCCGATCGAATCGGTGGAAACGGTCAACGTGGCGCAGGTGCGCACGATCGAAATCGGCTACCGCAACAACGTCAAGAACAAGGTGCCGCGCGAATCACTGATGCTGACCGAGGATGAAAACATCGTCGACATCCAGTTTGCCGTGCAGTACACGATCAAGAATCCGGAAGACTATCTGTTCAACAACCGTGATCCCGACGGCGCAGTGGTGCAGGCGGCCGAAACGTCGATACGCGAAGTGGTCGGCAAAAGCACGATGAATTTCGTGCTGTACGAAGGCCGCGAGGAAGTGGCCGCGCGAGCGCAGCAGGAAATGCAGAAAATCCTCGACCGTTACGGCACCGGTATTGCGATCAGCCGCGTGACGATGCAGAGCGCGCAGCCGCCGGAGGAAGTGCAGGCGGCGTTCGACGACGCGGTGAAGGCGAACCAGGATCGCGATCGCCTGAAGAATCTCGGCCAGGCCTACGCGAATGACGTCATTCCGAAGGCGCGCGGCCAGGCGTCGCGCATCGAGCAGGAAGCCGAAGGCTACCGCCAGCGCGAGATCTCGACCGCACAGGGTGACGCCAGCCGCTTCGATCAGCTGCTGTCGGCGTACGAGAAGGCGCCGCAGGTGACGCGCGAGCGGCTCTATCTGGATACGGTTCAGGACGTGTTGAAAAACGCCAACACGATCGTGGTCGATCAGAATTCGGGCAACAGCCTGCTTTATCTGCCGCTCGACAAGCTGCTGCAGAAGTCGGGCAAGACGCCCGTGTCGGCGCTGCCGGCAACGCCCGAGTCGGGATCGAAAGCGGATTCCGATACGCAGCAGTCGCAATCGTCGTCGCAGGACGCCGACCGCTCGCGGCAGGCGTTCCGCAGCCGTGACAGGGAGACCCGGTGATGCGCAACAGTCTCGGTGCCCTGATCGTTGCGATCATCGTCGTCGTGGTGGTGGTGACGCAGACGCTGTTCATCGTCGATCAGCGCCAGAACGCGATCGTGTTCCGGCTCGGCGAAGTGGTGCGGATCATCAAGCAGCCCGGGCTTTACGTGAAGATTCCGCTGATCGAGAACGTGCGCTACTTCGACACCCGCATTCGCACGATCGAACCGTCAGAAGCAGAGCGCTACCTGACTTCGGAAAAAAAGAACCTGCTGGTTGATTTCTACGTCAAGTGGCGCGTCAGCGACGTGCGGCAGTACTACGTCAGCGTCGGCGGTGATGCGACGCGGGCCGCGACGCGGCTGCTGCAGACGATCAACTCCAGCCTGCGCGACGAATTCGGCAATCGCAAGGTCAGCGAGGTGGTATCCGGACAGCGCGACAAGGTCATGGCGGCGACGCTGCTCAACGCTGCGGTGGACGCGAAGAAGATCGGCGTGCAGGTGGTCGACGTGCGGCTGCGGCGCGTCGATCTGCCGCAGCAGGTGAGCGATTCGGTGTATCGGCGCATGGAAGCCGAGCGCAAGACCATTGCCAATCAATTGCGCGCCGAGGGCACGGCCGAGGCCGAGCGCATCAAGGCCGACGCCGACCGCCAGCGCGAGGTGATCATCGCCGAAGCCTATGCGAAGGCGCAGAAGATCAAGGGCCAGGGCGATGCCAAGGCGGCGGCGATCTACGCCCAGGCCTACGAGCAGAATCCGGAGTTCTACGCGTTCTACCGCAGCCTGGAGGCGTATCGCGACAGTCTGGCGAACAAGGGCAACGTGCTGGTGCTGAAGCCCGACTCCGATTTCTTCAAGTACTTCCGTGCGCCCGGCAAGCCGTCGACCAGGTAGCGTGCGTCGGGGCACGGTGACAGCGGCGCGCGCGGCGCGCCGTTTTCACGAAACGCGTGCGCGGCATGGTGCATGAACAGGCTGCTTGCGGCAGTGGCGCTGATGCTGGTGATCGAGGGCTTGCTGCCGTTTGTCGCGCCGGGCATGTGGCGTGACACATTTCGGCGGCTGACCGCGATGAGCGACGGCCAGATCCGCTTCATCGGACTGGCGTCGATTGCCGGCGGATTGCTGCTGCTGTATCTGGTTCTGTAGGCGAAGGCAGTGATGCGGGAAGGGTTCGATCGATGACGAATGAATTGCGTGCGCGCTGGCTGCTGCCGGAGTACATCGAGGACATCCTGCCGCTGCAGGCGCGGCGCATCGAGGCGTTGCGCCGCGGCATACTCGATCTGCTGCAGGTGCACGGCTATCAGCTGGTAATGCCGCCGCTGCTCGAATATCTCGACTCGCTGCTCACGGGCACCGGGCGCGACCTCGATCTCAAGACGTTCAAGCTGGTCGATCAGTTGAGCGGACGCCTGCTCGGCGTGCGCGCCGACATCACGCCGCAGGCGGCGCGCATCGACGCGCATCTGCTGAACCGCAAGGGCATCACCCGGCTGTGCTATTGCGGCAGCGTGCTGCATGCACGCCCATTCGGCTTCAACCGCACGCGCGAACCGTTGCAGATCGGTGCCGAACTCTACGGCCATTCCGGCATCGAAAGCGACGTCGAAATTCAGCGTGTCGCGCTGCAATCATTGAAAATCGCCGGCATCGAGCATGTCTCGCTCGATCTCGGCAACGTCGGCATATTCCGCAGCCTGGTGCAGCACGCACAGGCGACACCGGATCAGGAGGCGGATCTGTTCCAGGCGATGCAGGCGCGCGACGTGGGTGCGCTGCGCGAAGCCGCCGCGCCGCTCGATGCCGCGACGCGCACCGCACTGGAAACGCTGGCGCAGCTCTATGGCGGCGCCGAAGTGCTGGCCGAAGCGGAGCGGCGGCTGCCGTCGTATCCCGAAATCGGCCGTGCGCTCGCCGATCTGCGCGCGGTTTCCGGCCGCTTGCGCGATGTCGCCGAGATCCGCTGTTTCGATCTGGCGGAATTGCGCGGCTATCGCTATCACAGCGGCGTGGTGTTTTCCGCGTACGCGAACGGCGCCACCAATGCGCTGGCGCAGGGCGGCCGCTACGATGAAATCGGCAAGGCGTTCGGAAGGGCGCGGCCGGCCACCGGATTCAGCATGGATCTGCGCGAACTGGTGGCGGTCAATCCGCCCGCCGACCGGCTGTGCGCGGTACTCGCGCCGTACCGGCCCGACGATGCGGCGCTGGCGGCGATGATCGGCAAATTGCGCGCTGACAATGAAGTCGTGATTGTCGATCTGCCCGGCGGCGGCAATGACGAATGTAGCGACGACGAATTCGCCTGCGACCGGGAACTGCGGCTGATCGACGGCGGATGGCAGGTGGTTGCACGCAAACGGTGAATGCCGCGCGGTGCGGCGCTCAGTTCAGGAAAGCGGTTTGAAGATGGCAAAGAACGTGGTGGTGATCGGCACCCAGTGGGGTGACGAAGGCAAGGGCAAGGTGGTTGACTGGCTGACCGACGTCGCCCAGGGCGTGGTGCGTTTTCAGGGCGGCCACAATGCCGGTCACACGCTGGTGATCGGCAACCGCAAAACCGTGCTGCGGCTGATTCCGTCCGGCATTTTTCGCGAGCAGGTCACCTGCTACATCGGCAACGGCGTGGTGGTGTCGCCGCAGGCGCTGCTGGAAGAAATCGACGCGCTCGCGGCATCCGGCGTCGATGCCGCCGCGCGGCTGAAAATCAGCCAGGCGTGCCCATTGATACTGCCGCATCACGTCGCGCTCGATCACGCGCGCGAAGCGCTGCGCGGCGCCGGCAAGATCGGCACCACCGGCCGCGGCATCGGGCCGGCCTATGAGGACAAGGTGGCGCGGCGTGCGATCCGCATCCAGGACCTGATGAGCCGCGAGCGTTTCGCGGCGAAGCTCGGCGAAGTGCTCGATTATCACAATTTCGCGCTGAAGCATTATTTCCACGCCGACATCGTCGATTTCCAGCAGACGCTGGACCAGTCGCTGGCACTGGCGGAGCGTATCCGGCCGATGGTCGCCGACGTGCCGCGCCTGCTTTACGAAGCCGGCAAAGCCGGGCACAACCTGTTGTTCGAGGGCGCGCAGGGCACGCTGCTGGACGTCGATCACGGCACCTATCCGTTCGTGACTTCGAGCAACTGCGTCGCCGGCGCGGCGGCCGCCGGCGCCGGTGTCGGGCCGGGCGCGCTGCACTACGTGCTCGGCATCACGAAAGCGTACACCACGCGCGTCGGCTCCGGACCGTTTCCGACCGAGCTCGACGACGACATCGGACGGCTGCTGGCCAGTCGCGGCAATGAATTCGGATCGGTCACCGGGCGTCCGCGCCGCTGCGGCTGGTTCGATGCTGCGGCGCTGAAGCGCTCGATCCAGATCAACGGCGTGTCCGGGCTGTGCGTGACCAAGCTCGACGTGCTCGACGGCATGGAGACGCTGCAGCTGGGCGTCGGCTATCGCATTGGCGGCGAGCGCAGTGATCTGCTGCCGGCAGGCGCCGACAGCTGCGCCCGCTGCGAACCGGTGTACGAGGAAATCAAGGGCTGGCGCGACAGCACGGTCGGGCTGACGCGTTTCGAACAGCTGCCGCGTGCAGCACAGGATTACCTGAAGCGGATCGAGGCCATCTGCGAAGTGCCGATTGACATCATTTCGACCGGGCCCGATCGTGAGCAGACGATCGCGCTGCATCATCCGTTCGATTGATGGAATTGCCGATACGCGTCGAAAAAATCTGAACCGCAAAGGCGCGAAGGCGCAAGGAAAAGCCGCAAAGAACTTCTGATTTGGTTTTCCTTTGCGTTCCTTTGCGCCTTCGCGTCTTTGCGGTGGTGTTTTTAATCATTCAGGAATTGATTGAAAATGACGCATCTGTTTGAGCCGCTGACGGTCCGTGGTGTGACGTTTCCGAACCGCATTCTGGTGTCGCCGATGTGCGAATATTCGTGTACCGACGGCTACGCCAACGACTGGCATCTCGTGCATCTCGGCAGTCGCGCGATCGGTGGCGCGGCGCTGGTGTTCACTGAAGCGACCGCGGTCACGCCGGAAGGCCGCATCAGTCCGCAGGATCTCGGCATCTGGAGCGACGCCCACGTCGAGCCGCTGGCGCGTGTCGTGCGCTTCATCGACCATCACGGCAGCGTCGCCGGCATCCAGCTGGCGCACGCCGGCCGCAAGGGCAGCACACGTCCGCCGTGGGACAAACCGGGCGCGATCGCGGAGGCGGACGGCGGCTGGCGCACACTGGCACCCAGTGCACTGGCGTTCGACGCCGGCTACACGGTGCCGGAGGCGTTGACCGGCGACGGCATTCGCGCTGTCATCGGTGCGTTCGTGGATGCTGCGCGGCGTGCGCGGGCCGCCGGTTTTCGCGTGATCGAAATTCATGCGGCGCACGGCTATCTGCTGCATGAATTCCTGTCGCCGTTGAGCAATCACCGCAGCGATGCGTATGGCGGCACGTTTGAAAACCGTACGCGCCTGTTGTGCGAGATTGCGGCGGCAATACGTGAAGTATGGCCCGACGACCTGCCGTTGTTCACGCGTATTTCGGCGACCGACTGGACCACCGGCGGCTGGGACATCGAGCAGTCCATCGAACTGGCGCGCGCGCTCAAGCCGCTGGGTGTCGATCTGATCGATTGTTCATCGGGCGGTAACGTGCCGCGTGCGTCGATTCCGACCGGACCGGGCTATCAGACACCGTTTGCCGAACGCATCCGGCGCGACGCCGACATCCTGACCGGCGCGATCGGACTGATCACCGGCTCCGCCCAGGCCGATCACATCGTGCGCAGCGGGCAGGCCGACTGCGTGCTGCTGGCGCGTGAACTGCTGCGCGATCCGTACTGGCCGCTGCGTGCCGCGCGTGAACTGGGTTACAAGACGCCATGGCCGATACAATACCTGCGCGCGGCGCCGGAAGGCACGCCGGCGCGTGCCGATGGCTCGTAACAACGGAAGAAAATGTCGGCAACGCTTCTCATGCTTTCGGTCCGGAGCCGAAAGTCGCTGACGTGGACGGATTGCTGAAAACAACGCTGTAGATCAACTGCGCCGCCATGCCATGGCGCGCCGTCACCCCCGCTGCATCGCGGCAGCTATCCTCCGGGCGCTCGTTTCGAGCCGCGTTGCGGGCTGGCGGTCTTCCTCCTGCGTGGCATGTCGCCCTATCGAGCGGCTGTCCGGCGCCGAGTGCAGCAGCGCCCGGAACAATGTCCGGTGTGAGTCCTGATGCGCATGACATCCGGATGGCAAGTTGACGATGTATCCTCCTGCGACATATTCTTTGTGCCGTCTGATGCGACGCTTGCAAGAGTGGCGCCACAGACTTGCCCGGAAGTGATGACGCGCAATGGAATAGTTTTGACGGTTCGGCTGTTGGTGGCAATGGCCGCGGCAGAACGCTTACATGGCAAGGAGGATGCATCATGAACGTGCGGGAACTGGGCAAGGCATTCGCAATGGCAGCCGTCCTGTTGCTGGGTCTGTTGCCTGGCACTCCTGCCGTGTTGGCCGACGGCACCGACGCCGGACATCAACGTGCGAACACTGATCCCGTGCCGTTTATGGGACCGGTGCCCGAAGCTCATTGCGGTTCCGGCGATCGGACCGAAGGCGGGTTGCAGGGCCAGACCACGCCGGGAGAGCGTTCCAGTGGCGATTCCAAACGCGGCTACAACTGCAATTTGCAGCTCGTGGGTCGCTACCCGGGTGAGGGCGCCTATTCGCAGGATGGGCCGGCGTACGACGGTGACTGCGCCTACTATGCAACGGATCGCCATACTTCCACGCAACAGCACCACGGCGTCACGGTGATCGATGCCTCCGACCCGCAGCATCCCCATCCCACCGCGTACCTGGACGATACTGCGGCGGCGCTGGACCCGCACGAAACGCTGCAGACCAATGAACGCCGCCACCTGCTCGTGGTCGCCCAGCACAACGGGCCGGACTTTGCCGTTTATGACACGTCCGACTGCCGCCATCCGGTCCTGAAGGCCGACATCAAGCTGCCCGGCAGTCAGGCCCACATGGGCAACTTCGCCCCGGACGGCCTGACGTACTACGTCGGCCAGAAAAATCGGGGCAAGGGCGGTTCCGTGTACATCGTGGACCTGTCCGACCCGTCGCATCCGCAGCAGTTGCCCGCCTGGCAGTACTCCGGCGATGGCAGACCCCACGAAGCGGAGCTGAACCCGAAGGGCTTCGAGCCCGGTGTACCGGAAGGAACGCGGCTGTATGCGGGACAGCCCGGCCTGACAGGCAACACCGGCTCGTCGATCGGTCCGGACGGGCTGGTGATCGAGGACGTCAGCGACTATCAGCTGCGTCGTCCCCATCCGCAGATCCGGATTATCAGCAAGCTGTTCTGGAAGGATCAGGGACAGGCGGAGGAAATGCTGCCCGTGACCATCAAGGGGCACCCGTACATCATCAGCACCGACGAGGACGGCGGTGAGGGTGGCGTTGGCGGTATCCGGGCTGCCTGCGCGCGGGGAGCGTCCCCGTTTGGTTTTGCGCAGATCATCGACGTCGCCGATGAAACGAAACCCAAAATCGTCGCCAAGCTGATGCTGCAAGTGAGCGATCCCGCCAATTGTTCGAAGCTCGCCGATGATCCGCCCGACGCCGGCGGCAAGGCACCCGACTACTCCGGTGAAAGATGCACCGCAGATCGTCCCGACAATGCGACCATGCTGGCGTGCGGCTATCGAGCTGCAGGCCTGCGTGTTTTCGACATTCGTGATCCATACCATCCGAAAGAGGTCGCGTACTGGAAGCCGCCGGCCGTGGGGACGGAGGTCCTTCCGGCATCGGGCAGCTGGAAAGCGGGCGCTGATCGGACCGTGGACAGGATTGCCGGCTGGGTGCGCTGGGTCGTTGCCGGCAACGGCAAAAGTCATGGCCATGGCAACGGCGCCGAGCTGCAACTGTGGACCGTCAGCGATGACAACGGTTTTCAGATCCTGCGCTTTACGGACAGCTTCAAGCAGCACGACAAGGCGCTCTACGAGGAATCCCTGCGAGGACTCGAGCAGGTCGATAAGTCGGCCGGCAGCTAGGCTGGCAAGCGGGGCAAGCGCGATGTGAGATCGAGGCAGCGACCGCACGGGTTGCGGTTGTTGCCAGCGGTATCTGCGTTCCGATTGCGCCTGGAAACGGAGCCGTATCGCAGCAACGCCACGTCTTTATCGTGGTCCGAATCCCGGGCGCCCCGGGCTGCGCTGCCGTCAATAAAAATCATGGCGCAGGCGCTTGCCGCCCGTTCAGTTGACGCTCATGCCGGTGTTACGCCTGGTCGCAGCTTCATTGCGTGCAGCAACGCAGACGATGTATCCAGACGCGGGTTGCCGCGTTCCGACAGCGTGCGGTAAAGCGTTTCGCGCGAAATACACGCAGCCACTTGTCTGCATGGCATCCATTATTGACGAAGTACTGGCGCAGGTATTTCCCGAAGGCTTTGGCAGGCAGATATAATGTGCGCTTGTCCGGCAGTTTTCAGCGCCCATCTTTGCGCCTCACGATTGAGGTATTTCGTCTGACGGTTTCTCGTGGCGTTTATGACGCGAGCAACCGATATACCGCCAAAATACCGTCGGAATTGACGCGATGCCAGGCAATGCAATGAACGCAGGAACAGCCTGGGTGCCGGGAATCGCGGGACGTAACGAAACAATCTGAAAACTGCTTGATGGTGCCGAGAAAGGGACTCGAACCCCCACGGTGTTGCCACCGCCAGGACCTGAACCTGGTGCGTCTACCAATTCCGCCATCTCGGCCTGCAAGGTTCGGGAATTTAATGTCAAAAGACCGGTTTGTCAAATGAGCGCGGCACGCAAAACGCCGCAAAGGAAGGTGCGCAGCGCGCCGGCGCAGACGCGGCGTGCCGCGCGCAGCGGCAAGAAGAAGGTGGTGGCACGGCGCCTCGACGATCCGTTTCTCGAGCGCGAAGCCGCGCGTTACGAGCAGCCGCTGCCGAGCCGTGAATTCATTCTGCAGACGCTGACCGAGCACGGCGTGCCGCTGGCCGACGCCGATCTCGCGGCGATGCTTGGCGTCGCCGAGGACGAGCTGCAGGCGTTCGAGCGCCGCCTCGGCGCGATGGAGCGCGACGGCCAGGTGATGCGCAACCGGCGCGGCGCGGTATGCGTGGTCGACAAGCTGGATCTGATTCGCGGCCGGGTGATCGGTCATCGCGACGGCTTCGGTTTTCTGGCGCGCGATGACGGCGGCGCTGATCTGTTCCTCGGTCCGCGCGAAATGCGCAAGGCGCTGCACGGCGACCGCGTGATGGCGCGCGAGTCGGGAACCGATTATCGCGGACGTGCGGAGGGCAAGATCGTCGAAGTGCTGGAACATGCGAATGTGCGCCTGGTGGGGCGGCTGCACTAC
>DASSON010000072.1:0-2787 GCA_035700525.1 Burkholderiales bacterium
CGGCGATGACATGACCTTCGTAATGTCAGAATGGAATGAAGGCATCCAGCCGTGGCGCTTCAATCTGCCGCAGGGCTCGTACCAGGGGCCGACCATCGCGACCACTGTGTTTGACCGCAGCCTGCTGCGCGCCGGCGAGACGGTGCACATGAAGCTGTTCGTGCGCCGGCATACCGGCAACGGATTTGCATTCGCTCCGCGGCAGAAGCTCGAAAGCCGAGTGGTCATCGTTCACCAGGGCAGCGGCGAGCGCTATGAGGTGCCGGTGACGTGGGACGATCACGGCCGTGCAAGCGCCGAATGGACGATCCCGAAGAACGCAAAGCAGGGCGACTACGGAGTGTCGGTGCTCGATCGCATCGGCCTCAAGCCGCAGCGCAAACAGCCGAACCAGCGTGAGGCCGGCAGCTTCCGCGTCGAATCGTTCCGCGTACCGACGATGAAGGCGATCGTGAAGCCGGCCGCCGGTGCGCTGATCAACGCGCGTTCGGCAACGGTCGACGTGCAGCTCAATTACCTGTCCGGCGGCGGCGCGGGCTTCGCGCCGGTCGCGTTGCGCAGCATGGTAATGCCGCGCAATGTGTCGTTTCCCGATTATGACGATTTCACGTTCGCCAACGGCAACGTGACCGAAGGCATGACGCGCAGCGGCGGCGGCGAACAAGATGCCGAGGCCGCTGCCGCGGCGAGCAAACCGCTCGGCACGCTGACCGGCAAGCTCGACCAGGCGGGCGGCGGGCGCTTCACGATCGACAGTCTGCCGCAGTCGGCTGCGCCGCGCACGCTGCTCACCGAACTCGAGTACCGCGACGCCAATGGCGAAACGCGCACTGCGGCCACCCGTGTCGGGCTGTGGCCGGCCGCGATCGTGCTCGGCATCAAGCCCGACGGCTGGGCGATGTCGAAAGACCGCTTCAAGTTTCAGGTGGCAGCGCTCGACCTCGACGGCAAGCCGCAGGCGGGGGTCGCGGTGCACGTCGATCTGTTCCAGCGCGACACCTATTCCCATCGCAAGCGCCTGATCGGCGGCTTTTACGCGTATGAGAACGTGACGGAAATCAAGCGTGTCGGCAGCGCGTGCGAGGGCACGACGGACGCGCACGGCCTGCTGCTGTGCGACGCGAAATCGCCGGTGTCGGGCGACGTGATCCTGCGTGCAGCGGCACAGGACGGCGCGGGCAATACCGCGTATGTGAACCGTGATGTGTGGATCGCCGGGTCCGCGGACTGGTGGTTCGACATGAGCGACAGCGATCGCATGGATCTGCTGCCGGAGAAGAAGCACTATGAGCCGGGCGACACCGCGACGTTCCAGGTGCGCATGCCGTTTCGCGAAGCGACCGCGCTGGTGACGGTGGAGCGCGAAGGCGTGATCAGCAGCTTTGTCACGCATCTTTCGGGCAAGGCACCGGTGGTGAGAGTGCCGATCAAGGGCAATTACACGCCCAACGTGTTCGTGTCGGTGCTGGCGGTGCGCGGGCGTGTCGCCGGCGTGCAGCCGACCGCGATGATCGATCTCGGCAAGCCCGCATTCAAGCTCGGCATGGCAGAGATCAACGTCGGCTGGCGCGCACATGAGTTGAAGGTCAGGGTGACGGCCGACCACGATGTGTACAAGGTGCGCGACAAGGCGCGGGTGACGGTGAAGGTGACGCGCGCCGACGGCAGCGCCGCGCCGGCCGGCATCGAAGTCGCGGTCGCCGCCGTCGATCAGGGATTGCTGGAGCTGTGGCCGAACAAGAGCTGGAAGCTGCTTAATGCAATGATGCAGCGGCGCAGCATCGAGGTCGACACCGCGACTGCGCAGATGCAGGTGGTCGGCAAGCGCCACTTCGGACGCAAGGCGCAGCCCGCTGGCGGCGGCGGCGGGCGGCTGCCGGCGCGCGAGCTGTTCGACACGCTGCTCTACTGGAACGCGAAGGTGACGCTCGGTGCCGGCGGCAGCGCGACCGTCACGGTGCCGCTCAACGATTCGCTGACGTCGTTTCGCATTGTCGCGGTCGCCGATGCCGGAGCAGGACTGTTCGGCACCGGCGGCACGACGATCCGTTCGACGCAGGACGTGATGCTGCTGTCCGGGCTGCCGCAGCTGGTGCGCCAGGGTGATCAACTGCACGCCGGTTTCACCGTCAGAAACGCATCGGACGCGCCGCTCGCGGTCGGCGTCGGCGCCGCCGTGGTGGAGAAGACGAAGGAGGCGCGCGCGCTTCATCGGCCCGCTCTCGCAACGCATGCGATCGTGCTGCAGCCCGGCCAGGCGCAACAGGTCGGCTGGGATTTCGCGGTGCCGCCGCGTGCCGATGCGCTCGACTGGTTCGCGTCGGTCGTGGCCAAGACAACCGTTGGGAAAGACGTCGGCAGTGATCTGCTTCACGTGACGCAGACAGTGATTCCGGCGGTTCCGGTGCGCACGCTGCAGGCGAGCATCATGCAGCTCGGCCGGCCGCTCGAATTGCCGGTGCAGATGCCGGCAGACGCGCTGCCGGGGCGCGGCGGCGTACGGGTCGGATTGAGCCCGCAACTGGCGGCGGCCCTGTCGGGCGTACACGACTACATGAGCGCCTATCCGTACAGCTGCCTCGAGCAGCAGACGTCGAAGGCGGTGGCGTCACAAGATCTGGGTGCGTGGCAGACCCTGATGCAGCGGCTGCCGGGCTATCTCGACGCTGACGGGCTGCTCAAGTACTTCCCCGGCATGGATCATGGCAGCGACGTGCTGACTGCATATGTGCTCGCGATTTCGGCCGCGGCCGGCTGGAAGCTGCCGGACCAGCCGCTGGCGCGCAT
>DASSON010000073.1:0-69873 GCA_035700525.1 Burkholderiales bacterium
GACAGATTGCGGTTCGAACCGTGCATCGTATTGCAGTCGAAGAACACCACCGACCCGGCCGGTCCGGTCATCGAACGGATGCCGCCGCGCTCGACCAGGAAACGCAGGCTGTCGTGATCCGGCGTGCCGTATACCTGTTTCTTCAGCGACTCCTTGTAATGGTCGCGCGGCGTTTCGCCGACGCAGGACACATAGTTCAGATGCGACCCCGGCATCACCATCAGCGGACCGTTGAACGCATTATTATCGTCGAGCAGAATCGAGCAGCTCAGCGCACGCATGCGCGGCATGCCGTCCTCGATGTGCCAGGTTTCGAAGTCCGAATGCCAGTAGAATTCCTGGCCCTCGAAGCCGCGCTTCAGATTGGCGCGCGACTGGTGAACGTAAACGTCGCTGCCCAGGATCTGGCGCGCGACGTCGGCAATGCGTCGGTCGGCTGCGAGACGGCGGATCACGTCG
Source organism: Burkholderiales bacterium (assembly GCA_035700525.1). Taxonomy (GTDB): domain Bacteria; phylum Pseudomonadota; class Gammaproteobacteria; order Burkholderiales; family JBDZVW01; genus JBDZVW01. The sequence continues at coordinate 460 of DASSON010000073.1, forward strand.
TTCAACCGGTGCACCAGAAAGATCGAACGCACCGTGCCGCTGCCGGCCTCGACGATGGTTTCGTCGCGCTTGCGGATTTCCGGGTCTTCTGTCATGTCGTCGATCGCCTTGCGCAGCGCCGCGACTTCCTTCTCCGAGAACACGCATTCGAGCAGGATGGCGCCGTCGTCGGTATAGGCTTTCAACTGCTCGCAGCTGAGTGCGGACGCCGGCTTTTTGCCCGGCCATACCACCGGATCCTGCCGCATCAGAATCGCCGCTTCGCGGCCGACCCGGGACGGATAAACGTCGGTAATCACTGTCATGATCGTTGCGCCTCCTTGTACTGACTGAACCATCGCTACTCAAGCTCCCGCGGCGGCAGCTTCCGCCGGATAGACACCGTCCGCGTCGTGCGTTTCCGCACCCGTCAGAGGCGGATTGAACACACACACCAGCCGCAGCTGAGTCTTTGCCCGCAGATAGTGCTTGTCATGCTGATCGAGCGCGTACATCACGCCCGGCTCGATCTTGATCACGCGGCCTTCCGGGATCAGTTCGACCTCACCCTCGCCTTCGACACAGAATACCGCTTCCAGATGATGCTTGTACCAGATCAGCGTTTCGGTGCCGGGAAAGATGATCGTTTCGTGGAACGAAAACCCCATGCCGTCCTTTTTCAGCAGCATGCGCCGGCTGGCCCACGTCGCGACCACCGTTTCGCGCTCGCTGCCGATCAGATCGGAACTGTTGCGAACGATCATCGTGCACCTCCCGCCCGCAGCACCTGCACCTTGCCGGGTTCGGCAAGCGGCACCCCCAGCGCTTCAGCGACACTTTGCTCGAGCAGCTTCAGTCCCGCCTGCAGTTGTGCTTCCTCGATGGTTAGCGGCGGCAGGCATTTCAGCACTTCGCTCTGCGCTCCGGAGGTCTCGATGATCAGTCCGTTTGCGAACGCGCGCTCGCTGATTTTCTGCGCCAGTTCTGGCTCCGCGGCCACCAGCCCCTGGATCATGCCGCGTCCGCGTACCGCAAAGCCGCCCTGCGAATAATCGCGCGCGATGTGTTCGAGCCACAGCCGGAGACTGCGTCCCTTCTTCACCACGTCCCTGGCGAATTCATCCGTGGTCCAATAACGCACCAGCGTTTCGGCGGCAGTCACGAACGCCAGATTGTGGCCGCGGAAAGTGCCGCTGTGCGCGCCCGGCTGCCAGATGTCGAGCTCCGGACGGATCAGCGTCAGCGCCATCGGCAGGCCATAGCCGCTGATCGATTTCGACAGCGTCACCATGTCGGGACGGATGCCCGCTTCCTCGAAGCTGAAGAATGTCCCGGTGCGGCCGCAGCCGACCTGAATGTCGTCGACGATCAGCAGCATGTCGTGACGGCGGCACACCCGCTCCAGCGCGCGCAGCCATTCGGCGCTGGCGACGTTGACGCCGCCCTCGCCCTGCACCGTCTCGACGATTACCGCGGCAGGGGCATCGACGCCACTGCTGCGATCGACCACCATCTGCTCAAGGAATTCGGTGGTATCGATGCCACTGCCGAGATAACCGTCATACGGCATGAATGTCGTGTTCGACAGCGGGAAGCCGGCCGCGTCGCGGAACTTGGAATTGCCGGTCGCAGCGAGCGAGCCGCCCGACACACCGTGAAAGCCATTGGTGAACGCGACCACGTTGCTGCGGCCCTTCACCTGGCGTGCCAGCTTCAACGCCGCCTCGACGCTGTTGGTGCCGGTGGGCGCGGTGAACTGCAGCTTGTAGCGCATGCCGCGCGGCTCCAGCACCAGGCGCTCGAAGGTTTCGATGAAACGCTTCTTCGCCACTGTCGCCATGTCGAGGCCGTGCACCAGGCCGTCGGCGGCGACATAATCGATCAGCTTGCGCTTCAGCAGCGGATTGTTGTGTCCGTAGTTGAGCGTACCGGCGCCGGCGAAGAAATCGATATACTGGTTGCCGGCCTGGTCGATCAGGATCGCTTCGCGCGCCTTGTCGAACAGTGTCGGGAACGAGCGGACGTAGCCGCGCACCTCGGATTCGAGCCGTCCAAAAATCTGCAGATCACAAGCACTCATAAACGTTTACCTCCATTGTGATTGATAGGGATCGGACCAATGCGGACCAGGCGTTCTTCTTCATGTGCCTCGCCGCCGAACAGGGTTTCGCCGATGAAGTCCGATTCGTTGTACGGCGCACCCAGTGCACGCGCCAGTTTGCCGAACAGGCGGCGCGACGGATCGTTGTCGGGCGTCACCGTAGCCTCCATGAACATGATTCGCTCGCGCAATTCATCGCGCCGCATCAACTCGCGCAGCATCGACAGCGCCGCCCCTTGCCCGCGCGCCGCAGGATCGACCGCGACCTGCCACACGAACAGCGTGTCCGGCTGCCGCGGCTCGACGTAGCCCGAAACGAAGCCGAGCAACTGTCCGGCACGCTCCGCGACCACGCAGGTGCCGGCAAAGTGATGCGACAGCAACAGGTACGCGTACGTCGAATTCGGATCGAGCGGCCGGCAGCTGTCGATCAACTGCCTGATTCGCGGACCATCGTCGAGCCGGGGTTCGCGCAGAACCATCGTCGACGGATCCGAGCGCGGCTGGGTCAAAACACAATCGTTCACACGAGTTCTCCAGGGTGACGAAGTTGGCATCCGCAGCGCCGCGCTCGACGCTCCGGTGCAGGATGAAATCAATAACGCGACGCCGTCGAATTACGGCGGATTGATCGGCCCGGTTTCCAGAATCGGCGCCGTTTCGATGTGGCGCACTTCCATCAGATCGACGACGCGCTCCAGCGACAGCGCAATCGTCGCCTGCTCGAGTTCCGGCAACGTATTCAGTCCACTGGCCAGCGCCTGCTGCAATGGCGACGGCGCATGATCGGCGAGCCGCGCGCCCTCCGCCGTGGGATTGATCCACACCACGCGGCGGTCGTTGCGCCCGCGCTCGCGCCGGATCAGATGCTTTTCTTCGAGGCGGTCCAGTATGCCAACCAGTGTGCTCGTGCTGAGGTGAATTTCATGACTCAGCGCGGTGACTGTTAATGGCGCATGTTCGACCACCGCCAACAGACAGATCAGTTGCGGTGCGGTGATGCGATGCGTCGCCGCAAGTTGTCGCGAGTAGAGATCGACACCGCGAATGATCCGTCGTAGCGAGCGCAGGATGCGCAGATCGTAGCGCGGCGCCGGCACTGTCGGCGTATGGCCGTGGTCTTTCAGCGCAACCACCTGGCTCGCCGATGATTCATCGCCCGGTGCCGCGTCGTGTTCGCCTGGTATCGCGTGGTTTGTGGCGTTCATGTCGATAGTGCCCTTTCCTTCCGCGTCAGGGATAAAGATTATACGGACCGATCGCTTTCTGATCAAATCATTTCGATACGAATTATTCTTACTGTAATGAATTTTATCCAGTGAGACGCGATTGCGCTTCACGACAACGCCCGCCGGCATACATACCACCGTTGCGACGTTGAGCAATCAAAGACTTGCGGTTATAGTCACAAGCAGTCCATTGCGCGGCAACGTTGATGCGGTCCGCTACTTCGATACCCCGGCATGACCTCAAACTGACGCTCGAGCGTGTGCTCGCTGACCTTGTCGCGGACCGGCTGGTGATGGCGGAGGATGCCGAACGGCTGACGCGGGATCGGCGCTTTGCGCGTGCCGACGCGCATCCGCTGACGGTCATCGCCGAGCAGAAATGGAAGGATCCGCGCCAGGCACGCAAGGTATTGCACCTGGAAGCGCTGACGCAGTGGCTGGCGGAGCGCGCCGAGCTGCCATACGTGCACATCGATCCGTTCAAGATCGATTTCGCAGCCGTCACCGGCATCATGTCCAACGCCTACGCCGCGCGCTACCGCATCCTGCCGATCGAGGTCAACGCGAAGGAAGCGGTGGTTGCGACTTGCGAGCCGTACGTGCGGGAATGGGAAGATCAGCTGCGGCAGATCCTGCGGCTCGATATCCGGCGCGTGATCGCGAGTCCGCTCGACATTCAAAGTTACCTGGTCGAGTTCTACAATCTCGCGCGTTCGGTGAAAGGCGCGAAAGCCGACGATGGCGGCGGCTACAACGACATTGCGAACTTCGAGCAACTGGTGCAGCTCGGCCGCAGCGGCAAGCTCGACGCCAACGATCAGCATATCGTCCACATCTGCGACTGGCTGCTCAGGTATGCATTCGAGCAGCGCGCCAGCGACATTCATCTCGAGCCGCGGCGCGACACCGGCAACGTGCGTTTTCGCATCGACGGCACGCTGCACCAGGTCTATCAGATTCCGACGCCGGTGATGGCGGCGATGACCAGCCGCATCAAGGTACTGGGACGCATGGACGTGGTGGAAAAGCGCCGGCCACAGGACGGCCGCATCAAGACCGTGACGCCCGACAACGATGAAATCGAGTTGCGGCTGTCGACGATGCCGACCGCGTTCGGTGAAAAACTGGTAATGCGGATCTTCAACCCGGAGGTGCTGGTCAAGGATTATCGCGAGCTGGGATTTGCCGACAGCGACGAGAAAAGCTGGCGGCGCATGATCAGTCATCCGAACGGCATCATTCTCGTCACCGGCCCCACCGGCTCGGGCAAGACCACGACGCTCTACTCGACGATGAAGCAGCTGGCGACCGCCGACGTCAATGTCTGCACCATCGAGGACCCGATCGAAATGGTCGAGCCGCAGTTCAACCAGATGCAGGTGCAGCACAACATCGGTCTCGATTTCGCGAGCGGCATCCGCACGCTGATGCGCCAGGATCCGGACATCGTGATGGTGGGCGAAATCCGTGACCTGGAAACCGCCGAAATGGCGATCCAGGCCGCGCTCACCGGCCACCTGGTGCTGTCGACGCTGCATACCAACGACGCGCCGTCGGCGATCACCCGCCTGCTCGACATCGGCGTGCCCTACTACCTGCTGCAATCGACGATTCTCGGCGTGATGGCGCAGCGGCTGGTGCGCACGCTGTGCCCGCACTGCCGCGAGCGCGCGACACTCGACGACGAGTCGTGGCAGATGCTGACGGCGCCATGGAAAGCGAAGAAGCCGGCACAGATCAACGTTGCGGCCGGCTGCCTCGAATGCCGCATGACCGGCTATCACGGACGGATCGGCATCTATGAAATGATGGTGATGACGCCAGGATTGCGCAAGCTGATCACGGCCGACATGAATCTCGCGAACCTGCGTGAACAGGCGTACAAGGAAGGCATGAAGCCGCTGCGGATCAGCGGCGCGATGAAAGTCGCCGCAGGCGTCACCACTGTCGATGAAGTGCTCAAGACGGCGCCGCCGGTACAGGGAGATCGGCGGCAATGAAGAATCGTGAGGGGTGAGGCGTGAGGGGTGAGGAGCAAAATCCCAGCGAAACCAAGCGTCAACTGAAAGTACGCGTTACCCCGTGTTTTTTGCCGTCCGCTTTTAACTCCTCACACCTCACTCCTCACACCTCACACTAAAAATGAAGCCCATCCCCGCCAATCTCACCCACCGCTTCACATTCACGATCCCGCCAACAAAGACGGTTCCGCATCTCTATCCCGAATCCGACATTTTCCGCGCGATGCCGGAAGTGCTCGCGACCGGCTACATGGTGGGATTGCTGGAATGGGCGTGCGTCGAAGCGATCCGGCCATATCTCGACTGGCCCGGCGAATTGACGCTCGGCACCGGCATCTGCGTTTCGCACGGTGCCGCCACCCCGCCCGGTTTTACGGTGACCGTTACGACGCGGCTCGAGCGGATTGACGATCGCAAGCTGACTTTCGCGGTATCCGCACACGATGGGGCCGACACCATCTGCGAAGGCACGCATGAACGCACGCTGGTCGATCGTGCGCGCTTCGACGGCAAGGTGGCCGCGAAATCCGCGAACGCTCCGTTGCAGCAGCAATGAAGAAACTCGTACTGCTCAGACACGGCGAAAGCACGTGGAATCACGAGAACCGCTTCACCGGCTGGACCGACGTCGATCTGTCGCAACGCGGCATCGCCGAAGCGCGTCGGGCCGGACGCACGCTGAAGCAATCCGGCCTGACATTCGACGTCGCATACACATCCGTTCTCAGGCGCGCGATCCGGACATTGTGGCTGGTGCTTGATGAAATGGATCTGATGTGGCTGCCGGTCCACAAGGACTGGCGGCTGAACGAGCGCCACTACGGCGCGCTGCAGGGACTCAACAAGGCGGAGACGGCGGCAAAATTCGGCGATGAACAGGTGCACGCATGGCGACGCAGCTACGACGTGCCGCCGCCGGCGCTCACCTCATCCGATCCACGCTTCCCCGGCAGTGATCCGCGCTACCAAAACCTCGCACCGGAACAAATCCCACTCACCGAGTCGCTGAAAGACACGGTCGCGCGTTTTCTGCCGTACTGGAACGATGCAATCGTGCCCCACCTGTCCGCCGGCAAACGCGTAATCATCGCCGCGCACGGCAATTCGCTGCGGGCGCTGGTGAAGCACCTCGACAATATCAGCGATGCCGAAATTCCCGCTCTCAACATCCCGACCGGAATCCCGCTGGTTTACGAATTAAACGATAATCTGAAACCGGTCAGACACTATTATCTGGACGACGCGGAAGAGGTCGCGCGTGCCACTCAGTCCGTCACCGCCCAGGCGAAATCGCGCCCGTAGCACGAAAACCATTGCGGCCGGCCGTGTTGTCTCAGCGGTAATACCGGTAGTGGTGGCGGTAATGATAATGCGGATAAGTGTAGTAACCCGGTGCCGGGCCAACGTAGACCGCGGGGCCGGCAGGCCCGTAATAGGCCGGAACAATCGCACACCCTGATACCGTCCCGGCAAGCAGCACAGCAACGATCGCGAATTTCATTGCGCTCTCCTTTCAATGTCACGCTTTCATTTTAAAAAGCGCGCATTCGCGATGCTGTAACGGTTTGTAACGTCGTGTTATCGAATCCCGAATTGCCTGACGTGGCCTATCAATACCGCTGATTGAGCACTGCCGATGCCGGCGGCCATGCTCGTCCGCCGGCATCGAGACATTCCAGTTACCCTACTTTCGCGCCCGAGAACTTCACCACCTTGCCCCATTTCTCGACCTGCTGCTTGAGGAATTTGGCGAATTCCTGCGGCGAGCTGCCCTTGGGTTCGGCACCGCGCTTTGCGTAACGCTGCTTCACGTCGGGATCAGCCAGGACCTTGACGACGGCGGCATTGAGTTTGTCGATGATCGGTTGCGGCGTTCCCTTTGGCGCCACCAGCCCCAGCCACAAATCGGATTCATAACCCGGTACTCCGGCCTCGTCAATCGTCGGCAGGTTCGGCGCAACAGGCGAACGCTTTAGGCTGGAAACGCCGAGCCCGATCAGCTTGCCCGACTTGATCTGTGCTTCCGCCGTCAACAGTGCATCGAATTCCATCTGCACCTGTCCGGCCAGCACCGCGGTGCGCATCTGGCCACTGGACTTGTACGGGACGTGGACGACATTGATGCCGGTCATCGCCTTGAACAGTGCCATTGCAAGGTGATAAGGCGTCCCCGAGCCGGACGACGCAAAGTTCAACTTGCCAGGCTCGGATTTCGCAAGCGCGACCAACTCCTTCACCGTTTTGACGTGAATCGACGGGTTGACCACCAGCACCAGCGGCATGTCCGCCAATTGCGAAATTGGTACGAAGTCGGTCAGGATATTGTATTGAAGATGCTTGTAGAGCGTTTCGTTGATTGCATGCGTGTTCGATATCAGCAGCAGCGTGTAGCCATCGGGAGCCGCCTTGGCCACCGCCTCCGAACCAATTTGCGAACCCGCGCCGGGTTTATCTTCCACAATCACCGACTGTCCGAGCGGTTTCGAAATGTGGCTCGCGACCAGGCGCGCAAAAATATCAGCCGGCCCGCCGGTACCGAACGGGACGATGATCTTTACAGTTTTTGTCGGATAAGAAGATTGCGCGAACGCTCCGCAGACCATACCCAGCAATACCGCGCCGGCGAACCAGCGCACCAGCGAGAAAATGCCTTTATTCATTGTGTTCTCCTCCTATAGGTGACAGGGACGATAACCGCTACAAACCGGATACCTCAGTCATTCGACAACGATATTTCATTCGCAGCCGCGGCACGAAAACCGACCGTTTCAGTTGCCACAATCGGGCGCCTTACATGCCGGTCGGAAACGGAATCTTATACAAACGTCAGGCAACGTCAAAATATTCCACCAGCTGTCCGGAAGCGTTTCCTGATCAACTCCACCAGCGTTCCGGCTGCCGCCGAGAGATGACTGCCTCGTCGCGTATACAGCGCCACAGCGTGGGCAATGGACGGTTTCAGCACGATGCCATGCAAGTCCGGTACTGCCTTCACCAACGAGGCCGAAATGATGGTGCTGAGTCGCGTCTGGCGAACCGTCGCGAGAACGGGTTCGATCGCATTCATTTCCATCGCGACGTGCGGCGTTATGCCGCCGGCCACGAACGCGGCGTTCAGCAACTGGCGCGAATTATATTCGGGCGTCAGCAAAATCAGACCATGATTGCCTACCTCGGAAAACGCAATACTGGCTTGACCGAACAATGGATGGTTGCGGCCCACGATGAGCGCCATCGATTCGGCGATCAATTCATCGACCACAATTTGTTCAGGTACGGCAGCCGCATGGGCGATGCCGAAATCCAGCTCCCCTTCCTGCAGCAATTTTTTTATCTCGCCCGTCCGCAAACGGAAAAGCGTGATTTTGATGCCGGGATAGGTGTTGGTGAATTCCGCAAGAATGGGCGGCAGCAAATACGTACTGAACGACGACAGCACACCGATCGTAAGCTTGCCGACCTTGAGGTCCCCAAGCTCACGTATCGCATCGAGCGCCGAATCGGCCTCTTTGAGCATCCGTTTGGCGTAGCCCCGGAACAGCTCTCCGGCAGTGGTCAAACGGACGGTGCGCCCCACGCGATCGAACAACTGGACACCGATTTCGTCTTCGAGCTGTTTGATCTGGTGAGAAAGCGTCGGCTGGGTAATGTGCAGTCTGTCTGATGCCTGACTGAAACTTTGCAATTGCGCGGCAGCCAGAAAATAGCGCAAATGTCGAAATTCCATAACGCTACGCGTCCCCTCCAACGGTTGCTTGACGGAGTATAACGTAGCGGCCGCCTGGACGGCCGCCCTGACACCCAATCGTCGATTGGTTTGCCGGGAGTCTGCCGGGGTCTCATCCGAAACGTCGGAAATCGATGCGACCGCGAAAGCAGCATCGACCGCCGGCATTCGATTGGGACTGTCCCGCTTTCAGAACAAGCCCGTCTATAGGAGATATAGATGTAAATCATTTGTTTTCGTCCGGGACTGCCCCTAACCTACGGAACAGCAATCGGGGCCGACGGGCGGGAGCGCCGCACCTCGATGTCAAGGCAAAGGCTCGAACGCACATCGAGCCGGAAGAATCACCAAATCGACGGAGGCGACAGTGAAAAAACTATTCATTCTGGCCGTGACGGGGCTGTTTTCGATAGCGGGATGGAACGCCGCGGCGGCCGAGAATTATCCGCAAAGACCGATTCGCATGATCGTCCCCGCCTCACCGGGCGGCGGCACCGATTTTGCCGCGCGCCTGATCAACGACCACCTCGCCAAAGTGCTCGGTCAGAGTGTCGTCATCGAGAACAAGCCGGGTGCCTCCGGCACCATCGGCGCCGCCCAGGTCGCCCATTCCAAACCCGATGGCTACACGGTGCTGATGGCGCAGTCGACCAGCATGGTGATTGCCCCTCATATCTACAAAAACCTCAGCTACGATCCTCTCAAGGATTTGACGCCTGTCACGCTGGTTGCGCTGGTACCGAACGTACTGGTCGTCAATCCGGGCGTGCATGCAAAGTCGGTCAAGGAGCTGATCGCGCTCGACAAGGCCACGCCCGGCTCGCTCAGCTTCGGCTCCTCCGGCAAAGGTGCGCCGAGCGATCTGGCAGGCCTGCTGTTCAACAAGATGACCGGCACCCACATGGTGCCGGTGCGTTACAAGGGCGCCGGGCCGTCGGTCAGCGCCCTGCTTGGCGACCACATTCAGGTCATGTTTCCGCCGATCAACTCGGTGCTGCCGCTCATCAAGAGCGGCAAGCTGAGAGCGCTCGCGCTGACGACCCGCGATCACCTGAAGGCCATGCCTGATCTGCCGACCCTTACCGGATCCGGCCTGGCGGGCTACGAAATAAGCTCATGGTTCGGCGTTTTCGCTCCGGCCGGTACGCCGCAGGCGATTGTGGACAAGCTGTATCAGGCAACGGCCGACGCATTGAAACAACCCAAGGTCGTTGAAACATTCGAAAAGCAGGGGGCTCATCTGGGCGGCAACACACCGCAGGCGTTCTCCGCTTTCGTGCACAGCGAAAACACGCGGTACGCAACATTCGTAAAAGACTTGAGCGCCCATTTTTGATCGACGCGAGCTGATCTTTTCAAACTGCCGGGCTGTTCGCCCACCCGGCGGCAGACGACGATGCATTCATCCCCCGAGCGGGGGAAACCTCGAGGCCCAAACATGTCCAGTCCCACTCTTGAACAAGCCAACAAGATCATTGCCGGTGCGCTGACTCACGCACACGAGTCGAAAATCAGGCCGCTCGCAGTTGTCGTGCTCGACGCCAGCGGCAACATCGTCGCGGCGCAGCGCGAAGACAACGCCAGCATGTTCCGGCTGGACGTTGCGCTCGGCAAAGCCTGGGGGGCGGCGGCGATGGGCTGTTCCAGCCGCGCGCTGGGCAAGCGCGCAAAGGACAATCCGAACTTCTTCGTCACGCTTGCCGCAACGGCCAGGGGCAAATTTCTGCCGCAAACCGGCGCCGTCCTGATCAAGGACGCGGCCGGCAACACACTCGGCGCAGTCGGTGCGAGCGGCGGCACCGGCGACGAAGATGAAGCCTGCTGCATCAGCGGCATCGAAAAAGCCGGCCTCAAAACCGACGTGTGATAGCGGCGGCAGCGCAGCCGGGTACCTCCGCGAATGATCATCCCACCATTCAATTCATCGACAGGGCAAACATGACCATGGAAAGCAAACCGCTGGCACCGACCAAGAACAAGGGTGCCGTCAAGGCAGGAAACGGCACCTTCATCTTCAAGCTCTCCGAACTCGCCGGCATGGACGCGGGTATCGGCTATTCGACCGCCTTCGGTCCGGTCATCGAAGGTGAACGGATGCAGGTCGGTCTGATCCGAAAAGAACGGGGTACCGGTGCCAAACCGCACACGCATCCCAACGAACAATGGAACTACATCGTGCAAGGCACGCTGCGAGTGCGAATCGCCGACCAGCCGGAACAATTGTGCGGACCGGGCACGTTGCTGTATTTTCCCGCCGGCATCCCTCACTCAACCGTCGCCACACAGGACGAAGATGTTCTGTTTCTGACCGTAAAAGACCTGTCACACGGTATTCATGGCAAGGCGGTGGACGGCACGGCAACCGGCGGATACTACGATCCGGGCTTTGAGAAAAAGGACTAGGTGCATGCCTCTTCCGAAACATTGACGTCCCGCGAGACACAAGGAAATGAGTGCTGCAATCAGAAAGATCGGCTTCATCGGTGTCGGCCACATGGGAAATCCGATGGCGGCACAACTTGTCGCCAAAGGGTTCAGGGTCACGGTGTATGACGCCAATCGTGACGCGACGCACGCGTTCATCAACGCGCACGGCGGTGCAGCGGCAGCATCGCTCGCCGAGGTCGGACAAGGCGTCGATGCCGTGATTTTCATGCTGCCGGACGGCCATGCCGTCCGCCGCGTGTTGTTCGAAGACGGACTCGCGGCTCATCTCGCATCGGGCGCGGTGGCGATCGACATGGGCACCTCCGCACCGGCCGACACCATTGCCACCGGGAATCAGCTGGCACCGCACGGCATCAGCTATCTCGATGCACCGGTCATGGGCGGCGTGGTATTCGCGAAGGACGCGACACTCGACATCATGGCCGGCGGCGACGCGGCCTTGATCGAGCGCTGCCGGCCACTGTTCGAGGCGATGGGACGCAAGCTTTATGTCTGCGGCAAACTCGGCAGCGGCCACGTACTCAAGGCAATGACCAACTACATCAACGCCTGTGCACTGATCAACACGCTCGAGGCGATGGTGATCGGCCGCAAATTCGGCCTGGACACGGCGATCATGACCGAGGCGATCGACGCGATGTGCAACGGACGCCAGCATCCGATCGTGAAAAAGGTCATCCCGCACGTCGTGACGCGCAAATATGGCACCGGCATGACGATGCAGCTGATCGCGAAGGACGTCGCAATTGCCGTGGACAGCGCGAAAAGCGTCGGCGCCGCGGTACCGCTGGGAGAGAAAACAGCCGAACTGTGGGCCGCCGCGTGCAACCAGATTGGCGGCACGCATGACCAGACCGAGATTGTGCGCTACTGGGAACAGGCGAGCGGCACGACGCTTTGATCCATTCACGCGGCAGCAAGCGGTCGAGCCTGATGCGGCTCGGCATCACGACTGTTTGAACAACCGCCTTCCGCATTGGAAAACCTTCGCGACGGGCGGCTCCGGTACTTGAGAGGAGGAACAACATGACAGCGCACATCAGGAGTCCGAAGGACTTCTGGTCAGGACTGATTTTTGCGGGCCTCGGTGTAGCGTTCGTGGCGACGGCACGCAACTACCCGCTGGGTAGCGCGCTGCGCATGGGGCCGGCATACTTTCCGACCCTCGTTGGCGGTCTGCTGACGATGCTGGGGCTGGTGCTGATCGGACGCTCGGCGTTCGTTGCAGGTGAACCGATCGCCCGCATCGGGCTGCGGGCACTGATCCTGGTGCTGGGTGCGCTGGTGCTGTTCGGCTACCTGCTGGAAATCACCGGGTTGATTCCGGCGATCGCCGCGCTGGTATTCGTGAGCGCGGCCGGCGGACATGAGTTCGAATTCCGGGAAGTGTCGATCCTCACCGTCGTGCTGGTAGTGATGGCGGTCGGCATCTTCTACTACGGGCTGGGCATGCCGCTGGATCTGGGACCGCGGCTGTGAGCGATCCGGGACTGTTTCACAATCTGATTCTCGGCTTCAGCGTGGCGCTGACGCCGATGAACCTGCTCTACTGTTTCATCGGCTGCCTGCTGGGTACGCTGATCGGTGTGCTGCCGGGCCTCGGCCCGTTCGCCACCATTGCGATGCTGCTGCCGATCACGTTCAACCTCGGACCGACTTCAGCGCTGATCATGCTCGCCGGCATCTACTACGGCGCCCAGTACGGCGGTTCGACCACATCGATACTCGTCAATCTCCCCGGCGAGTCGTCGGCGGTGGTGACCTGTCTGGACGGCTACCAGATGGCGCGCCAGGGGCGCGCCGGTCCTGCGCTGGCGATTGCGGCGATCGGTTCGTTCTTTGCCGGCACCGTAGGCACGCTGATGATCGTGCTGTTCGCCCCGCCGCTGGCGGCCATTGCACTGAAGTTTGGTGCACCCGAGAATTTTTCGCTGATGCTGATGGGCTTGGTGATGGCGGTGGTGCTGGCGCATGGCTCGATCGTCAAGGCCATTTGCATGGTGTTGCTGGGGATTCTGTTCGGATCGGTCGGCACCGATGTGGACTCGGGGATGGAGCGCTTCACGATGGGGCTGCCCGAGCTCGCCGACGGCATCAGCATCGTCGGCGTAGCGCTCGGCATGTTTGGTATTGCCGAGATCATCACCAACCTGGAGTTGAAGGAAAAGCGCGAGATCTTCACCAGCAAGGTCAAGGGCCTGATGCCGAGCAGAGAAGATCTCAAGCGTTCGTGGGCACCGATCCTGCGCGGTACGGGCCTCGGCGCGGTATTCGGATTGCTGCCCGGTACGCACTCGATCATTGCGTCCTTTACCGCTTATACGGTTGAGAAGAAACTTTCCAAGCACCCGGAGAAATTCGGCACCGGCATGATCGAGGGGGTGGCCGCGCCCGAGTCGGCAAACAACGCCGCGGCGCAGACCTACTTCATCCCGATGCTGACTTTGGGTATTCCGACCGGGGCGGTAATGGCGCTGATGCTGGGGGCGCTGATGATCCAGGGCATTACACCGGGACCGCAAGTGATGACCAGCAAGCCGGACCTGTTCTGGGGGCTGATCGTGTCGATGTGGTTCGGCAACCTGATGCTGGTGATTCTCAACCTGCCGCTGATCGGCATCTGGATCAAGCTGCTGACCATTCCGTACCGCTTCCTGTTTCCGGCCATCCTGATGTTCTGCTGCATCGGCAGCTATTCGCTGAACAATGCGCCGATCGACGTCTACATGGCGGGGCTGTTCGGGCTGCTGGGCTATGTGCTGGCAAAGCTCGACTGCGAGCCGGCCCCGCTGCTGCTGGGCTTCGTACTGGGACCGATGATGGAGGAGAATCTGCGCCGGACACTCGTGATCTCACGTGGCGACCCCAGCGTGCTCATCACGCGTCCGATCAGCGCCGCCTTCCTGCTGATCGCGGCCGCCGCACTGCTGCTGATCATCGCACCTGCCATGCGCGCGCGGCGCGAGCAGGCTTTCGCGGAAGGCTGAATACCGTTCTTTGCTACTTGCCGAGCAGCCGCATCCCGCGCTCCAGTCCGTCCAGCGTCAGCGGAAACATGCGGTCGCCCATGATCTGGCGCGTGATGCGAACCGAGTCGTAATAGTCCCACGTCGCCTGGTCCTGCGGGTTGATCCAGATCGCGTTCTGATAGATGTCGAGCAGCCGTTCGAGCCACAGCGCACCGGCTTCGTCGTTCATGTGCTCGACGCTGCCGCCCGGCTGCAGAATTTCCCACGGGCTCATCGTCGCGTCGCCGACCAGGATCAGCTTGTAGTCGTGCGGGTAGGTGTGCAGCACGTCCCACGTCGCGACACGCTCGGTGCCGCGCCGGCGATTGTCTTTCCATACGCGTTCGTAAACGAAATTATGGAAGTAAAAGTATTCCAAGTGCTTGAACTCGCTGCGCGCCGCCGAGAAAAGCTGCTCGCAGACTTTCACGTGATCGTCCATCGAGCCGCCGACGTCGAGAAACAGCAGCACCTTCACGCTGTTGTGCCGTTCCGGCACCATTCGCAGATCGAGCCAGCCGGCGTTTCGCGCGGTGGAGCGGATGGTGTCGTCGAGATCGAGTTCCTCCGCACTGCCGTCGCGCGCGAAGCGCCGCAGGCGTTTCAGCGCAACCTTGATGTTGCGCGTCCCGACTTCGACCGTGTCGTCGAAATTGCGGAATTCACGCCGGTCCCACACTTTCACCGCGCGGCGATGACGTGATTCGGACTGGCCGATGCGGATGCCTTCGGGGTTGTAGCCGTAGGCACCGAACGGGCTGGTGCCGGCGGTGCCAATCCATTTGCTGCCGCCCTGATGCCGGCCTTTCTGTTCCTCCAGCCGTTTCTTCAGGGTTTCCATCAGCTTGTCCCAGCCGCCGAGTGATTCGATGAGCGCCTTTTCCTCGTCGCTCAACAGCTTCTCGGCCTGCTTGCGCAGCCATTCCTCGGGGAGCTGTGCCAGCAATTCGTCCGGCGCCTCGATGATGCCCTTGAAGTACGCCGAAAACACGCGGTCGAAACGGTCGAAATGCTTTTCATCCTTGACCAGACACGCGCGCGCGAGGTAATAGAAATCATCGAGGCTGCCCGAGACCACGCGCTTCTGCAGCGCTTCGAGCAACGTCAGGAATTCCCTGACCGATACCGGAACACCACCCTGCTTCAGCTTCAGGAAGAATTCGATCAGCATTTCAGACGCCGGCCGGCACCACGCCGGACTTCGTCGTTTTGAGAATCGCCCGCCACGCTTTCAGCTTGACATCGAAGCGGATCGCATTCGCCGGGCTCGATGACGGCAACACGATGGTTTCGTAGCCGCGTGCCGCGAACCACGGTTCCAGCCGGCCGGAAAACTTGCCGTTGAAGCATACGTGGCGCAGGTGCCGCGCACTCCGCAGCGTGGCGGCAAAATCATTGTGCCGCGCATTGCGAATCGCGGTATCGAGACTGCCCTCGCGCTCACAGCCGGCGACGACGTCCCACAATCCGATCTTCCGGCTCAGCAGTGCCCGCAAACGCTCGTCATATTCCATCTCCTGCAGCGGAAGATTCAGCACCGCACCCATGAGTTTCCAGAACTGGTTGCGCGGATGGCCGTAGTATTGCGCTTTTGCCAGCGACGCCTCGCCGGGGAAGCTGCCGAGCATCAGAATCTCCACGTCGGCATCGATCACCGGCGGAAAACAGGCCAGCTGTTTCGTCATGCGCGGCCCACCATGATCACCTGCGCCGCGACATGAACGCCAGCCGTTCGAACAGATGCACGTCCTGCTCGTTCTTCAGCAGCGCGCCCGCCAGCGGCGGAATGATCCTGTGCTCGTCGCGGCTGTGCAGTGTCTCCGGCGCAATGTCTTCCGCCATCAGCAGCTTCAGCCAGTCGAGCAGCTCCGACGTGGACGGCTTTTTCTTGAGACCAGGCACCTCGCGGATTTCGAAGAACGATTCCAGCGCTTCCGTCAGCAGCGCGCGTTTCAGGTCGGGATAATGCACCGCGACGATCTTTTCCATCGTTTCGCGGTCGGGAAAACGGATGTAGTGAAAGAAGCAGCGACGCAGAAACGCGTCCGGCAGATCCTTTTCGTTGTTGCTGGTGATGATCACCAGCGGCCGCTGGCGCGCCCGCACCAGTTCCCGCGTCTCGTAAACATAGAATTCCATGCGATCGAGCTCGCGCAGCAGGTCATTCGGAAATTCGATGTCGGCCTTGTCCACTTCGTCGATCAGCAGTACCGCCGGCGTGTCGGACTCGAACGCCTGCCACAGCATGCCGCGAACGATATAGTTGCGGATGTCCTGCACGCGCGCGTCGCCGAGCTGCGAATCGCGCAGCCGCGACACCGCATCGTACTCGTAGAGGCCATGCTGCGCCTTGGTGGTGGACTTGATGTGCCATTCGAACAGCGGGCGGCCGAGCGCCCGCGCCACCTCGACCGCCAGCATCGTCTTGCCGGTGCCCGGCTCGCCCTTGACCAGCAGCGGCCGCTCCAGCGTCAGCGCAGCGTTCACCGCCATCATCAGATCGTCGGTGGCCACATAATTGTCAGTTCCGGTAAAGCGTGTCATGAAATCTCCAATGCGCTACTGCTGTTGCATCGCCAGCATCAGCTGGTTGAGCCGCTTCACGAAACCGGCCGGATCCTCGAGCTGGCCTCCCTCGGCAAGCAGTGCCTGATCGAACAGAATGCCGCCGAGTTCGTCGAAACGCGCCGTGTCCGACTCATTTTCCAGCCGCTGGATCAGCGGATGGTGCGGATTGATTTCGAGAATCGGCCTGGAAGTGGGCACCTGCTGCCCGGCCGCCTTCAACAGGCGTTCGAGATGCGCACCCATGTCATGCTCACCCGCGACCAGGCAGGCCGGCGATTCGGTCAGCCGTGTCGTGACGCGCACTTCCTGCACCCGCTCGCCGAGCGCTTTCGCAATCTTCTCGGTGAGCGCCTTGTGCTCGCCGCTCTCTTTCTCCTGCTCCTTCTTTTCCGCTTCGTCGGCCAGATCGCCGAGATCGAGCTCGCCTTTCATCACCGACTGCAGCGGCTTGCCGTCGAACTCCATCAGATGCGATGCCACCCATTCATCGACACGGTCATACATCAGCAGCACCTCGATCCCCTTTTTCCGGAAAATTTCGAGGTGCGGGCTGTTTTTGGCGGCCGCGAATCCGTCTGCGGTGATGTAATAGATTTTCTTCTGCTCCGGCTTCATGCGCGCGACATAATCCGCCAGCCCGACATTCTGCTCGTCGGTGTCGGCGTGCGTCGACGCAAAGCGCAACAGTTTCGCGATGCGTTCGCGGTTTGCATGATCCTCGCCGACGCCCTCCTTGAACACGCGGCCGAATTCCGTCCAGAACTTCGCGTAGACGTCCTGCTGGTTCTGCACCAGGTCTTCCAGCATGTCCAGCACCCGCTTGATCGAGCCGGCGCGCATCGCGTCGATGTCCTTCGATTCCTGCAGAATCTCGCGTGACACGTTGAGCGGCAGGTCGCCGGAATCGATCACGCCGCGCACGAAGCGCAGGTAGGTCGGCAGCAACTGCTCGGCATCGCCCATGATGAACACGCGCCGCACATAGAGCTTGACGCCGTGGCGGTGCTCGCGGTCCCACAGATCGAACGGCGCGTGTGCCGGCAGATACAGCAGCTGGATGTATTCCCTGGCACCCTCGACGCGCGCGTGCGTCCACGCCAGCGGCGCCTCGCTGTCATGCGCGAGCTGCTTGTAGAATTCGCGGTACTGATCGTCGCTGATGTCGGACTTGGGCCGCGCCCACAGCGCACTGGCCTGATTGACGGTCTCGTCTTCGTCGGTGACGCGGTTTTCGTTCTTGTCCTTGTCCCACTCTTCCTTTTTCATCACGATCGGCAGCGTGATGTGATCGGAATATTTGCGGATGATCGAACGCAGCCGCCAGCCGTCCAGCAGATCGTCTTCGCCGTCGCGCAGGTGCAGCGTGACTTCGGTACCGCGTTGCGCGCGTTCGACGTTCTCGATCGTGTATTCGCCGCTGCCGTCCGATTCCCAGCGCACGCCGGCGTCAGCCGGCAGTCCGGCACGGCGCGTCGTCAGCGTCACCTTGTCGGCGGCAATGAACGACGAATAAAAGCCGACACCGAACTGGCCGATCAGGTGCGCGTCCTTCGACTGGTCGCCGGTCAATTGCTCGAAAAACTCGCGCGTGCCGGAGCGCGCAATGGTGCCGATGTTCGCAATGACCTCTTCGCGCGACATGCCGATGCCGTTGTCCGATATGGTGATGGTATGTGCAGCAGCATCAAAACCGACCCGGATCTTGAGATCGGGATCCGATTCGAAGAGCGCATTATCGGTGAGCGCCTCGAAACGCAGCTTGTCGCAGGCATCCGACGCGTTCGAGATCAGCTCGCGCAAAAATATTTCCTTGTTGCTGTACAAGGAATGAATCATCAGATTGAGCAGCTGCTTCACCTCGGCCTGGAAGCCGAGTGTTTCCCTGGCCTGCGCTTCAGCCATCGATATCTCCCATGCGATAGTTAATCCTGGACATTCTCAAAAGACGTTGCGGATCACGGGCCGGACGGCCCGCGAATGCGGTGATTTTAACCTGATCGCCGCGGGATTTCTGCCTTGCGGCAACAGATAACACAGGGTGCCGCGGTTTCTGTGACCGGCCGGCCCTCGCCGTTGCCCGGCGGCAACACTTACCGCCACGCAGCTGCTGAAAACGCGAATACTCAGGAAGTCAGAAAAATTGCCTGTTCCGGGAGGATTGAAAGCGATAGCCGGTCTCCCACGCTCAGGCGCGGCTTGCCGCGAACGTGCTTTACGTCCACCAGCAATGCGAGCGCTCCGATTCCAACACTGTATCGCGTCGCACTGCCAAGAAATTCGGCCGATCTCACGACGCCGGAGATGGACGCCCCGGACGGTTCACCGACGATGTCGATTCCCTGCGGCCGGATGACGAGATTGCCCCTTCCTTCACGGACGCCATCTTCCAAAGGCAGTCGAAAGCCGTCACCGTCCGCAATGAATATCAGGCCCGTCGCGGTGCGCTCCGTGCGGCCCGGAATAATGTTCGCCGTTCCCAGGAACCGCGCAACGAACTCGTTGGCCGGATTGTCGTAAACGTCGGCCGGACTGCCAAGCTGCTGAATGACGCCGCCGGCCATCACGGCGATGCGGTCGCAGATGGTGTTGGCTTCCTCCTGGTCATGGGTGACGAATATCGTGGTGATACCGAGACGCCGTTGCAGCTGGAGGATTTCCTGGCGCATTTGAACACGCAGTCCGGCATCCAGATTGGACAGCGGCTCATCGAGCAGCAGCACGCGGGGCTCGACGGCGATCGTGCGTGCGAGTGCGATGCGCTGCTGCTGGCCGCCGGAAAGCTGCGACGGATAGCGGTTCGCGTACTCCGTCATGCTTACGAGATCGAGAGCTGCCGTCACGCGCGTCTTGATTTCGGCGCGCGGAACATGCCGCTCTTCAAGGCCGTACGCAACATTCCTCGCCACGCTCAGGTGCGGCCACAGCGCGTAGTTCTGAAACACCATGCCGACGTCGCGTTGCCATGGCATGCGCCCCGAGATGTCTTCGCCATCGATCAGAATCCGCCCGCGCGGCGCCGGACCGAAACCGGCAATCGCCCTCAGCAGCGTTGATTTGCCGGAGCCGGACGGCCCCAGGAATGCGAAAAACTCTCCGGGTTCGACCGAAAGATCGATGCCCTTGAGCACTTCCGTCGCGCCGAAGGACAGCGACAGCTTTTCAATATCGATGCGGACCGGCGAGGTTTGCAGTTTGGCGGCTGCCGATTCCTTCCGGCGTCCGTCCGTCGACTCGTTTTCCACCAGGACCGGAGATTGGGTGTCTTTCATGTGAGAGGCTTCCAAAGCATGGGTTCATGCCATCTTGCGCCGCGCACCGGCGACCAGCTGGTGTGACAGGAAGGTCGCCAGACCGACGATGATCACCGCGATAATGCCCAGCGCGGCGCCTGCGCCGCGGCCGGATACGACCTGCATGTAGAGGTAAATGCCATACGAGATCGGCCCGTCTTCCTGCTTCGACACCAGCATCAGCGTCGCCGACAGTTCAACCGCGGCGGTCGCAAAGCTGGTCACGAACGCCGCCACCAGTCCGCCCGACATCAGCGGCGCAACGATCCGCCATATCGTCCTGAGTGACGTTGCACCGATGTTCTGCGAGGCCTCTTCGAGCGACACCGGGACTTGCTGCAGGCCGGCCACGCACGAACGCAACGCATACGGCAGCCGCCGCACCGCCAATGCGATGACGATGACGCCCCACCACGAGGCCATCGTCTGGTCGGAAAACGGCATGTTCACGTTGTTGAATGCCCTCAGATAGCCGATGCCGATGACGATGCCGGGGATACCGAGCGCGGCGGTCGCCAGATAATCGAGCCACTTGCGGCCGATGATGTCGCTGCGCTGCCCGATATAGGCAATCGCAGTTCCGATCAGCACGTCGATCAATGCGGCCAGGCCGGCGTAAAGGATGGTATTGACGATAAAGCCGAACGCTGTCGTGAACGCCTGATGATAGTGAGCCAGCGTGTAGCCATTCGGAAGAACCCCGAACGACCAGACGGTTCCAAAAGACAACAGCAGCAGGGCAACGTGCGGCGCCAGCACAATGACGAGAATGAGCAGTACCACGACATAGCAGGCTGCCGACTCCATCGGGCGCAGGTCGCGCTTGCTGAGGCCGCCACCGCCTTTCTGTACGGTTGCGTAGTCCTTGCCGCGCATCCCCAGAAACGACACCCACATCGCAAACACCGAAAACGCCACCAGTATGCAGGAGATGACATAGCCCATCGGATCGGAAATCCCGATCGAGGTGATCCGAAGATAGGCCTGCGGCGGCAGCATCTTGTTGACGCTCAGCAGCAGAGGCGTGCCAAGATCGTCGAATACCTTGACGAACACCAGCGACGCGCCGGCGATGAATCCCGGCATCGACAGCGGAAACACGATCTTGCGGAACAGCCGGAAGCCGCTCGAACCCAGGGTCTGTGCCGCTTCCTCCATCGACCGGTCGATATTGCTCAGGCTCGCCGACAAGTTGATCAGGATGAACGGAAAGTAATGGATGCTGTCGACCAGGATGACGCCGTTCAAGCCTTCCATGAACGGGATCGTGAAGCCGAAGTGACTGCGCAGCAGCAGGTTGACGCTGCCATTGGTCCCCAGCAGCAGCCGCAATGCAACCGCGCCGATGAAGGGCGGCATCAGCAACGGAATGAAGGACAGCGTCTGGATGACGACCGATCCCGAAAAATTGAATCGGCTGGTGAAGTAGGCGAGCGGCAACGCGAATGCCGAAGCGAGACACACCGACACGCAGGCGACGTAAAGGGAATTGCAGAAGGATTCCCGAAACAGGCTGTTGGAGAAAAAATCGTGGAAATTGACCAGCGTCAGGCTGCCCGTGTGCGTGTCCTGGAAGGCGACGTAGATCACCTTCAACACCGGAAAAGCCAGGAAGACGATCAGAAACAGCGCGATGACAATGTAGACCGCGTACGGCCTCAGAGACGGCAGTTTCAAGCCGTAAGAGGCAACCCGCGAGCTATTCATCCGGACCCGCACCGCTGATGAGCCCTCGCGAGCACCGCCCGATGCTGTTAATGCATTTCCGGATCATGACGTTGGGATCCAGTACGTCCGGTAAAGTGGGTGCCGCCGCCTGATGAAGGGCACCTCGTTGCAACGAGGAAAAACGCCCTGCCCGACCGACTCAGGATTCAGCCCGCACCCGATTCGGGCACGAGCCGAACCTTGAAAAAAATCACAGCATCGCTTTGGCTTTTTTGGCCAGATCTTCCGCCTTGCGGTAGTTTTCGACGACCTTGTTGTCCCAGCCCTTTTCGACTTCGGCCTGGCGTCCCGTGACTTTCACTTTGGCCGTCTTGCGTTTGACCTTGAAGATTCCATTGAAGCTCGGATCGGCCGCCTGCTTGGCCGACACCGGCACGCCAAACGCGAGCGCCTTGGCCTCGTCGATCAACTTCTCGGCCTGAGCATTGTGCTTTCCCTTCAGCGCCGCTTCCGCGTCGTCGATTGCCTTCACGGCTGCCTGCAGTTCGGAAAAGCGATAGGTGATCATGACATCGTACAAGGAGTTGACGACGTTGTATCGCGATTGCGAGAGCGCCGTGTCGAAATGGGCGCTGGCCTTGATCTGGCCCTCGAACGGGTTCGGAATCCCTTCGGGGGCATGCTTGTAGACGTCCTTGTTGATCGGAAGCCGCATCACCTTGGGGTTGAACAGCAGCGCCTGGCCCTCCGGTGAAAGCACGAAATTGATGAACGTGTGTGCGGCTGTCGGATGCGGTGCATTGGCGACGACACCGATGGTAGCGGGTTCCAGCGGGGTTTCGCTCAGATAGCTGAATTTGATCGGAAAGCCCGCGGCCTTGGAGGTAAAACCGAAATAGTCGATGACCAGCCCGATGCCGAATTCGCCGCTATCGACGCCTTCCGGAACACCGAAACTGCGTTCGCTGATCAGCTTGGCGTTACCGCCTATCTTCTTGATCGTTGCCCAGCCTTTGTCCCAGCCCTGGCTTTGCAGGACCGTTTCGATTTCCATGTGTGTGGTGCCGGAGCGGGAAGGCGCCGAAATGCCCAAATGCTTGAAGTAGATCGGCTTCGTCAAGTCATCCCACGTCTGCGGCGCCGGCAGCTTGTAGGACTCCAGATAGCGCGTATTCCACATGAAGCCGTAACCTGACAGCGCGAAGCCAAAAAAATAACCATCCGGATCGTCAATCTGATGGCCGCTGATCTCGGATGCCGTACCTTTCGTGTCCGGCGCAAACTTCTCGAGCAGCTTGTTTGCCTTCAGAACCTCGAACGCATCGGGCGAAGAAACCCAGAACAGGTCAGTCTTGTTGTTGCCGGCCGTCTCCTGCAGATACTTCAATCCGGCCGAGGTGCCCTTGTTGATGATGTTTACAGTGATGTCCGGATGCGCTTTCTGGAAGGCCTGTTTGAATACGTTGGTCTGATCGGCCGCAAACGATGTGACGATCGTGAGTTCCTGACCGGCCGCGATCGCGCCTGTCGCCGCAAACAGCATGCCGCTGATAGCGGCAGCCGCGAACACATGCTTCCAGCATCGATGATTCGTTTTCATTGTGATCCCTCCTTTTGCTTTCGTATATTTCGCTACAAGCCGCGACGATTATAAGCATATTATCATATTGCTTATGACAGCGGCGTCAAAACGAAACCGCTTTCAACAGACGTGGCGCGCCGTATTTTTTTCAGAAACCGTTTGATATGAGTTGCTCTGCCCCGGCGAACTCCGTGTGCCATCTATGGCAGGATGGCTCGGGTCAGGCCGGCGGAATGTCGCTGATCAGCCTCGGTAATCAACTCGATTCGGAGGCTGGGCGCATTAACGGTGATCGCCGCTTTCCGACGGCAGCATGCACTCCAGTTCCCGCAGTCGTTGTTCCAGCGCCGCGATGCGATCGAGATAGGTGAGCGCCAGCGCCATGCCCGGCAGATTGAGATCGAAATCGCTGCGCAGCCGCGACGCAGTGCGCGCCATCCGCAGACAGCGCGCGCTGAACCACGCTTCCGATCCGCTGCCGCTGCAGCTTTCAAAAATGCCGAACTCGATCAGCTCCGTCAGCTCGACTTCAGTGAGGCCTGACAATTCACGCAATTCGACGAAACTTATCCGGCTCTCTTCGTCCAGCAGCAATTCGTCATCAAAGTCGCTCATCATCCTGTCCTCTCATCCATCGAGATTCGTCGCCTATCATTCGAATGCCCGCTACGACCAGCGCTTGCGCGGATTGAAATCGGACGCATCGCGCAAACGCTCGTACAGCCCGCGTTCCGCATCCGACAGCGCCTGCGGCACCGCGATCTGCAGCAGTGCATAAAGGTCGCCGGCACCCGCGTTACCGGGTTTCGGCAGCCCGCGTCCGGCAATGCGCAATTTCTGCCCGCTCCGCGCGCCGGCCGGAATCTTCACGCGCACCCGACCGTCGAGCGTCGGCACTTCGGCCGACGTGCCGAGCGCCGCTTCCCATGGCGCAATCGGAACGTCGATGTAAAGATCGTGGCCGTGCGGCTTGAACAGCGGATGCGGCTTCAGACGAATCGACAGATACAGCGCGCCCGCCGGGCCGCCGTTCATGCCCGGTCCGCCCTTCCCCGGCACGCGCATGCGCTGGCCGTCGGTCACACCTTTCGGAATGCGCACGCGTATCGTTTTCGCCTGCCGCGTCAGCCGCCCCTGCGCGTCGACCTCCGGTACCTGCAGATGCAGCTCCGCCTCGGTTCCGCGGTTGGCCTCGTCGAGCGTCAGATCGATCGCCGCCTCGTAGTCCTCGCCGCGCATCTTGAACTGCGCTCCGCCCGCCGCGTGGCGACCGCCGAACATCTGCGCCAGAAATTCCGCGAGGTCGGCCTCCGACATGCCCCCGTCATTGAATTGCTGTCCCGACGCATACTGCTGTTCCCAGCCGGGCGGCGGTCTGAAATCCTGCCCCGGCTGATAGCTGCTGCCGAGATTGTCGTACGCCGCGCGCTTTTCGGGATCCTTCAGCACTTCGTACGCTTCGCCGACTTCCTTGAAGCGTTCCTCGGCATCCTTTTCCTTCGAGACGTCGGGATGGTACTTGCGTGCCAGCCGCCGATACGCTTTCTTGATATCGTCAGCCGACGCGTCGCGCTCGACGCCGAGAGTCTTGTAATAGTCCTGATATTTCATGCCTGATTATCTTTTTCTGATCATGGCCATTATAAGAGCCGATGACAAAACGGGGGGCTCTCGTTATTTTTCCCCTCCTCGAATGAGGAGGGGTGGCCGCGTAGCGGACGGGGTGGTACGCAACGCTTGAAAAGACCACCCTCCCGTTTCACTGCTGTTCATTACGGCCTGCGAAAAACAGCAATCCGGTTCGAGTTGGTGCCGGCACGGTTGTTCACCACACCCCAGATGTTCGCCGTCTTTGTGAACCGCTGGGTATTGATCAGCACCGCCTCGCAATGGAAGCCCGCACGGATACCGAGCGGCACGACGTAGTCTTCGAGCCTGATTTTCCCGTTGCGTATCTCGCCCACCTCGAACGCGACCACACCACCGCCGCGCGTCACCCGGAACAGCTCGTCGAACACCCGCCCCATCGCCGCGCACCAGGCGTCGATCGTCCGCGCCATCGTGATCCGCGGCGCAATCTCATCGAGCGGCAGATCATTGAACCAGCACCGCAGCCAGTTATCATCCGTGTACTGAACGATATCGAGAAACGGCGGTGACGTCACGGTGAGATCAACATGCCCGTCCGGAATCGTACTGGTACTGCCGGCATCACCGGTGAGAAACATCGCACTCGCTGCCGCGGCTTTCAATTTTACGGTATCGTCGCAGCTCACGTTGCGCAGCAACCGCTGCGTCTTTTTCAGAATGATCGCTTTCGTGTCACGGTATTCCGGCGTCTGTCCGCGCCGCCGATTGATCCTGGTCTGACTTGCGGCACTGACTGCCTGATTCGGTGGAAACGTGTACACCGAAAAAAAACCCGGCGAATGTCCGGTCAGCCGGTTGGTCGCGATCATCCTGATCCACGCATCGATCGCGTCCTCTGCACCAGAATCGCGACGGTCCCGGAGATAGCTCCGCAGCCACGCGACTTCGGATGCAGTGCGTGTCTCGTAAAACATCGACAGATCGCGATCCGGGTGGACATTCGGATCGTAGTCAAACATCTGCAGGCGGGCAGCCATTTCACCAGAATCAGGAACATCGAGACGCGCGCGCGCCAGAATCATCGACAGCGGATTCGCGTCATTCGCAACGATGCGCCGTCCCGACAATGCTGCCTCGATGATCGTCGTTCCGCGGCCGCTGAACGGATCGTAAACGATGTCGCCTTCCGCAGTAAAACGCCTGATGAAATACGCCGGCAACTGCGGCTTGAAGCACGCGCGGTACGATATTTCATGAAGGCTCGACGCCCGCCGCTGCCCCGCTGTCCAGAATTCGCCGACGACCCGACGGACGGAGTGACCACCGATATCGACACGGTTGGACACCAGCGCCGGCGCGCGAGCCGTTTTTGAAGCGCTCTCCGCATCCCGCACCAGATCTGAGTCGAATTCCATTGTAGCCATACTCGAATTTCGTTTTTTCGTTTCCCGGTGGACGGAACAACTGCTACGGGAAAACGTAATGCATGTTATCGGATTCGTTCAACAATGCCCATCAACCCATCGCAACAGGCGTCCCGGCACGAGCCGGAGCCACGGGCAAAATTGCTATAATCGGCGTGACGCCCCGGTAGCTCAGGGGATAGAGCAACCCCCTCCTAAGGGGTAGGTCGGACGTTCGATTCGTCTCCGGGGCGCCAAATCAGTTTACACCGATACCCATCCGCCGCGCCGCAATAAGCCGGCATGTCAACACTCAGACAACCACGATGACAATCAAATTCGAAGGTGTTTACCCTATTCTCGCAACACCGTTCCACGACGATGAAAGCCTCGATCTCGAGTCGTTCACCCACATGATCAAGTTCATGGCCGACATCGGAGTCGACGGCATCACGGTGCTCGGCGTGCTCGGCGAATCGAACCGCATGCTGGATCACGAACGTGAAACATTGATCAAGGCCGCCGTGAATGCCGCCGCGGGACGCATGCCGGTGATCGTCGGCGTCAGTCACCCGGGGACCCATGCCACCGTGCAGCTCTCGCAGATGGCACAGTCGTCAGGCGCCGCGGCAGTGATGATCGCACCGTCGCAGGAAGCCGTGCCGTCCGACGAGCGCGTCTTCGAATATTTCCGCCGCGTGGCGCACGCGGTCTCGATTCCGATCGTCGCACAGGATCACCCGGCGTCCACCCACGTCCACTTGCCGCTGCCACTGCTGCTGCGGCTGGTCGATGAAATTCCGCAGATCGTTTGCATCAAGGAAGAAGCACCGCCAACACCGGCACG
This sequence comes from Burkholderiales bacterium, assembly GCA_035700525.1. Classification (GTDB taxonomy): domain Bacteria; phylum Pseudomonadota; class Gammaproteobacteria; order Burkholderiales; family JBDZVW01; genus JBDZVW01. The sequence goes on from DASSON010000073.1 coordinate 27,921, forward strand.
GATCGCCACGCTCATCGGCGGCATGAAGAAGCGGCGCGTGCCGATATTGACGGGACTCGGCTCGCTTTATGGCCTGTTCGATCTCGAACGCGGATCGAGCGGTTTCAATACCGGTTTCGCATTTCCGGAAGCACTGATCGCGATGGTGAAAGCGACCAAGGGTGGCCGCACTGACGCTGCACGCCGGATTTACAGCCGCTTCCTGCCGCTGATCGTGTTCGAACAGCAGCCCGGCGTCGCGATCCGCAAGGAAGTGCTGCGACTGCGCGGACTGATCGCATCCAACCGCCTGCGCCATCCCGGCACCGGCATCACGTCCGAAACCGCGCAGCAACTGAAAAGCGTGATCGAAGCGGTGCTGCCGGGCGTGGATATCACGCAGCCCATCAAGGCGGACCCTTCATGATGGCGTGACGGCGACAAGCCGCTGCTCGCCGCGGCACGCGGTGCACGATTCCGCGCGCTCGACGCGATGGAAGAATCGAACCTTCTCATGTGTTACCGTATCTGATACCCAGAGCGAAGCACCCTGTCACATCGGGCGCGGCCGCCCGCGCCCGCTTTAGCGAAAGGAGCTGAAATGGAAACCGGTCTTGCTTCCGCCGCACCGCAGGAAAATCCGATTTTGCGTCAGGTTGTTGCCGGGTTCGTGGCCGGCTTCGTCGCGGTTCTTCTGTTTCACCAGGGAATGGCAACGATTCTCAATGCGGCGCACTTCGGAACCATCAGGGAATTCCCGACAGGTTTGACCCACCCGTTTGGCGTGCCGAAGATCTGGTCGCTGGCATTCTGGGGCGGAATCTGGGGAATCGTTTTGGCGCTGATTTTCCTCCGGTTCCCGCAAGGCGCCGGTTACTGGATCGGCGCGCTGGTCTTCGGAGCGATCGCGCCGTCACTGGTGGCATGGCTGGTGGTGGCGCCGCTGCACGGCCAGCCGGCGGGCCACGGCTGGCATGCCGTCGGCGTGATCACCGGGCTGCTGGTGAATGGCGCGTGGGGTATTGGAACCGCGTGGATACTGAACCGCATGATGCGGCCCTTGGCGTTGCGTTGACAGTTCGTCAGCTTCATCGGTCGAGTTAGCCCGAAGGGCTTGCGCGGCACCCTTGTTGTTGAGCCACACTCGAGTGGACCGTTTCCTCGGGGTTGAACGCCCAGTACGGCGGGACTCCGGGGCGCCGGCCAGTCTGCCCTCGTTGTTCGGACTGCCCCCGCTATCTCCTATCGCCCGCATGCCTCGCGAGGTGCCAGGCGACGAGCTTCGTTCTGATGAACGTGGCGGCCGTTGCGATGACGACACAAGCCATCAGCGCAACGAACACTGCGCCCACGTCGACCAGCGCTTCCAGCGCGAGAAGCTGAATATCGGACAGAGCGTTCAGGTTCATTTCGGGGGGGACCCGTCCCCTCGATCACACCGGATTCGTCCCGGGATAGCCGACGTCGCCCGGGTTTTCGGCGGTATTGACGAGGTAGGCAGTGCACGGTATCAGGTCATGCGCGATGCGTTCCTTGACATACAGGTCGTAGAATGCCCGCGCCTGAACGGCAAATTGAAACGGGCCGATGCAATGATCCTTCGGATGCCCGAAGCGGGTGACATGCCGTCGTATGACTATGTAGTGGCCGGGCGCCAGCATTTTTCTGTCGACGACCCGATAATTGCGTTCGACGCCAGGCGAAGCCAGCACCGCGCTGGCTTCGCTGACAGTAACGGAAGTGGTCGATAGCGTCATGGGCGTCTCCTGATCACCATCTGCCGCCGTGGTCATGTTCCTGGTGTTTGCCATGCCGCCAGTCGTGGTTGGGTCTTTGCAGACGATCCAGCATGAACTGCCGCACCTGCCCCTGCTGGCCGGCATCCAGGCTGGCATAGAACGCGATCCACTGGTCACGAATTTCATCGCGCACCTGCTGTTGCTGCGATCGCTCCTGATCCATCTGGTTCGCCAGCGCCTTGAGGTCCACCTGCGGATCACGCAGTTTCTGGATTAGGGTCTGCCGCATCTGCTTGTCGATGTCGCGCTGCTTCATCATGCCCTGCTTCATTGTGGCGCGGGCTTTCCGCCACAGTGCTTCCTGATTCGCGTTAAGCTTGAGATCGTTATGCAGCCGGCCGAAAACGCTGCGGTGATGCCAGCGGTGGTGATGCGCCGGCATCGCCGGCGCGGAAGTCGACGCGGACGACGCGGCGGAACCGGAAGCAGAGGAGGAAGCCGCCGTCCCCGGCTCCGCCGCGCCAGCGGCCGGCATCACGAATGCCGCCACAGGCACAAGCGTCGATGCCGCCAGACAAACTGCCGTAGCCCATTTTGCGTTAATCCTGTTCATCTGCGTTCTCCCGTGGTTGATTGGGACGCGAACATTGTGCGCGCGGCTCAGTTTCTTAATTGTTTCCGCCAAGCATAGTTTGTTACAGATTGTTTCGCAGCCAACTGTCTTGATGGGAGCGGGCTAAAATGCCGGCTGGGCTTTTCGGGAGAGAAATCCGGTGTCGCGTTCGCGGCGCTGGTCGCGTTGATGACTGAACCCGTAGCACAGAAGATCTTCGTTATTGACGACGACGCGGAGACGCGCCGGCGGATGGCAGCCTGTCTCGGTTGGCACGGCTGCGGGACTCTAGTTGTCGCACCGGTTCGACTGTTCGAGCTGATGGCCCCGCTTCGGAATGACCGGAGAGTCGCATGATTAACCATGCGCCTCATTCATCGGAAAGCCGGCGCGGGCAATGTGGCTGTACCTATTGACGCACTCACTCTCATGAAAAACTTTGTTTGGCGCGCTGCACCCTGGTGTCTGGCACTGTTGTTGGCGGCCTGCGGCGCGAGCAGGGGCCAGGCGCCGACATCATCGCCGCCGCTGGTTGGGGTGGTGACCGCGCACGCGCAGAACGTGCCGCTGGTCAAGAATCTGGTGGGGCGCCTGTCCGCATTCCGCAGTGCGGACGTGAATGCCCGAGTCGCGGGGGTACTGCTTAAGCGTGCTTACGTCGAAGGCAGCGAAGTGAAGAAAGGACAGCTGCTGTTCGAGATTGATCCACCCCCCCTGAAAGCGGCGCTGGCCAGCGCCGAGGCACAACTGGCAAAAGACCAGGCCATCCTTGGCCAGGCGCGGGTGGACTTCGCGCGCTACCAGCGGCTGTACCAGCAAAAATCGATTGCCGAACAGATCTACACCGACCAGAAATTCCTGGTACAGCAAGACGAAGCGACAGTGAAGGTGGATCAGGCCAGCGTGCAAACCGCGCGCATCAATCTGGGCTACGCCTACGTCACTTCGCCCATAGACGGCCGTGCCGGCCAACAGCAGGTCACCGAGGGCGCCCTCGTGGGCCAGGGCTCCGCAACCTTGCTCACGACGGTGAGCCAGCTGGACCCGCTATACGTCAACTTTACCATCAGCGTAAACGATCTCAACGAATTGCAGACAGCTGCGGAACGTGGTGACATCCAGCTCACTGAGCCCAACAAGACCACGGTCAAGGTCACGCTGCCGGATGGCACCCCGTACACCGAGCCTGGCACGGTGGACTTTTCTGCACCCACGGTCGATCCCTCCACCGGATCGGTCACTTTGCGTGCGCTATTGCCAAACCCGAAGTTCAGGCTGCTTCCGGGTACTTACGTCACTCTACGAATGGCGCTGGGTGAACGCCACAACGCGTTCCTGATTCCGCAACCTGCCGTGCAGCGCGACATCACGGGTACTTACGTGCTGGTGGTTGACAAGGACGGCAAGGTCACACACCGCAACGTGACCACGGACGGCATGCGAGGGGTCGACTGGGTCGTCACTTCCGGTGTGGCCGCGGGCGATCAGATAATCGTTTCAGGGTTGCAGACGGTACAGATCGGCGCGCAAGCCAAAACGGAGCCCTGGCAGCCGCCGGCATCGGCCGCAAAGGCAACGGGCGCTGCAGCCGCAGCCTCTGACAGCAAGTAGCCGGAATTCCCCCATGTCGAATTTCTTTATCGATCGGCCCATTTTTGCATGGGTGATCGCGATTCTGATCATGCTGGGCGGCGTGCTGGCGATCGGCGATCTCGGCGTGCAGTCGTACCCGAATATCGCGCCACCGCAAGTTTCGATTGTCGCCCGCTATCCCGGTGCCAGCTCCAGCACGGCCGAAGGCTCGGTGACGGAAGTGATCGAGCAACAACTCACCGGTATCGACAACTTGCTGTACTTCAATTCGTCCACGAGCTCCAATGGTCGTGTACAGATCACCCTGACGTTCAAGCCCGGCACCAACCCCGACATCGCTGCGGTGCAGACGCAGAACCAGGTCTCGCGGGCCGAACCGCTGTTACCGCCGGAAGTGCTGGCACAAGGCATTGTTGTCGCCAAGGCTAACCCGGACACGTTGATGGCCATTGGGCTGCGCTCGGACAACCCCGCCATCAACCGGGATCGTCTGAACGACATCGTCGCTTCGCAGGTGCTGAATCCGATTTCACGCATCAACGGCGTCGGGACCACGCGGCAGTTCGGCGCCGAATACGCGATGCGCATCTGGTTGAACCCGGAGAAAATGCATGGCTACGGCCTGTCAGCGACCGACGTGATCGACGCGTTGCAAGCGCAGAACATTCAAGTAGCGGCTGGCACGCTGGGTGCGGACCCGGCCGTCAAAGGTTGGGGCTTCACCGCCAACGTAGCCGGAGAGGGTCTGTTTTCGACGCCGGAGCAGTTTCTCAACATCATCCTGCGTGCCAATTCCGATGGCACCGTGGTGAAACTCGGGGATATCGCAACCGCGGACTTCGGGCCGCAAAACTACGGCTTCGACACCGTCTACGACGGCAAGCCGATCGGAGCATTCGCGATCCAGACTCTGCCCGGTGCCAACGGCCTCGCTGTCGCGAAGGCGGTGCGTGCCGAGATGGCGAAGCTGCAGGTGGGCTTCCCGGAAGGAGTGAGTTGGTTCGTTCCCTATGACACCACCACCTTCATCAAGATTTCGATCCGGGATGTGTTGACGACGCTGGTCGAGGCATTGGTGCTGGTGTTCCTGGTGATGCTGGTCTTCTTGCAGAACTTCCGCGCCACCATCATTCCGGCCATCGTGATCCCGGTGGCGCTGCTGGGAGCGTTCATCGGCATGGATGCGCTTGGGTTCACCGTCAACCAGCTCAGCTTGTTCGGCATGGTGATGGCGATCGGCATCGTCGTGGACGACGCGATCGTCGTGATCGAGAACATCGAGCGCATCATGACCGAGCAGGGCTTGTCGCCCAAGGAGGCCGCTCGCAAGGGGATGAAGGAAATCACGGGCGCCGTGGTTGCCATTACTGCAGTGCTGTTGGCGGTGTTCGTGCCTTCGGCGCTGCAGTCGGGCTCGACTGGCATCATCTATCGTCAGTTTGCCTTGACGATCGCGGTGTCGATGTTCTTCTCGGCGTTTCTTGCACTGACTTTCACGCCGGCTCTGTGCGCAAGCTACCTGAAACCGGAACACGAACGCAAAAAGAATGTTCTGTTTCGCAAGTTCAACGACCTGTTCGGCTGGACGCATCGCACCTACATCGGCCACGTGGGTCACGCCGTGCACCATGCTCCGCGCTGGATGATGGTGTTCGTCGTGGTCGCGGTGACGGCTGGATTCCTTTACGTCAAGTTACCGGGCAGTTTCCTGCCGCAGGAAGACCAGGGCTACCTGCTGGCGATGGTGCAATTGCCCCCGGGCGCGACCAAGCAACGCAGCGAAGCGGTGATGAATCAGGTATGGGGCGTATTCCAGAAGGATCCCGAGATTGCGCACATGATGCAAATCATTGGCTTCAGCCCGGTCGGCTCGGGTGAAAACAACGGCATGGCGTTCATTCAGTTGACGGACTGGAGCAAGCGCAAGCTCTCTGCCGAACAATTGATTCCACGGCTGAACGCGCAGCTACGCAAAGACATCCGCGATGCGTCGATCGTCGTCGTCAATCTGCCCACGGTGCACGGCCTCGGGCAGTTCGGCGGTTTCGACATGTATTTGGAAGATACCGGCGGCCTCGGGCGCACGGCGCTCGACCAGGCGCTCAAAACGGTGCGGGCCAAGGCCAGGGGAGACAAGGTGCTGGTCAATGTGCGGGCCAACCAGTTGCCGCCGGCGCCGCAGCTCGATTTCAATATTGATCGCGTGCAGGCGGCCTCAATGGGACTCTCGGCGACCGATGTGGCCAATGCAGCCAGCTTGATGCTCGCGCCCACCCAGGTCGGGCAGATGTTTGCCGAGGGACGCGTCAAGTTCGTGATGTTGCAGGCAGACGCGCCGTACCGCATGAGCCGCTCGGCATTCAACGATTTTTACACGCCCAGCAGCACACGGAAGAATCCGGACGGCACGCCGGCGATGATTCCGATTTCAAGCGTGATCAAGAGTCACTGGGACCTCGTTTCGCCATCACTCTCACGTTTCAACGGGAATCCGGCGATCGAGGTGGTGGGTGATGCCGCCCCCGGTTTTGCGTCGGGCCAGGCGATGGATGCGATGCAGAACATCGTGGCGCGCGACCTGCCGCATGGCTTCGGCTTCGACTGGGCCGGTGAGTCGTTTCAGGAAGCTGCGTCGAGCAGCGGTGCCCCCATGCTGATGGCCTTGTCCATTCTGGTGGTGTTTCTGGCGCTTGCAGCCTTGTACGAGAGCTGGTCGGTGCCGGTTGCGGTGCTACTGATCGTGCCGCTTGCGCTGCTTGGCACCGTACTGTTCACGATGGGGCGCGGCCTTGCCAACGACGTGTTCTTCAAGATCGGCCTGGTGACGGTGATCGGCCTGGCTGCCAAGAACGCCATTCTGATCATTGAGTATGCCGTCGCGGCACAGGAGGAAGGGAAGACTCTGCGCGAAGCGGTCCTGACCGCGGCACGACTGCGCTTCCGCCCCATCTTGATGACCTCGTTCGCGTTCATGCTTGGCGTGTTCCCGCTCTTTATTTCCACCGGTGCCGGCGCCAATGCGCGCCACGCCATCGGCACCGGTGTGATCGGCGGCATGCTGTTCGCGACGATTTTCGGGTTGCTGCTGATCCCCGTGTTTTACGTGATTGTGCGGCGGATCGTTGGCGACAAGCTCGATCGGGCCGGAGCGACGGAAGAAAAGCCGCCGACGAAGGTGTAATGGCTCTGCCGGCCGATTGATTTGCGAGACTCTGCGTCTATTGGCATCCGCTTGAAAGGCTGAGGCCATCCCTGAATGACATGGGTTGCCTTGGGCTTCTCGAATGCGGTTGTTGAGAATCCTTCAGCAGCGAGAAGTTACGCGACGCGGGACAACAGTCGTCAGAAAAACCGGGCTGCGTATCGTCGCTGCCACCAACCGCGTGTTACCTCTCGGAGTCCGAAACGGTCGATTTCGTGAAGATCTTTTTCATCGACCCGCGGCAGGCGTCCCGGTATTGTATTACCGCCTTTGCGACAACGGGAGCGGGCGATTGATGCGATGGGGTGCGACGGCGTGAACCAGGAAAGGGGCGCCACTTCGTGGCACCCCGCCTCGCTTGACGCTACTTCGGATCATCCACCCGCCAATCAGGTCGTGACCGGCCCGGTTTCGGCTTCGCCTTCCGGCTCGATTTCCTCGGCGAGGAACAGGTACATCGTCGGCACCACGAACAGCGTGAACAACGTGCCGATGCCGATGCCGGTCGCGATCACCAGGCCCATGTCGAAACGTCCGACGGCGCCGGCGCCGCTGGCGGTGATCAGCGGCAGCACGCCCAGTACCATCGCCGCCGTGGTCATCAGGATCGGCCGCAGCCGGATGCCGGCCGCTTCCTCGATCGCTTCGCGCTTGGCCTTGCCCGCGCGCTGCAGGTCGTTCGCGAACTGTACGATCAGGATGCCGTGCTTGCTGATCAGTCCGATCAGCGTCACCAGTCCGACCTCGGTATAGATGTTGAGCGAAGACAACCCGAGACTGATGAAGATCATCGCGCCGCAGATCGACATCGGCACGCTGATCAGCACGATCAGCGGATCACGGAAACTCTCGAACAGCGCCGCCAGCACCAGGAAAATGATGATGATCGAGAAGAAGAACGTCACCAGCAGCGCGCTGCTTTCCTGCACGTACTGGCGCGACTGCCCGGCGTAGTCGATGGTGTAGCCCGGCGGCATCACCTCCTTCGCCTGCTGTCCGAGCCAGGTGAGCGCCTGGCCGGTGGTGATGCCGGGCCGGGTCACCGCCGAAATCGTCGCCGCGTTGAGCTGCTGGAAGTGGTTGAGCGTTTCCGGCACGACGGTGGTCTTGAGCGACGCCACCGTGGACAGCGGCACCATCGCGCCGCTGCCGGTACGGATGTAGTAGTTTTCCAGTTGCGCGGCGTTGAGGCGGTGACGCTGCTGCACCTGTGGAATGACCTTGTAGCTGCGCCCCGAGATGCTGAAGAAGTTGACGTAACCGCCGCCCAGCATCGCGCCCAGGTCCTGGCCGATGTCGCTCATCGTCAGCCCGAGATCGGCCGCCTTGTTGCGGTCGATGACGATCGTCGTCTGCGGCTTGTCGTACTTCAGATCGTTGTCGACGAAGAAGAACATGCCGCTGGCCTCGGCGCGTTTCACCAGCTCCTGCGACACATCGTAGAGGCGCAGGAACGGCTCGGTGGTGCCGAGCACGAACTGCACCGGAAAACCGCGCGCACCGGGCAGCGGCGGAAACGGAAAGGCCGCCGCCTTCAACCCCGTGATGTCGTTGAGTTCCTTCTGAATGATCGGCTGCACCTGCATCTGGGTGCGGCTGCGCTGGTCCCACGGCTTGAGCACGATGCCGGCGATCACCGTGTTGAGCCCCTGGTAGCCGTTGATCATGAACAGGTGCGCGTGCTCCGGCAGATTCTTGTAGATGTTGATGATCTGATTCGAGTAGAGCTCCGTCTGCTGCAGCGTGGCGTTCGGCGCGGCGGTGCCGTTGATCAGCACCACGCCCTGGTCTTCGTCCGGCGCCAGCTCCTTCTTCGATGTCGCGTACAGGAAATAGATGCTGACCAGCACGATCAGCGCGAACACGGCGGTGACCAGGCGATAATCGAGCACCCCTTTCAGCACGTGCACGTAGCGCAGCCGCACGCGCTCGAACAACTGGTCGAGGAAGTGCACCAGCCGCTGCTTGCCGCTGTCCTGCTTCAGGAACTTCGAGCACATCATCGGCGACAGCGTCAGCGCCATGATCGCGGACACCACCACCGCCGCCACCAGCGTGAATGCGAACTCGGTGAACAGCGCACCGGTCAGTCCGCCCATGAAACCGATCGGCAGATAGACCGCGATCAGCACGATGGTCATCGCGATGATCGGACTGCCGAGCTCGCGCGCACCAGCCAGCGCCGCCTCGAACGGCGAACTGCCCAGTTCCATGTGGCGGTGAACGTTCTCCACGACGATGATCGCGTCGTCCACCACCAGCCCGATCGCCAGCACCAGCGCCAGCAGCGTCAGCAGATTGATCGAGTAGCCCAGCACCAGCATGAACAGAAACGCGCCGATCAGCGACAGCGGCATCGCGATGATCGGAATCAGTGTCGATCGTATCGATCCCAGGAACAGGAAGATGACGATGGTGACGATCACCAGCGCCTCGATCAGCGTCTGCAGCACCTCGTGGATCGAGCTGTTGATGTAGTCCGTCGAGTCATAGACGATTTTCGCCTGCAGCCCCTGCGGCAACTGACTCTGGATCTGTGGAAACACGTGGCGCACGCGGTCGATCACCGTCAGCAGATTGGCGGCCGGCGCCACCTTGATGCCGATGAACACCGCATGCAGCCCGTCGAATACCACCGACGTGTTGTAGTCTTCCGCGCCCAGCGTGATGTGCGCGACATCGCCGAGACGCACGATGGCCCCGTTCTGCGACTTGACGATCAGTTTCTTGAACTCGTCCACCGAATGCACGCCGGTCGACGCGATCAGGTCGACGGTCACCATCTGGCCTTCGGTGCGTCCGACCGCCGAGATGAAATCATTCGCCGCCAGCACCTGGCGCACCTGCGCCGCCGACACGCCGTACGCCGCCATCTTGTCCGGCTCCAGCCAGACGCGCATCGCGAACTGGCGGCCGCCAAGAATTTCAGCCTGCTGCACGCCGTCGACCGTCGACAGTTTCGGCTGCACCACGCGCAGCAGATAATCGGTGACCTTGTTCGACGGCAGCGTATCGCTGTAGAACGCCATGTACATCGCGTCCGTGGTCTGGCCGATCGACAGCTTGATGGTCGGCTTCAGCGCATCCGGCGGCAACTGGTTGAGCACCGAATTGACCTGGGCGCTGATCTCGGTCATCGCCTTGTTGGCGTCATAGTTGAGCCGCAGGTTGGCGGTGATCGTCGACAGGCCCTGCGTGCTCGACGACTGCAGGTAATCGATGCCGTTCGCCTGCGCGATCGCGTTTTCCAGCGGCGTGGTGATGAAGCCGGCGACGAGATCAGGGCTGGCGCCGGTGTAGATAGTGGTGACCGTGATGACAGCGTTCTCGGTCTTCGGATACTGGGTCACCGGCAGCAGGTTCAATGACCGCAGGCCGAGCACCAGGATCAGCAGACTGATGACGGTCGCCAGTACCGGCCGCTTGACGAAGATGTCGGTAAATTTCACGATGAACCTATGATTTGTCGGCAGGCATCGGCGCCGGATTGTTCGTCGGCTGCACCCTGTTGTTGATCGTCACCGGGCTGCCGTTGCGGAGTTTGATCTGGCCGCTGGTGACGACCTGTTCACCGGCCTTGACGCCTTTTTCGATGGCGACCTGGTCGCCGCGCGTCTCGCCGGTCGTCACGAAGCGCTGTTGTGCGATCAGTTGCGGATGGCCTTTGCCATCCTTGCCCTTGTCCTCGATCACGTAGACCGTGTCCCCATACGGATTGTAGGTGACCGCGGTCTGCGGCAGCGTGACGACATTCTGTTGCTGCGGCAGCTCCACCGCGACGGTGCCGAACATTCCCGGCGCGAGCTTGTGCTCGGCATTGGCGAGTTTGGCCTCGACCGCGAAATTACGAGTGGCAGGATCGATCTTCGGATTGATCGCGGTGATCGTGCCGCCGAATTTGACGTTCGGATAGGCATTGGTGGTCAGCGTGATCGGCTGGCCGACACGGGTCTTGCTCAGATCCTGCTGCGGCAGCGAGAAATCGGCGTAGAGCGGATCCAGTGCCTGCAGCGTGACGATGTTGGCGCCCGCGGCAACGTATTGCCCGACATCGACCTGGCGAATGCCGAGCCGGCCCGAAAACGGCGCGCGTATGGTCTTCTTCGCCACCAGCGCCGCCTGCTGATCCGCCTGCGCCCGCGCGTTGTCGAGCTGGCTGCGATCGGTGTCAACCTGCGCCTGCGATGCGATGCGGCGCGCCAGCAGGCCGCGGTCGCGATCATAATTGATCTGCGCCAGCTTGACCTGTGCCTGCAGGCCGCGCAGCTTCGCCCTGTCGGCATCCGCTTCGAGCTGCACCAGCACCGTTCCCGCCTTGACCGCGTCGCCGGACTTGAAGTCGATCTGCTTGACGATGCCGGCCACTTCGGTCGTGACATCGACCCCTTGCACCGCGCGCAAACTCGCCACCGAGTGCAGTTCCGGGCTCCATGTCGCCACCGTTGCCTTTTGGGCGGTCACCGCTTGCGACGGGATCGGCATGCTCGCCATGTACTTGGCGATCATGTGCGACTTGAACAGATCCCATCCGAAAATGCCGCCGAACACGATCGCCACCGCGATCAACATGATGATCATGCGTTTTGCCATAACCGACTCTTTTTGTGTATGTCCCGATTTATTGATGCACGGATGAATTTGAAGCCGCGGTGGCGGAAACGGGTGTCGCAGCCGCCGTACCGCCGGCAGCGCTCCACCAGCCGCCGCCCAGCGCCTGGAACAGCGCGGCGGTGTCCTGGTAACGCGTGCCGAGTGCCTCGACATAGCCGATCCGCGCCTGCTGGTACTGGCGTTCCGCCAGCAGGATCGCGAGATAGCTCGAGGCGCCGGCCTTGTACTGCTCGCGGGAAAGCGCGAGACTTTCACCGGAGGCCTTCATTGCCTGCGATTGCGCCGACAGTGCCTGCGCGTCATGCTCGAGCGCGCGCAGCACGTCGGCAACCTGCTGAAACGCGGTCAGTACCGTCTGCTTGTAATTCGCCGCCGTCTGTTCATAAGCGGCGACCGCCGCGCGTTTCTTCGCGCGCAGCGTGCCGCCCTGAAAGATCGGCGCCATCAGATTGGCGCCCAGATTCCAGATCGCTCCGCCGGGACCAAACAGATCGTTCACCTTGTTGGCGGCCTGTCCGTACGATCCGGAAATGCTGATGTTCGGATAAAGCGCCGCGGTCGCCACGCCGACCTGCGCACTGGCCGCGTGCAATGCACTTTCCGACGCGCGAATGTCGGGCCGTTGCCGCACCAGTTCGGAAGGCAGTGTCAGCGGCAGCTTCTGCGGCAGCGTCAATGCGCCAATGTCGAAATCGGCCATCTTCAATTCGGCCGGAAACTGGCCGGTCAGCGTCGCCAGTGCGTGCCGGGTCTGCGACACGCGCTGCTCCAGCGGCGGCAATGTCGCACGGGTCAGCGCCAGTTGTGATTGCGCACTCAGCACGTCGGCATAGGCGGCGGCACCGAGTGCGACCTGCTGCTTGACCAGCTTCACCTGTTCCGCCTCGGCGGAAATGATTTCACGCGTTGCCGCAATCTGTGCCCGCAGCGCCGCCTCGTTGATCGCCGCGGTGACCACATTCGATGCCAGCGTCAGATAGGTTGCCTGCAATTCATAGCGCTGGAAATCGACCTGTGCCTGCAGCCCTTCCAGCGTGCGCCGCGTGCCGCCGAAAACGTCGAAGTCGTAAGCGACGTTGACCGACGCGGTATAAAGATTGAAGACACCGCCCAGCCCGCCGGCGCCGCCGCCGAATGTGGCGCCGTTGACCTTTTCGCGCGCGGCCGACGCTCCAACATTCAGCGACGGATAGAGCGCGCCGGAACCGGCCTTGAAGTTTTCCTCCGATTCGCGCAACGCCGCCTGCGCCGCAGTGACCGTCGGACTGTCCTTGAACGCGCGCTCGATCAGCCCGTTGAGCTCGGACGAATGGAACAGCGCCCACCACTGCTGCGGGATTTTCTGCACCTGCGTGAACGTCTGGGCCTTGCCACCGTGGCCCGGCGTGGCGCGCGTGGTGTCGGCAATCGGCTGGTGCGTATATTGCGTGACATCCGGCGCCGCCGGCTGCCTGAAATCCGGACCAACGGCGCAGCCACCGAATACCGCCGTGGCCACGGACAGCACGATGCCGGCTGCGGCGCGGCGCCTGGAAAAGGGAGTGTCTTGCGTCAAACCGAAGGTTTTCTGTTTGCGGTTCACCGAAGCTCCGATCTGAAAGTTCATCCGCGCACCACGGAACGACGTGCGGACGCACTGTTTTTCGTGCCTGCCGCGGCTTTTTTGCAGGCGGCGATCCCGTTGACCAGCACGTCGCAGCACTGGCTGGCATAGCGCTCCGGATTGTCGGTGAAGCGGACTTCCGGCAGATAACGGATCACGTCACGCCACAGAAAGAATGTGACGTTCGCCGACAGCAGCATGCCGGCGACGATCGCCGGATCGAGATTTTTCCGCACGTCGCCGCAGCGCTGGCTTTCGCGCACGTGTTCGACCAGCTGCGAAAAATTGCGGCCGAATACGCGCTCGGCCAACTGATGGCCACGGCGCTGCCCGTTGTCCAGCACTTCACGCATCACCAGCCGCGTGCGGCGCTCGTCCTCGAACAGGGTTTCCATGTGCCCACGCGAAAAGCGGGTCAGCCGCGCCCCGAGCCGGCCGCGCCCCGCAAAACCGGCCTCGACCAGCGGGCCGAAGTTCGAGCACGCGCCGCGCAGCACTTCGATATAGAGCGCTTCCTTGGAACTGAAGTGATGGAAGATATTGGCCTTGCTGACCCCGGCGCGCGCGGCGATCGCGTTCATCGACACCGCATCATAGCCACGCGTCGAAAACAGCTGGCGCGCGGCGAAAAGTATCTTCTGTTCACGCGAACCCTGCCGCGGGCTCTTGCTTTTGGTTTTTTCGGTCACGTTCCGGGGACGCAAGGCGATATAAAAACCGACCGGTCGGTCGGTAAACGCGGCATTCTACGCGCGCTTGCAACCGTTGCCAAGAGAATATTTATTCCGGAATCCGGCAGCGGGAACACGAGTCCGCGAAATCAGGTGATGGAATGTATCGCGTAGAACGCGGCGCCCAATGCGCCAATGCCGACACAGATCGCCGTCAGCGCCAATACCTGCGCGGCTTTCAGCCGACGGTCAATGCGCTCACCCTGCGCCTGCAGGTCGAGCGCCAGTTTACGTACCTGTTCCGCGACTTCGGCAATCAGCCGGGAATTCTGCGCACAGGATTCCTGCAATGTGACAGCCATTGCATCGGCATCATCGGCAGCGCTGCGTCCGCCCTGGGCGGGCTGGCCCGCGGTCTGGTTTCTGACCGCCTGCCACATCGCGAACATGTCGCCGGCGGTGGTGATGACGGATGACAGCGCCTTGATGACAGGAATGACCTGGATCGCCATGGTTTCCTTCCTTTTCGTGAATCGCCCACTCTGCGGTTGCGGATATGTTTATGCTATAGTTCGCGCAGCGGCCGTGCCCGGCTCATCGGCCCTGCGCTGAATTCGTTCACTGAACAGCGCTGTCACGATGTAAAAAAGAAACTGCCGCAATGGAACGGAAATCATCACCGATATCACTTCAAACCGTTCATCGAGGATGTGTCCCGCGCCAACGACATCCCGTTTTCCATTCTCCCATTTGACAACGATATTCGATTAAATGCCATGAGCGATACTGTTGAGCGGATGCTTCGCGAGTACGGAAAAAATACCGATGTCTGCTTCCGCGTCGTGACCCGCAACGGACGCGCCTATCAGAACCGGGATGGCGACCCGCACGTCACAGTGATCTTCAAGAACCGCCAGGCCGAAACCCGGGTCGCGCTGTTCGGACACATCGGGATGCTCGAATCCTATTTCGACCAGTCGCTCGACATCGAGGGTGATTTGCGGATGTTGTTTCGCGCCGGCATGGATACCGGCTTCGACGACCGGCCCAATCCACTGATTGCGATTCGCAATCGCTGGCACGAATTCCGCTTCAGCAACCGCACCGTCGCACAGGCCAAGGCCAACGCCGAATTCCATTATAACGTCGGCACCGAGTTCTACCGCTACTGGCTCGACAACCCGTACATGATGTACACCTGCGCCTACTGGAAGGAAGGCACCGAAACACTGGAGCAGGCGCAGCAGAACAAGATCGAGCATGTCTGCCGCAAGCTGCGGCTGCAGCCGGGCGATGATGTGGTCGATCTCGGCTGCGGCTGGGGTGGATTCCTGTTCTATGCGAACGAGCGCTACGGCACCGTCGGCACCGGTATCAACACTGCGACCGAGCAGGTCGTGAACATGCAGAAAGAAATCGAGCGCCGCAAGCTGCAGGACAAGATCAAAGTGGTCGAAGCCGATTACCGTGAAGTGTCCGGCCAGTTCGACAAGGTGTGCTCGATCGGTTCACTGGAGCATGCCGGCCGCGACCAGCTCGACGAGGTGGTGAAGGCACACGCCGACTGGCTCAAGCCCGGCGGCATCGGGCTGCTGCACTTCATCGGCCACGTCAATCATTATCAGACCGAGTTCTACATCCGCAAGCACATTTTCCCGGGCGGCTGGATCCCGAGTCTGTCGCAGACGATCAACGCGATGGAGCGCGCCGGCCTCGAGATTCTCGACATCGAAAACCTGCGCCGCCACTACGCGCTCACCCTTGACTGCTGGGCGGAACGCTTCGATCGCCAATGGGAAAAAATCCGCGAACTCAATCCGAAGGTGTTCACCGAACATTTCCGCCGCAACTGGCGCACCTACCTGCTTTCCTGCGCGGAAATGTTTCGTTCGAAAAACGGCCGCACCAACCTGTTCCAGATCGCATTCAGCAAGGGCAACACCGGCTATGATTACCCAATGAGCCGCGCCCATCTCTATCGACAGGGGTGAACGGGACGATACCAACGCAAGTCGGGCGGGCGCAGAGCGCGTAACCCGACGCGGCCACCCGCCGCATGCCGTGTCGGGCGGCAGACGTATGAGGAGGCAGGCCCCTATCGTTACCTACGACGAAAAAAAGCAGCAGCTCGCGGCGCAGCTCGCCGGACGAAACGGCGGCGCGCCGCTCGCACTTGCGAAAGACACGTCCAACCTGTTTCGCGATCGCGAGCCGGCGCTGAAGCGCCATCTCGACGTGCGCCATTTCAACCAGGTGCTGCGGGTCGACGCGGCACAGGGCTGGATAGAAGCGGAAGGCATGACGCGCTACGCCGACCTGGTGGATGCCGCTTTGAAGCACAACGTCATGCCGGCGGTGGTGCCGGAGCTGAAATCGATCACGCTCGGCGGTGCGGTCGCCGGTGTCGGCATCGAAGCGTCATCGTTCAAGTACGGTCTGGTACACGAAACCGTGCAGGAAATCGAAATCCTGCTCGGAGACGGCCGTATTGTGTCCGCGGCACCGGACAACGAACATAGCGAGCTGTTCTACGGCTTTCCGAACTCCTACGGCACGCTCGGCTATGCGTTGAAAGTCAAAGCGCTGGCGATTCCGGTCAAGCCGTACGTAGCGCTGCAGCACGTCCGCCACAGCGATGCCACTGCCTACTTCGAAGATCTGGCGCAACACTGCGCGCCGGATGCCGACTTTGTCGATGGCACGGTGTTCGGCCCGGACGAAATGTACATCACGATCGGCCGCTTCTGCGATGATGCGCCGCGCGTCAGCGACTATACGTTCGAACATATTTATTACCGCTCGATCCGCGAACGCCGGGAAGACTGGCTGACAGCGCGCGACTTTATCTGGCGCTGGGACACCGACTGGTTCTGGTGCTCGAAAAACCTTTACGTGCAGACCCCGCTGATCCGCCGCCTCGTCGGCCGCAACCACCTCAATTCCACCACCTATACGAAAGTGATGCGCTGGAACAGCAAGTGGGGGCTGATGGCGCGGCTCAACCGGCTGCGCGGCCTGCACACGGAGGCGGTCATCCAGGACGTCGATATCCCGATCGATCGCGCCGCCGAATTTTTCGATTTCTTCTGCCGTGAAATCGGTATCCTGCCGTTGTGGATCTGCCCGATCCATGCACGGCGCGACGATGTGCGCTTCGATCTCTACCCGATGGACGCCGACAAGCTCTACGTCAACTTCGGCTTCTGGGATGTAGTGACAAAACGCGAACCCTTCCCGACCGGCTTCCACAATCGCAAGATCGAACGCAAGGTCGCCGAACTCGGCGGCATCAAGTCGCTCTATTCCGATTCCTACTACGAGCCGGACGAATTCTGGGAAAACTACAACAAGCCGGCGTACGACGCGTTGAAGGAAAAATACGATCCGGGCGGCGCGCTGCAGGGTCTGTACGACAAGTGCGTGCTGCGGCGGTAAAGCTCAGCCGCCAGCCGCAATCGCAATACCCTTGAACCGGCCGCGCCATGCGGCCGGTCCGCTGGTGTGGACAGACTGTCCGTCCGCGCTCACGGCCACCGTCACCGGCATGTCTTCGACCGTGAACTCGCGGATCGCCTCCATGCCCAGATCGTCGAACGCGACGATGCGCGCATCGCGGATTGCACGCGACACCAGGTACGCGGCGCCGCCGACCGCAATCAGATAAACCGCGCCATGGCGCCGGATGGCGTCGATCGCCTCGGGACCGCGTTCCGCCTTGCCGATCATGCCGAGCAATCCTGTTTCACCCAGCATCATTTCGGTAAAGCTGTCCATGCGCGTCGACGTGGTCGGACCCGCGGGCCCCACCGCCTCGCCGGCGACCGGGTCCACCGGCCCGACGTAGTAAATGAAGCGATTGCGGAAATCCACTTCCGGCGGCAAGCCCTCGCCGCGCGCCAGCCGGTCGTGGATGCGCTTGTGCGCGGCATCGCGCCCGGTCAGGATGCGGCCGGACAGCAGCAGCCGCTGGCTGGGCTGCCATTGCCGCACCATTGCCGGCGTCACTTGTGATAGATCGACGCGCAGTGCATCCGCGCCGGGTGTCCACGCGATGTCGGGCCAATCCGCGATACGCGGCGGAGCAAATCGTGCCGGACCGCTGCCGTCGAGCGTGAAATGCAGATGGCGCGTCGCGGCGCAGTTCGGAATCAGCGCCACCGGCAATGACGCGGCATGCGTCGGATAGTCGCGGACTTTCACGTCGAGCACCGTGGTCAGGCCGCCCAGTCCCTGGGCGCCGATACCGAGCGCATTGACACGGTTGTAAATTTCGAGCCGAAGCTCTTCGATTCGCGTACGCGGACCGCGCGCAGCAAGCTGCGGCAGGTCGATCGGCTCCATCAGTGCTTCCTTCGCCAGCAGCATCGCCTTCTCGGCGCTGCCGCCGATGCCGACGCCGAGCATGCCGGGCGGACACCAGCCGGCGCCGAGTTTCGGCACCGTCTCCACCACCCAGTCGGCAACGCTGTCGGCGGGATTGAGCACCGCGAACTGCGCCTTGTTTTCGGAGCCGCCGCCCTTCGCGGCTACCGTGACCGAAAGCTTATCGCCGGCAACGATGCGAGTGTGAATCACCGCCGGCGCGTTGTCGCCGGTATTGCGCCGAGCGCCGGCAGGGTCATCCACGATCGACGCCCGCAACGGATTGTGCGCATCGGTCCACGCGCGCCGCACGCCTTCATTGACCATCGCCTCCGGATCATGCGCCGCATCCCAGCGCACGTTCATGCCGATTTCCAGAAAGACATTTACCACACCAGTGTCCTGGCACATCGGACGGCCGCCTTCAGCGCACAGCCGCGAGTTGACCAGGATCTGCGCGATCGCATCGCGCGCGGCGGGCGATTTTTCAGATTCGTACGCAGCCGCCAGCGCACGAACGAAGTCGGGCGGATGGTAGCAGGCGATGTATTGCAAAGCGTCGCTGACGCTTTGCACCAGGTCTTCCTCTTTAATGACGGTCGCCACGATGAATTCCCGATGATTATGTGCTTAATTTACTGCGAAGACACCATGAAAAGCAAAATCAAAAGCGATAACCGCAGAGACGCAGAGGAAACACAGAGAAGAGCGATAACCGCAAAGACGCAAAGGAAAACCAAATCAGAAATTCTTTGCGGATTTTCTTTGCGCCTTCGGTTGCAGTTGCTTTTGATCTGCTTTCCCTTGGCGTTCTTGGCGCCTTGGCGGTATAGCTTTTACCCCCGTGTCACTCACTGCGGCATGGCCTTATCCAGCGACGCGAGGAACTGATCCGCCGACTGGAACCCGATCACGCGCGGCTTCACCTCCTTGCCATTCCGGTCGAAGAAAATAATGCCCGGCGGACCAAACAGCCGGAAGCGCGCGAGCAGTGCCTTGTCGTCGGCGTTGTTGGCGGTAACGTCGGCCTGCAGCAACATTGCATTCGCGAGCCTCGCCTGCACGCGCGGATCGCTGAACGTAAAGCGCTCCATCTCCTTGCATGAAACGCACCAGTCCGCGTAGAAGTCGAGCATCGCATAGCGACCATGCGCGGCGGCAAGCTGTGCATCGAGATCGGATACGCTTTTAATCCGCTGGAACGGCAGCCGCACCGGTTCAGCCGCAGCGCCACCTCCGCGCAGAATCGCGAGCGGCTGCAGCGGATCGCGGCTGCCCGCAAGCACGCCAACCAGCAGCGCGACTCCGGCGGCCAGCACGATCACGCCGACGCCCTTGCCCAGGCGACGCACGCCGGACGCCACGACCGGCAACGGGTCGAGCGCACGCAGATACATCGATCCGACAATCAGCACTGCCGCCAGCACCAGCATCACCCACAGTCCGCCGAACCGGGACGGCGTCGCCACATCATTGATTGTTCCGGACACCGCGGACGCCAGCGGTTGCGCGTCCGCCGACGGCGCGGCCGTTGCAACAGCCGCCGGCAAATCGAGATCGAATGTTTTTTCGAGCGGGACGTAGCACACGCCCTTCGGCTCGTTGCACCCCTGCCACGTCGCGTGCAGCGCGAGCTGCGCGGCGGCGGCAGATGCGCGCTTCAGCGCAATGCGCACCGTGAATGGCTGGCGATAGATTTCCATGGGACCGAAAGCCGGATCATTTTTCATCACCCCCTTCGGCAGATCGACGCCGGCGATCGTGACGCCGCCCGGCTTCAGCACCTTGAAGTGGATGCGGTCATGGTACAGGTAGTAATCCTTCGCCGGCGTGAAGCGGGCGATCAGCGTATTCGCATCCTTTACCGTGATCGCGAGCTTGAACGCCTGCTCCGGCGGCAGCAATTCGTCCGTGCTGTTGTTGCCGCCCAGCCATTGCTCGAGACCGGCGACCCGGATGATGCCCGGCGCAGCCGTCTCACCTGCGTGCGGCACATGATCCGCCGCGCTTGCCGCCGCGGCAAAGCACAGCGTCGCCAGCAGCACCACTGAAATCCGAATTTTCATTCCGTTCATGCTTGCTCGATGATGCGCCGCCAATGCGGCACGAAACCAATGCTCATTACTATAACTCCACCCGGCGCAGCCGCAGCGCGTTGCCGATCACCGACACCGAGCTGAAACTCATCGCGGCGCCGGCAATGATCGGCGACAGCAGCAGTCCGAACGCCGGAAACAGCACGCCGGCCGCCAAGGGGATGCCCAGCGCATTGTAAACGAACGCGAAGAACAGGTTCTGACGGATGTTGCGCATCGTTTTATGTGATAGTCGCCGTGCTTTCGCGATGCTGCGTAAATCGCCCTTCACCAGCACCACGCGCGCACTCTCCATCGCCACGTCGGTGCCGCTGCCCATCGCGATGCCGACCTGCGCCTGCGCCAGTGCTGGCGCGTCATTGATGCCGTCACCGGCCATCGCAACGATCCTGCCTTCAGCCTGCAGGCGCTTCACGATTTCATACTTGTCCTGCGGCAGCACCTCGGCGTGAATTTCATCAATGCCGAGCTCGTGCCCGATTGCTTCCGCGGTCGCACGGTTGTCGCCCGTCAGCATCACGATGCGCAACCCCGCTTGCTTGAGGATATGCACCGCTTCCGGTGTTGACGCCTTGATCGGATCAGCGACGCTCACCAGCCCCGCAGCTTTACCGTCCACCGCTACCAGCATCGCCGTCTCGCCTTGGCGGCGCAGAGCATCCGCCGTCTGCGCCAGGTCGTCGGTCGCGATCCCGTTATCCTGCATCATCCGGCGATTTCCCACCAGCACGATGCGATCCGCAACCGTGCCGCGCACACCCTTGCCGGTGATCGATTCGAAATCGGCAGCCGCATCGGGTCTGATATCGCGTTCCGCGGCGCCGGCAACGATCGCTGCGGCCAATGGATGCTCGCTCGCATTCTCGATGCTGGCGACAAGCCGCAGCAACTCGTGCTCGTCAAATCCGTCAACGGTTCGGACCGTACGCAGCCGCGGCCTGCCCTCAGTCAGCGTGCCGGTCTTGTCCACCACCAGCGTATCGACCCGCTCCATTACTTCCAGCGCCTCGGCGTCCTTGATCAGCACACCCTCGCGCGCGCCGCGCCCGACCCCGACCATTACCGCAATCGGCGTCGCCAGGCCCAGCGCGCACGGGCAGGCAATGATCAGCACTGACACCGCCGCGACCAGTCCGTGCACCAGCACCGGCTCGGGTCCGATCGATACCCATACGATCAGTGTCACGATCGCAGCCAGCACCACGCCCGGCACGAACCACGACGACACGGTATCGGCGAGCCGCTGAATCGGCGCCCGCGAGCGGCTGGCGTGCACCACCAGATCGGTGATGCGCGCGAGCAGCGTATCGGCGCCGACTTTCTCGGCTTTCATGATGAATGCGCCGGTCTGATTGACGGTGCCCGCGGTCACCGCATCGCCGTCCGATTTCGTGACCGGCAGCGGCTCCCCGGTCACCATCGATTCGTCGATCACCGAAGCGCCTTCCAGCACCGAACCATCGACCGGCACTTTCTCTCCGGGCCGGACACGCAGCCGGTCTCCGGCATGCACATTGTCGAGTGCGACATCTTCCTCGTTGCCATTTTCAGCAATGCGCCGCGCGGTGGTCGGCGCCAGCCCGAGCAGCGCCTTGATCGCGCCCGACGTGCGCGAGCGCGCGCGCAATTCCAGCATCTGGCCCAACAGCACCAGCGTGATGATCGCCGCCGCGGCCTCGAAGTAGATCGGCAGCATGCCGTGCGTCTTGAACGATTGCGGCAACATACCTGGAAACAGCAGCACGAACAGGCTGAACAGATAGGCTGCGGCGACACCGAGCCCGATCAGACTCCACATATTGAGCGCGAGTGTGCGGTACGAGCGCCACGCGCGCACGAAGAACGGCGCGCCGCCCCATAGCACGACCGGGGTCGCAAGCACGAATTGCAGCCAGTCGAACGGCGCCGCTCCGAGCCAGTCGCGAAAGCGCACACCCGGAATCATGTCGCCCATCGCCAGCACCAGCACCAGCAGCGGAATGGTCAGCGCCACGCCAATCCGGAAACGCCGCGTCATCGACGTCAGTTCCGGATCCTCCTGCTGTTCGAGAGACGGCGTGCGCGGCTCCAATGCCATGCCGCAGATCGGACAGGACCCGGGCCCGGACCGCACGATCTGCGGATGCATCGGACAGGTGTACTCGATTGCCGGTGCGGTCGGCAGCATCGGCTCCAGCGCCATCCCGCACTTCGGACAGTCGCCCGGTTTGTCCTGCACGATCTCCGGATGCATCGGACAGGTATAGGCGGCTTTACCAGCCGGGACGGACGATTTCGAATTGCCGGCTGCCGGCAGGTCATGGCAACGCGCGCACGCTTTTTGCGCGGTGGCGGAATGTTTCATTCGGCGTTTTGGTTCCACGATGGCGCTCCACGCAATATACGCGAGTGATCGTATACCCCATGCCAGTATACGTCAAATACCTATATAGGGTATATAGCCGCCCCAGCGTCGCGTCAGGCATGCAGATTCACCATGCGCGCGCAACCCGGTTCATTTACCTGCGAGCCGCATGGCAAGTGCTGCCGCATAGCCAAGAGCGAACCCCGCGGCCGGCCCTACCAGCCAGCCTTTCAAGATGCCCATGACGACCGGCCACTGCACCGTATCACGCCCGCGCGCGAGGCCGGCGCCGGCCATGGCACCGATGAGCGCCTGGTTCATCGATGTGAAATAGCCGAAACCTACCGCCGCCAGCACCACCAGCGCCTGCACGCCCTGCGCCGCGGTAGCCATCGTGAGATCCATCTTTACCACGTCGAAAGCGACTCGTTCCAGTAAAGGCTTGCCCCACGTGATGACGCCGAGCGCCAGACCTAATCCACCGACCAGCCCGGCAACGAAAACGCCAAACAGGTTCGTGGTCAGAAAAACAGCCGTGGCGTTGGAGACATCGTTGGCGCCCATCGTAAGTGAAGCCAGTGCTCCGACCGCGACCAGCGCGCCGGTAACGAACGCGACATGCCCGCCGCGCGCCTGAAACCATGGCAAATGGTCCAGAAGCCGGGTAAATGCGAACCCCAACGCCAGTGCGGCCAGCGGCGCTATCGCCCACAGCACGGCCAGCCGCGCAATGGTGTCCCAGCGAACTGGCAGGCCCAGCGCCAGCCCTACGCCCGCGATCGAAAACACCAGAATTTGAATGGTGGACGTCGGAATGCGCAATGCGTTGAAGATCGTGGTGAGCACAAACGCCGCGCCGACAACGGCAAGCGCCGCACCGAGACTGATGCGCTGCGCGCGAATGATGCCGTGCCCCACGGTGGCGAGCACGCCATGACTCAGAAAAGTGGCCCCAAGCAAGGTCAGAATCGCCATCAGCACAAGCGCCGGCCACAGGCGGATTGTCTTTGCCGCATAAGGCATGCCCATGCAGGCACCGGTGTAGTGCGCACCCATGCTCCAGGCGAATCCGAACGCCACTACAACCAAGGCCCATGCGACGCTCGACATCTACCGGCCCTGCTTCGCTTTCCGAATCGCCTGATCGAGGACAGCATGATGCTCATCATGCCGCACGACGAATTCCTTCAGCGACGGCACCACCGATTTTTCGCACCATTCATGAAGCCGGGCGCGTTCTTCGCGCGGACCCGGACTGTAATGCTTCCTGATAGCAAGCAACGCTCCCTTACGCGCAGCGTTCGCAGATCGAACCGCAATCCGCCGCGCTTCGGATTCAGGCAGGCCCGGAATAACTTCGCTTCGGATATGTAGCATCAATCCTCGCATGTCGCCGACGGTGCTTCTTGTTCTGTCGATGATCGAAGGATCATACTGCGCACAGTAAAATGCAAAATTATCTGCAACGTCCGCCCTCTCCAAAATTCGCACGAGCCTTTCATCATCGGCGGCAAAAGCGGGCGCCCAGACGAGAACGATGAGCGTTGCGCTCAATCCGGTTTTTGCCCGGCATTTCATTATCATCTCCGCATAATGAAGGTAGATCCGGCTACTGTCCGCCGACGTTGACGATTCCGACCATGCCCGCACCGAAGTGACCCGGTTCGTGGCAACCATATCCGATTTTCATCGGCTTGTCCGGAAATCGCCAGGTGATGGATTTCGTTGCGCCCGGCGCGATGCTGATGCCGTTCGCATCATCGTGCATCGCCATGCCGGGCATTTTCTTCATCATTGCCTGCATCTCGGCTTCGTGTTCTTTCTGCTCCGTGGCGTCGCCGATCACGAATTCATGCCTGATCCTGCCGGTATTGGTCACTTCGAACCGGACGACTTCCCCGGGTTTGACCGTGATCGCAGCCGGACTGAAACGCATGGCATCCTGTGCTTTTATCCTCACCACCCGATCATGCGCGCCTGGAACTGCAGGACTTCCAAAACTGAACTGCGATCCATGTTGATGCCCGATGCCGCCCATGTCGTGTCCGGAATCATGAGCAGCCTTCGCCCCCGCCGCGCCAAGCGCCGACAGATATGCCACGGTCCCCTTCGGATGCTTGTACCATCCGGGATCACGATAATCGCCAGGCGCAAGATTTTCGCGAACCTTCACCATCGTAAACATTCCGCCCATCTCGATCGAGCCAAACGGCCCCTTGCCGGTCATCATCGGCAGCGTGTTCTCGGGAAGTGGCATGCCCATCTGCGCCATTTCCGCCATGTCAGCCATGCCGTTCTGTCCCATCAGCATGTAGTCGGGCAGCAATGACTGGATTTTCTTTTCCGTGTCCTTCATGTCCACCCCGATCATATTCGGGATGCCGTGGCCCATCGAATTCATCGTATGGTGAGAGCGATGGCAATGAAACGCCCAATCCCCTGGATTGTCGGCGATGAACTCGATGACCTGCACACTCCCCACCGGCACGTTCCAGGTTGTCGCCGGCCATTGCGCGGACTCGGGGAACCAGCCACCGTCGTTGCCGGTGATCCTGAACGAGTGCCCGTGCAGATGCATCGGGTGGCTGTCCATGCTCAGGTTGCCGATACGGATGCGTACCCGCTCGCCCAGCCGCACCGGCAGCGGCGCGGTGCCGGGAAACACCCGACTATTCAAGGTAAAGATGTTGAAGTCGGTCATCACGCTGGGATCGGGGCGCGCGGTGCCGGGATGGATCGCCCACTCATGCAGCATGATGCAGTAGTCGCGGTCGATCTTCGGCCCCAGCGGCTCCCTGGGATGCGCGATGAAAAAGCCCATCATACCCATCGCCATCTGCACCATTTCATCCGAATGCGGGTGATACATGAAGCTTCCGTGCTGCTTCATGGTGAACTCGTAGACGAAAGTCTTGCCCGGCGGGATGTGCGGCTGGGTCAGTCCGCCCACGCCGTCCATGCCGTTGGGAACGAAGATGCCATGCCAGTGCACTGTGGTGTGTTCCGGCAGCTTATTCGTCACCAGGATACGTACCCGGTCGCCCTCCACCACCTCGATCGTCGGCCCCGGCGTCTGGCCGTTGTAGCCCCAGCAATTGACCATCATGCCCGGCGCGAATTCGCGCTTCACCGGCTCGGCAATCAGGTGAAACTGTTTTACGCCATTCACCATTTTCCATGACAGCGTACGGCCATTTGGTGTCACCACCGAAAGGTACTCACCGTTTCCGGCCGCAGGTGGCCGCGTCGCGGCAGCTTTCGCATACGGTGCCGCCTCTTTCGCGGACACATGCTGCGCCCTCAATAAACCGGTCGAACCCGCCAGCGCAGCCAGGCTCGACAACAACATTTCGCGTCTGGTCACCATGTCAGTGCCCTCCATGCCGATGTTCGGATGCTCCTGCCGACCGCGGCTGCGGCTGGGGCCGTGGCGAAGCTTCGGGTTGTGTCGCCGCCGGCGGCACTTCTGCCTTTACCGGAAGCGGGCCGCCGATTGCCTGCTCCAGCGACGCATGTGCCAGCCAATAATCGCGCAGTGCACCGATGTAGCCGCGTCCCGCGTCGATTTCGGCCTGCTTAGTGCGCAGCAGCTCGTAGACTCCGACCAGCATGCCGTTGTAATAGCGGTAGGAAAGTTTCACCAGTTTCTGGTTGAGCGGCAGGATCGCGTGACGGTAGTGCCGCACGGTCTGCTCGTCGATCAGAAGTTTTGCTCGCGCTTCACGTACCTGGGAGCGGATGTCTACAGCCAATGCGTCGCGCTCCTTCTCCTGTTGGCGCAGCAGCGCTTCCAGCCGCGCGATGCGCGCCTGTCCCTGGTCGAAGATCGGTAACCCGATCGACAAGTCAGGACCGGTGACTGTCGCGCCTTCGGCATCGCGCTCACGGCTCACACCCACCGCCACGTCGCCCACGTAACGGTAGTCGCGCGTGTAGCCGAGTGCGTAACGCAATGTCTCGACCGACTTGCCCATCGCAGCGAGATCAAGGCGATTATCGATGGCATAGTCTTCAAGACTCCCCGGATCGGGCAACGCCGCCGGCACGTCCGGTAGCCGCATGGGCAGTGAGTACTGTATGTCCTTGCCCCACAACCCCATGATGCGAGTAAGCGCTTCGCGATCGCGCTCCAATTGCTCCCGGGCCCGCACCACATCGAGGGCGGCCTGCGCGTAGAACGCCTGCTCGCGCGTCTGGTCCAGCCGGCTGATGTTGCCCGCCTGGAACTGCCGCACCGCGATTTCCGCCGTCGCCTCCGCGGCCTTGGCCGCGGTCCGATTCATCTCCACCAATTGCGCATCGGACACGGCGGTGTAGTAGGCGGATTTCACCTCGGCGGCAAGCTTGAGCACGGCATGGGCAGTCTGCAGTTTAGTCTGATCGAAGTTGCCCTGCTCGACCTTCATGCGCGGCGTGCGCGTGAGAACGCCGAAAAAATCCTGTACCACGCCGAACTCACGCCCGGTGCCACCGCCACCCGTGCGCACCTGGGCACTGAACACCGGATTCGCGAGCAGACCCGACTGCACCAGATCGGCCTGCGAGACGCCCAGCTCTTCATACTTCGCCTGCAGCACGGCGTTTCGCAGCAGCGCGATCTGCACTGCGCTGTCTACGCTCAGCGGCTGCGCGAGCAGCCTCCCGACCGCCGCCTGCGCCGCCTGATCGTCAGCCGTGTTGCGGTTCCACTGCACTTTCTGCGGCAGGCGTGAAGCCACCGCTTGCCGCACGTCCGAAAAACCGGCATCTTTCGGCACTACGGTGGTGCAGCCGCCGAGCGCTGTCGCGGCCAGAATGATTGTGCTGGCAGCTCTGATCGAAGACCGGACACGCGGCTTTCGGTTGTTGGCCATGATTTTCCCCACTTAATGCTGCATGTGCTGCATCTGACCGTGGCCCACGTCCGGCATATTCTCCATCCCCGGCATGTTTTTCATGTCGCCCCGTTTCGATTTGTTCGAGCTGGCCGGCTTACCTTCCATGCTCTTCATATCGCCCATGCCTGGCATGTTGTGCATGCCTTGCATTCGATGATCTCCGGAAGTCGCATTGCTTCGGGAATTGGCCATCGCGCCGGAATCGGCAACGAAATTCCGATAATCGGAAAACACATCCGAATAGGAAGCGGCCGGTGCAACCGGCGCGTTGGGATCGGCCGGGCTTTCCGCCGCCGATAAAGCGGCCTGCGTGGCCATCGCGCACGCCAGCGTCGCGCCAACGGCAATGTGCTTGCATTTCATTGTTCAATCCTCGTCTCAAGAACCGGCGCGCGCATTGCGGTTACCGGTTGATATCCGGAATTCGGCCTGCACCGGGAAACGCATTCAGCCGGCCGAAACCCGGCTCTCCGGAACCGCAAGGGTCCCGGCAAAATCAGGCGAGGAAAGCTACCGGAGGCCGGTAGAAAGAAGCAGAAATGAAAGAAACGAAGGAAACTTCGAAGTCCGGCAGCATGACAGGATGGTAATCCGTGTCTCGCGCCACTGTCGGTGTATTCGGCACATAGGCCGCAGTGCAGACCGCGCAAAGGTTGCACAGTGCACACTCCTGGCTTTGCGTCCCGGTATGATGCGCGCCGTGTTTCGTGTGCGAAACCGAAGCATGCGTCACACCATCCGTGGGCACCATCGATGATGCTTCGTGCGGACACGCCACGCCGGCGGCCATCGCTGCGCCTTGTAGCGGCAGCAAGAATGCAACAGCCAGCAGGATGGCCAAACGTAGGCCGTAGCTACGCATGGAGCGGCATGTTACGTCCACGTATCCGGACCGTCAAGACAAGGAACGTCTTGATGCAGCAGCGTATCAACGGATGCGCCGACTGCGGTCAATGGGGCTCCCATGCCGACCACCCGTAAATAATGCGAGCGCGTCCAGTACACCATCATCCGTCTGCCCGATATAAAGCAGCCTGGCCGCAACAATGTTCACTCATTGGTCCTTTATGCCTTGGGCGCCCACTTGGCGTCCACCGCAGATTGTATCCTGGCAGCGTCGGTTACACCCTTTTGAACCAGGGTGTAGGCGATCTCGGCCGTGCCGCGACAGACCTCACAATTCACCGCCATTTCGTCTTCAAAGCATTGCAGGTTGGAACGATGGGCACCACGATTCTCGCAGCCACACCAGCAATAAAGCTGATTGAGCGTTGCCGGAATCTGCGTCGCCACCCAGTAGGCATGCCGGACTTCGGGTCGGCTGAACCGGTTCGGATTCAATACACGGGAGGCATCCGAGCGGCCGCCCGGAATGATGCGCAACCCGTCGGAACGCAGCATGCCAACCTTCCATTCCGAAGCCTGCACACTTTGCGCGTTTGCGCGCACGGTTATTCCAAGTCCTACCGCGCCCGCGGCCAGCACTGTACTCGCGAGCGCAGAACGCAGAAGTCTGCGACGCTTCGGATCGGGCAATTGAAAACGTTTCATATACGTCCCCATTATTGATATCACGCTAAAAATAACCGCACGCCACGGCGAAAATACCGATCGCCGCGGCATGCGGCCACACTGCGGACTTTATTTCGACTGCTGCGGCTTTATCTTGTCGGCGTATTTGACGAGGATTTTACCCATCGCCTCCATCATCTCGCCGTGCATCCGCATCGCGAGCGCTTCGTCCCCGGTAGGGAAGCGGCCCATCATTGGACACCCGCCGCCCATCATCCCCATCATTCCACCCATCATGCCGCGGCCCATCATCCCGTTACCCATCATGCCGTTACCCATCATGCCGTTACCCATATTGCCCATCATTTGGGCGTTCATTCCCGGCATGGCTTTCGTGCCTTGCTCACTCTGCGGATGATGATGCGTGGATGCCTCACCTTCCGCCGCAAGGCTCCATCCGCTTGTTCCGACAAGAACCGCAGCAAGCAATACCGGGTACAGTTTTTTCGCGTTCATATCAATCTCCTTGAATCAGATTACCAGGCTCGATCCAGCGACCTCTGGACAACGCCACAGGAAGATGACGCCGCCTGTCATACCTCGAACAATAGGACAGCACACGCCCTTGTTTGCGCCAGATGTTCGGTGAAATTTGGTAAAGTAGCGCCCGCAGCGGGCTGCGCACGATCAGACCGCCAAATGGCGTCCATGAAAGAGGATTACGCGACGAGCGGAGGCCGTTGCAACTGTTCCGGAATGAACAGCGACATGCGATGATCAACCAACGAGTGGTATACGGCAGAAAACTCCAACAGGGGCGGCAACGATGCCGGGGCCGGGATCGCTGCTCCGGTACAGGAAAGGCTGCATGCTCCGCCGTGGCAAGCAGGCGACATCGGCGCCGTCCGGCCACTGCAATCGGAGTGATCGCCGACCTGGTCACATGGGACGGCTCGTACCCCGTCGGCCATTGCCGCCGTCCGGGACGACTGCGCATGACATGGCATCGCCGTCGCGGCAAAACCGGCAACCGGCGGCCATGCGATCAGGACCAGCATCACCAGATGAATGACGAACTTCACGGCGCAATCATTATAGCAACTTCGGCTGCTGCCAAATCAATCCACCGCAACTGCGCGGCGGATGCGATTCGACATCCACTGCGCATTACGATCGCCCGCTGCGCCGCGCCGAGGGACGCGGCGCAGCGACAATCGGGACTCGGCATGCCGGACACCAGGCCACCCGCCACCAGCATGGCTGGCGAGTGCGATCAGCGGGGGCTGTGACATGACCAGGCAGATTTTTCAGCTTTACCCCTCGCAAACCGAAGGGCTGCCGCTGGAAGGGATGTACCTCGAGAGCCGACTGCACCAACTGGGCAGCAGCGAAACGCCTTTCGTCTATGGAAATTTCATTTCCAGTCTCGACGGGCGCATTGCATTGATGGACACCGCCGGCGCTACCGGCTACCTGCCCGACGAACTCGGCAACCCCGACGATTTCCGGCTCTTTCTCGAACTGGAAGCACAGGCTGATTGCCTGATCACGCACGGAGGATATCTGCGGGCCATCGCTGCGGGGCGCCTCGACGACATTCTCCAGGTAGGCACCACGAAAGAAACGCGCGACCTCGCAGCGTGGCGCCGCACACAAGGCTTGAGCGAGCAGCCCGCAGTCGTGATCGCCAGCGCGAGCCTCGACTTTGTTGTGCCGGAATCGGTTGAGAGGCATCGCCAGAAGGTGTACATCGCCACCGGAAACGAAGCGGACCCGGTTCGAGTACGGCATTTCGAGCGAAAGGGTTATGAGATCATCCGGGCCGGGCACGACAGGATGGTCGAGGGAGGCCCTCTGGTGCGTGCCGTGGGAAGGCTCGGATACAAAAGCCTTTACCTCCTTACCGGCCCCCGCATGCTGCAGACCATGCTGCACGATCGGGTGCTGTCACGGCTCTATGTCACGATCGTGCATCACGTCATCGGCGGAGAAGCGTTTCACACGCTCACGCTGGGACCACAACTGCGGCAGGCGGGCCGCCTGCATCTGCGCTCGCTCTACCACGATCCGGCTTCTGAATCACACGCCGGCCAGTGGTTCGCGCAGTTCGAACCCGCGGTGCCACGCGATCCCTGAGCAATGCGGTCCGGCTAGCCACTCTTTGAGGTGATCCTCGCGGAGGGTGCTGGCGTAACCGGCGAATCTTCTTCCGGCGGGCGTACCTTCCTGAACATGGCGAGCAACAGCAGATCGTAGACACCTTTCACAACGCCGGCCGCCACCAGCGGCCATCCGAACGTGGAGACGCCAAGGAGGTACCCGGACAGGAATGGACTGGCGGCCGCAGCCAGGCTGCGCGGAACGGAGGTAATGCTCGCCGCGGCGGGGCGCTCGGCCGGCGACACGATCGCCATCACGTAAGAGCTTCGAGTCGGCACATCCATCTGTGACAGCGCGCTTCGGACGAACAGCAGTGCGACCGCCCCAATCACGTTGGGCATGAACGGGATCAATATCAGGCAAAAATTTGAAGGCAGATGCGTGAACACCATCGTGTTCACCAATCCAATTCGATTGGCAATACGCACCGCGACGAGATAAGAAAACGCGGCGAGCAACCCGGTCCAGAAAAAAATGCCGCCTGCCGCAGCCGACGATATGCCAAAGCGCTGATACAGCCACAGCGCCAGCATCGATTGCACGATCAAGCCGCCGCCGAACGCGTCAAGACTGAAAAGGGCGGCGAGCATGTAAACCATCTTCTTCGATTTCTCCAGCGGCGCCCTCGGTTGTTGCGCATCCGCACCCAGCGTTGCCGGCAGGCCGCGGTAGACAAAAGCCGCCATGCACGCAAGCAACGCGTACAGTATGAACATCCACCGAATCATCGCTATCGTCGACAAACCCGTGACCGGCACCAGTATCGTGGGCAATGCTGCGGCAAGAGCCCCCAGCGCAGCGACCAGGGAACCCACCAGGCTGTAATTCGCGAACGTCGCCGTGCGCTTCCTGTCATCCACGACGCGGGAAAGTGTGGCGTGCTCCAGCGGCAGGAAAACACTGACGTCACCGCTGGACGGATTCAGTGTTCCGACCAGCGCAATCGCAAGCAAGGGCCAGAAGTCGTTCAGAAACGCAAACCCAAGCCCCGTGCAGGCCATCAGTATCGCGGCCCCGACCAGCAATGCACGATAGTGATAACGATACGCGTAAAGCCCCACCCCAAGTGTCAGCAGACCTGAGCCGGACAGTGTGGCAGTGGCAATGATGCCGACCTGGAGCGGGCTGAATCCGAGTTTGAGCAGATACAGCGGAAGCAGCAGACTGATGTAGCCGTCTCCGAAGGCGCGCAGCCCTCTCGCGGCCAGCAGACGAACGACGTGGGGAGAGTTCACGTTCACAGCGACCCCATCACCCGTTCACCGGACTCCGCGCAGCAATCACAATTACGCACGGCACGAGTCATGTTCGTGGGCTTTGCAGGCAATTCATTATTTCGAAGAAACGCTGAATTCTTCAAAGGGAATCAGGCGAGACACGGACTTTACATCTACCGGCGTTCAGAACGCAGGCTGCATCACCCGCAGCACTGGTTTCTCATTGACGTTCTCCAGCGGCAAATAGACTTGGTGCGTGCCCGGATCCACGGCAATCGTGTGCGCCTTCGCGGCGACGCGGGCCTTCCACATCTTCCGAATCGAATTTCCAGTAACCCGGAAAACGGTCACCACACCACTCTCGCTGGCAACGTAGAGCAGCGACAGACCAGGATCAAAGGCCAGCACATCAGGCGCGTTGCCCACCGGCTTCGTTGCCAGAACACGCTTGCTCTGCATATCGAAAACCAGCAGCCTTGCATTGCCTTCACAGGCGATGAAAGCCAGCCTGCCGTCCGGTTCGATAAGCAGGCCGTGATTATGATCGGCCCCCGGCAACCGATGGCGGGTAACAATCCGGTCCGTGGCAGGGTCGATTTCCACCAGATCGTCTCGTGTTTGCACATTCACGAAAATGTGCCCGGAGACCAGATCGTACTGCGTGTTGCCAGCCTCGCCGCTCAACGGAATGGTGGCGATGCGCCGGTTGCCTTGAACGTCGATTACGGTTTCCGTGCCGCCCGCTTCGTCGGATACATAGAGTTTGCGCGCCGACGGAACGTAGGCCATGCCGTCGGGGTAGTCTCCGCCGGGGATCGCAGCAATCACGTTGAAGCTCGTTTCATCGATCACCGCGACGTCATTGCGCCCGGTGGCGGATGCATAGACCCGGCCCAGCGACGGAATCACAAGCACGCCATGGACCTTGCTTACACCGGATATGTCGGCCACGACCTTACGAGTGCGTGTGTTGACCACAGTGATCGAACTGTCACCCAAATGCGCAATAAATAAAAGGCGTTTTGCCTCATCATAGCCTTGGTAGTCGAAGCGGGTGGCGCGACCATGGAGCGGAATATCCGCCGCTGTACGAAGCCGAAAGGCTTCTGTCGCAGCCGAAACTGCATGTGCGTTGAACAACGAGCCGACTAAAACAATGAAAATCAGAGTTGAGGCAATGTCCGTGATCTTCATCACGGTCCGGTCCATCGCGGAAGAGGCCCTCCGGCTCGTCAATTCGAGTATCGAACGGCCGCGGGCAGACGTATGGTTCAACCGTGCCGCAAAGATGCAATCAGCGGGCATTTCATTGCACCACGCGCGGAGCCGCATCGGCCTACCAGTTGGCTGAGCGCAAACTGGATACGCCGCAGATGAGCCAGCTTCTCGCGCACATCACGAAGCTTGCGCTCGGCCAGGCGGCGGGCCTCGTCGCAATGGGTGCCATCCTCCAGCTTCAGCAACTCGCTTACCTCGTCCAGACTGAACCCCAGTCGCTGCCCGGCCTTGATGAACCCCAGGCGCGCAAGATCCGCCTGACCGTAGCGACGGATACCGCCCGCAGGTCGCTGAGGCTTTGGCATCAGACCCTTGCGCTGATAGAAGCGAACGGTTTCGACGTTGACTCCTGCTGCATCCGCCAACGCGCCAACGGTAAGGCTGTCCGGTGCGCTCTTCATTCCGCTTGACCCCGTACTTGTGTACGGAAGTAACTTTACTCCATGGCATTGGATCGCACCAACCTGAGTAACCGTGCGACGGGACACAGCGCACTGCTGACCGGCGGGCTCGCCGCGATCCTCGCCTCCACCTGCTGTCTGGGACCGCTGCTGCTGGTCATGCTTGGCTTTTCGGGAGCATGGATCGGCAACCTGACTGCGCTCGAACCCTATCGCCCGATCTTCATCGGTGTGGCCGTGACGTCCCTGCTCTTCGCCTCGTGGCAAATCTGGGGGACCGCCGTCTGTGCTTCAGGAAAAGCATGTGCGAGCCTGCGAGCCGCACGATTCTACAAGCTGCTGTTCGGCGTAGTGACCGTGCTGGCGCTCATTGCCCTTGGCTATCCATACGTTGCTCCTTTGTTCTATTGAGGAACTCGCCATGAAACGCTCTCTTGCCGCCCTCGTTTTTATTGCCTTCTCCGGCCTCGCGTTCAATACATCGGCTATGACGAAAACAGTTACCTTGTCGGTACCAGGCATGACCTGTCCGGTGTGCCCGATCACCGTGAAGAAAGCGTTGATGAAGGTCAATGGTGTCAGTGGGGTGGTGGTCAACTATGACAAAAAGCAAACCGTGGTTACGTTCGATGATGTCAAGACCACGGCCGAAGCCCTGACGCGCGCGACCATAAAGGCGGGCTATCCGTCAACGCTGGCGGGGAGTAGGAAATGACTTCCGTGATTCTGGAATCGGTCGTGACATGCCCTGAGTGTGGGTATGTCAGGGCCGAAACGATGCCCAAGGACGCCTGTCAGTGGTTCTACGAGTGCGAGCAATGTCACACGCTGCTCAAGCCCAAGCCAGGTGATTGCTGCGTGTTCTGCTCTTACGGCTCGATGCCGTGCCCGCCCTGCCAAACGCACTGCAGTTGCTGCGGTTGATCGCGCCGGCTGCACCACTGCGGTCATGCGCCACTCGTAGCCGACGCACTGGATCAGGGACTCAGCGCCGGGCTATTCATGTCGCGAAAGCGACCGCCGGCGGAGTTCCTCGCACGGCGGCTCAGAGCGGATGGACTCGCGGATGTGTCTCTTCCCCCCAACGCCACAGGATAAATCCGGAGACGAGCATCGCACACGCGACGAACCAAAAGCCGCTTTCCAGCGCACCAGTAGCAGCTGCGGCAAAGCCCATGCCGAGCGCGCCGAAGCCGTAGCCGAGGTCGCGCCAGAGACGATAGACGCCAAGCGCCGATCCGCGCCAGCCCGGATGAGCGATATCGGCGACGGCAGCGATCAGGTTCGGATACAGCATCGCCATGCCGAGTCCGCTCAGTGCGGCGCAGAATGACCACCACTCCACGCGCTGAAAGATCGGCATCAGCGCCACTCCGGCACCACTCAGCCACATGCCCGACACGTTGAGCGCATGGCGTCCAATCCGGTCGGAGAGTTTGCCGGCAAAAAGCTGGCCGCCGCCCCAGACGAATCCGTAGCAGCCGACGATCCAACCAATATGAGCCACACTGACTCCATGGCGGTGAAGATAGACCGGATAGAAAACCCATACCAGTGCGTCGACGAATTTTTCGACCAATCCCGCCTGACTGAGTGCAAACAAGCGCCGGTCGCGCCACGACACCAGACTGAAAACTTCTCGTCCGCTCAGCTTGTTCGAGGCCATATCCGCGTCCGTCGTATGCTGTCTGATTTCAGCCAGTGCCCACGGACGGGTATCTCGTACCCGGGTGACGCACAGCACCAGAGCCGGAAACATCACAGCAACGCCGAACAACGCCAGACCGTCGCGCGGGCCGAGCCTCGCTGCAAGATAGCCGGTAACGATGCCCGCGATCGTCATGCCCACGTAGCCGGAAAATTCATTGAGTCCGACCGTCACACCGCGCTCATCAGGCCGCGTCACATCGAGCATCGCGGTCACGGTCATCGACCATGTCAGCCCCTGATTGACACCCAGCAGGACCGTCGCGGCGACAATCCAGTTCCAGCCTGTTCCCCACAGCACCATCGCCGGAATTGGCAGCGCGCACAGCCAGCCCAGCAGCAGCACGCGCTTGCGGCCGACGTGCTCCGAGAGCTCGCCACCGAAGAAATTGACCACCCCCTTGACGAAACCGAACGCGGCGACGAAAGTCGTGAGCAGCACGAAGGAACCGCGCGGCACGCCGAACTCGCTTTCGGCAAGCGCCGGCACCACTGTGCGCATCATGCCGATCGCGCATCCCACCAGAAAGACCTGCAGCAGCAGCTGCAGGAACGGCTCGAGGTTCTCGCGTATGCCGTGCCGCAGTTCCGCCGCCTGAACTACGCCGCGCGGCACCGTTTCAAGCGGCGATATTGGTCGCGATGATTTCATCCATATTCGCCGGCCGCGGTGGAATCTCGCGAGTCACGTATTCGATGAACGCGTCCCGGTCGGCGATCGCCAGCGCCGGATTCCAGCGCCGCTCGAATCCCAGGGTCGAGGACGGCTTGCCGGAAAGCCCTGCACCGCAGGCGCTGCCGGCCTGGTGCGCCGGGAAAAGCTCGATGATGTCGGGCAGCGGCAGCAGCTTGTGCCGCAGCGTATCGAACAGCACGCCTGCCATTTCGCGCTCGCGCCCGGCAAGATCCGGCCGCCCGGTGGCACCGACGAAAAGTGTGTCGCCGGTGAGCACGAACCACGGCTCGTCGCCGCGCCGCCGGTCGGTGACCAGCAACGAGGCGCTGTCGGGCGTATGTCCCGGCGTATGCAGTACGCGAAGCACGACATTGCCCGCCTCGATAACCTGGCCGTCGTGCAGCGGTTCGAAATCGAACTGCACCACCCCGACATCACTTTCGTGCAGGCAGTATGGCGCGCCCATTTGCGCGGCGAGCCGACGCCCGCCCGAATAATGATCGGCGTGGACGTGGGTATCGATGACATGGGTGATTTGCGCGTTCGCGTGCTTTGCCTGTTCGACGAACCAGCCCTCGTCGCCGGCGACAACGTCCACTGCAACCGCCTTGCCCAGGCCGCCGCAGCCGAAAAAATAGGACAAGGTCGAACCCCTGCCGGCAAGCTGTTTGAAAAACATCGGCCACCTCCTATCGGCTTCCGGTCTCCAGCGGAAGGCCGCGCGCCTGCCATTCCGCGACGCCATCATCCAGACGTGATACGCGATAGCCGCGCTTGTGGAGCAGTGCCGCCGCGTCACGCGCCATCATGCAGAACGGTCCACGGCAATAAGCCACGACCGGCTTGCCCCTGGGTATTTCGCCGAGGCGTTTCTTCAGTTCTTCGAGCGGAATCGATCGCGCGTACGGCAGGTGGCTGGCTGCAAATTCTTCCTCCGGACGCACGTCGAGCACCACCACGTCGCCCGCCCTCGCCCATCGCAGAATGGTTCGCCGATCGACGCCGCGCAGATCGTCTCCCGCCGTGACCAACTGCTGCAGCGCCGCCTGCAATTCCAGCAGCCGCTCCTCGGCGAGCCCGCGCAGGTCCACCCACAGCCGGGCGACTTCCGGGTCGGCCAGCCGGTAGAACACATATTTCCCTTCCCTGCGCGCGTCCACCACGCGCGCTGCGCGTAGCGCCTTGAGGTGGGCGCTCGCGAGCTTCACGCTGATGTCGGCCTGGGCGGCAAGCGTCTCGACCCGTTTTTCGGATTGGCACAGCAATTCGATGAGCTCGAGCCGCTTCGGACTGGCGAGCGCTTTACTGACACGGCTGACCTGCTCGTAGAGAAGATTCTTCGCTTCACGCATGACTGATATAATAATCTAACGGCCTTTAGATTATTAGTCTAGAAGCGCTCGAAGTCAAGGCATGATAGGCTCCGCTAGGCACGCCAGGTACGGTGATCACTGCACATTTTGGCACAAAGCATGAAAAATCGACGCCACGCTCCGAATGCGGCATTCTGCAAGAGTTGGTCGCGGCGGCTCACACGAGACGTGCATCTGCCCCCCTGAGGGGAAGGTAAGCGCTGATCCTGGATGAATCATCTGTCTAATCGGGGTGTGCTCGCCGCGCTTGGCGCGGCGGCGTTGTTCGGCGCCGGCACTCCGCTGGCGAAACTTCTGCTGGGCTCGGTGGATCCCTGGTTGCTGGCGGGGCTGCTGTATCTTGGATCAGGAGCGGGATTGACCCTAACGCGTTTGTTCCGGTGTGCGCCTTCGGTACGCCCAACTGCACGCGAATGGGGCTGGCTCGCGGGCGCGATTGTCACCGGCGGCATCGTCGGCCCGGTGCTGCTGATGTTCGGGCTGTCGGCAATGCCTGCTTCCGGCGCGTCGCTGCTGCTGAATGCGGAAGGCGTATTCACTGCGCTGCTGGCATGGTTCGTATTCCGCGAAAACTTCGATCGCCGCATCGCGCTCGGCATGGCGGCAATCGCGGCGGGCGCAGTGGTGCTTGCCTGGTCGGACGAGGCACGTTTCGGCGATCTATGGCCGGTGCTCGCCGTGCTGGGCGCATGTCTGGCGTGGGCGATTGACAACAACCTGACGCGCAAGGTGGCTCTTGCCGATGCAACCTGGATTGCCGCCTGCAAGGGCTGGGCGGCCGGCGCAGTCAATTTCATCATTGCGACGACGGTCTTCAGCCACTGGCCGGCGTGGCAGACAGCATGGGCGGCCGGCGGCGTCGGCTGGCTGGCCTACGGCGTCAGTCTTTCACTTTTCGTCGTGGCGCTGCGCCATCTCGGGACCGCGCGCACCGGTGCCTATTTTTCTGTGGCGCCTTTCATTGGCGCACTGATTGCCGTTGTGCTGCTAGACGATCCCGTTACATCGCGCCTGGTCGTTGCCGGCGCACTGATGGGGCTGGGTGTGTGGCTGCATCTGACCGAACGGCACGCGCACGAACATACCCATGAAGCGCTGTTCCATACGCACGAGCACGTCCATGATGAACATCACCAGCACACACACGATTTCCCGGTCGAGCCGGGGACCCGCCACACGCATGCACACTGGCACGAGCCGCTCACGCACACGCATCCGCATTTCCCGGACGCTCATCACAGGCACTCGCACTGACTGTTGAATTGTCGCACCGCACGACAGGCGGCTTGCGAAATGGCTACCCGCCGCCCATCATCCGTTGCGGCAGATACGTGACCAGTTCCGGAAATGCCCAGATCACCACCACGGCGATCACCATCAGCACGAAGAATGGCAGCGCGGCGCGCCCGATATAGAAAATGTTCTTGCCGGTCAGCCCCTGCAGCACGAACAGGTTGAATCCGACCGGGGGCGTGATCTGCGCCATTTCCACCACGATGACGATGAACACGCCGAACCACAGCAGATCGATGCCGGCCGCGTGAATCGTCGGCAGAATCACGGCCGCGGTCAGCACCACCATCGAAATGCCGTCGATGAAGCAGCCGAGAATGATGTAGAGCACGGTGAGCGCCGCGATCAGCATGCCCGACGAAAGGTCCTGTTGCGTGATCCACGCCGCCATCGCCTTCGGAATGCCGGTGAAACCCATCGCCACCGTGAGAAACGATGCGCCGGCGAGAATGAATGCGATCATGCACGAGGTGCGGGTGGCGCCCATCACGCTCGCGGAAAACGTCTGCCATGTCAGCGAGCGCGACACCAGCGCCAGCAGCAGCGAGCCCACCACGCCCAGCACCGCCGCCTCGGTCGGCGTCGCGATGCCGGCGTAAATGGAGCCGATCACCGCGACGATCAGCAGCACCGTCGGAATCAGGTAGCGCGACGCCGCCAGCTTCTGCACGAACGTCATCCGGATGTCGCTCGGCGGCGTCCGTTCACGGTTGAGCAGCGCCCACCCCGCGATATATCCGGAAAACAGCAGCACCAGCACCAGCCCGGGCAGCACGCCGGCGATGAACAGCCGCGCGATCGACACGTTCGCCGCGACGCCGTACACGATCATGATGATCGACGGCGGGATCAGCAATCCCAGCGTGCCGGCGCCGGCCAGCGAGCCGATCGCCATCGGCTCGTAATAGCCGCGACGCGTCAGCTCCGGGATCGTGATGCGTCCGATGGTGGCCGCCGTCGCGGCCGACGATCCCGAGATCGCGGCGAAGATGCCGCAGCCCAATACATTGCAATGCATCAGACGTCCGGGAACATGCGTCAGCCACGGCGCGAGTCCACGGAACATGTCCTGCGAGATACGCGTCCGGAACAATATCTCGCCCATCCAGATGAACAGCGGCAGCGCGGTCAGCGACCAGCTAGTGCTGGAACCCCACACCGTCGTTGCCATCAGCTTGCCGACCGGCGTCGACGTGAAGAACTCCATCGCCACCCAGCCCATCGCCGTCAGCACCAGCGCGATCCACAATCCACCGGCCAGCAGCACCGCGAGCACGATCAGCAGAAACACCGACAGCCAGAACTGTTCCATCACAGATTCTCGGTGACCGGCATCGTTTTCGCTTTTTCGGCGCGCCGGTACGCGGTGTCGGCGCCGCGCAGTAGCGCGGCCAGATCGTCGAGCAGCGCGATGGTCATCACCACCAGCCCCAGCGCCATTCCGGTCTGCGGAATCCACAATGGAATCGGCGCCAGTCCCTGCGACACCTCGTGAAAACGCCACGAGTAATACACCATGTGGCAGCTGAACACGGCGAAATAGCCGACCAGCAGCGCGGCCACGCCGAGACACAGAATCTCCAGTACCTTGCGCGCACGCGGGCCGGCCTTTTCGATCAGCAGCGATACACGGATATGTTCGTTGTGGCGAAAGGTATGCGCAAGCGCCAGAAATGACGATGCCGCCATGCAGTAGCCGGCGAACTCATCGAACGAATAGGCCGCGAAGCGCAGCTCGCGGCCCACGATCTCGAACAGAACGAGAACGCCGATCAGCACCAGGAACAGCCCGGCCAGCGCACCCGACGCGGTGTAGAGCGCGTCAAGAAATCGCCGCATCGGCGCACTCGCCGCGGCTTATTTGCGGAACGCCGCGAGAATCGCCGCGCCGTCGGAACCGGCTTTCTTCGCCCAGTCGTCGGCCATCTGTTTGCCGATCGCGTCGAGTTCCTGTTTCAGTTTCGCATTGGGCGCCTCGACATGAATGCCGTGCTGGCTCATCGTCTTCAGCAGATTGTCGTTCTCGGCCGAGCTAGTCGCCCATCCCTTCTCCTCAGCTTTCGCCGCGATCTCCTTGACCGACTTGCGCGTCGCCGCGTCGAGCGCGTCGAATGCGCTCTTGTTGACCATGATGATGTCGAGCGGCAGGAACGCCTGCACGTTGTAGTAGTGCTTCAGGTAGTCCCAGGCCTGTGTATCGACGCCGGTCGCCGACGACGTGATCATCGCATCGACCAGGCCGGTCAGAAACGCCTGCGGCACGTCCGGCGCCTGCACCGTGGTCGGCACCGCGCCGATCAGCTTCGCGAATTCGGACGTGGTCGGGCTGTAAGTGCGGAACTTGGTGCCCTTGAGATCGGCGGTCGACGTAATCGGCTTCTTGGTGTAAATCCCCTGCGGCTGCCACGCCACGCTGTAGAGCAGCGTGATGCCGCGCTGTTCGAGACGCTTCGCGACATAGGGACGCGCAACGTTCCACAGTTTGCGCGCCGCCTGGTAATTCGGCGCCAGGAACGGAATCGAATCGACGCCGAAAATCGGGTCGGAGTTGGACAGCACCGACATCAGGATTTCGCCGATGTTGACCTGTCCGCTCTGCACCGCGCGCGTAATCTCCGGCATCTTGATCAGCGAGCCGTTGCTGTG
>DASSON010000074.1:0-6013 GCA_035700525.1 Burkholderiales bacterium
GCGCGGCCAGACAGACGCCAACCAGAAACGTCGTCATCGGGTCCGCAGTGCCTCAATGAGCCGGCTCAGAATCACCGCCAGCCACGCGAATGCGCCCACCGGCACCGCCGCCTGCGCGATCCATTCCGGCCACAGTGCGAGGTCCCAGGTGGTGGTGTGCGACTCGAACGATTGCCAGGTCAGGATGACGCCGAAAAACACCAGCGCCAGCAGATAAATCGCGGTCAATATGAAGCGCACTATGCGCAGCGTGCCGGCGGCCCGCGTCCAGCGCCGTTCCAGCGCGATGCCGGCGGTCACGTGGCTGTCGAGATGCGCGGTATAGGCCGCCCCCACCATGCCGAACCAGATCATTACGAAAATGTCGAGATCGAAGCTCCAGATGTCCTCGATCCCGAGCATGCGCAGCGCGACGCCATACAGAATGCTGGCCGACAGGACGACCAGCGCCAGGCCGGCGATGACGCCTGCCCAGGCGCCGACGATACTTTTTCCCGCAATCGCTTCGTCGTCCTGTCGGAATGGGTCCAC
Organism: Burkholderiales bacterium; assembly: GCA_035700525.1. Taxonomy (GTDB): domain Bacteria; phylum Pseudomonadota; class Gammaproteobacteria; order Burkholderiales; family JBDZVW01; genus JBDZVW01. Next base: position 532 of record DASSON010000074.1, read on the forward strand.
TCGTTACCTCATATGAAAAGGGCGGCGCCCGGCGCCGTCCTCGTCTTCCGACACATCTTTTTTAGTGACCTGCGGATTGCGCGATGTCCTGAAGGAAGGTCTTGCCTTCGTCGCCGGCCATCCGCAGGTAAAGGTTCTTCAGCGGGGCCGCGGCCTTGATCCACTTGTCCTTCGTTGCACCTTCGACCACCGTCAGCGAATCGCCGGCCTGCTTCACGACCTTGAGATCGTGCGCGTACTCGGCGGTCACGTTGTCCATGTTGCCTTGCTCGGTATCGCCGACCGCCTTGCGTATGGTTTTCCGCTGCTGGTCGGTCAGGCCTTTCCACCACTGCAGATTGCCGTAGATCGGATAAAGCGTGATGCCGGACTTCAATGCGGTCACATGTTTCGCAACTTCGTACCATTTGCGTGACACGATCGAGCTCATGCCGGATATCGCGCCGTCAATGGTGCCGCGTTGCAGCGCGGTGTAGATTTCAGCCGAGCCCATCGCGGTCGGCGTCGCGCCGTGCGTCTTGAACAATTGCGCCGACAGCGGGCCATTCGCACGCAGCTTCAAACCGTGCAGGTCGTCCGGCATCACGACATCCTTTTTCGTATTCGCAATGTCGCCGTCATAACCGTAGTAACCCCAGCCGACCACCACGACGCCTTTTTTGGCGAGCGCCTTGTTGACGTCGTCGCCAAGCTTGCCGTGAATCGCCTTGTGCAATTCGTCCACGCCGCCGGGGAACAGAAACGGAATCTGGTCGAACGCCAGCGCCGGATCCTGCTTGCCCCACCAGTGCAGGCCGATCACGCCGAGGTTGACCGAGTTGTTCTGGATCGCTTCCGCCATCTGGCTTTCGGTGTAGAGCGAACCTGCGGGATAGGTCGTCACCTTGATCGTGCCGTGGCTCTCCGCTTCGATGTTTTTCGCTGCTTGTATGTCCTGTCTGGCCGACGCAGCCGAGTCCGGCAGGTACCAGGCGAACTTGACCTGCAGTGGGCTGGCCTGCGCCGTCAGGGCCGATGCGGCAAGGCCCAGTCCGAGCGCCAGCAGAAAAGCCGGCCGCATGATGGTAATCCGATGCTTGAAGTTGTCGTACATGAAGAGCCTCCTTGGACGCGGGCTGAGCAATGCTTGAATTCGACCCGTTTTGTGATGATCTCAGACTATCTTTGTGATGATGTTGCGTCAATGCGCTGGCAGAACTGCAGGGCGGAACCGACGGTTGTCACGACTGACGGCTTTTGGCGCCGGAAAACGGATTGACGCGCGAAGGCTTCCAGTCCGTTTCCACTGCCAGCAACGATCGGCCCAGCGCCAGCCACTGCGTGCGCGTGCGCTCCGGCATCTCGCGATAAAGCATGAGCGCCTCGGAACCGTACTCGTCCTTCACCTTGTATTTCGACGGATCGACGTCGCCGAGCGCGAGCCAGCGCCCGCTGATATTGAGCGCGTCACCGAGGCGGAACAGATGTTCGTGCGTCATGTTGCGGACGTCACCGTTGAGCCAGCGGTGAACGGTTTGCCGCGGTACGCCGAGCCGGCGCGCCAGTTCGGACGGGTTCGAAATGCCACGCGCGATCATCGCATCACGGATGCGGGTGGCGGCGTCGCTGGCGGATTTGTCTTTCACGTCTGTGCTCCGGCGGAAGGTGTCTCGTATGGTTGACGCACTATAACGCATGTGTGACACTAAAAAAAGTGATTCAACCGACGCAACAGGGAGCGTTCGCGACAGCGGGCTCATCGCGCGTCGATGACAACGTAATCAACGGCAGCCGCCGATCATTTTTCCGACCAACCATCCATGTCTGCAGCACAGACACTCGCCGCTTTTGCCTGCGAACTGACGTACGAGCGCATTCCGCAGCCGGTTGTCGAGCGGGCAAAGGCAACCGTCATCGATACCGTGGCGGCGGCGATTCAGGGCGCGGCATTGCCGTGGAGCCGGATGGTGCGCGACCATGCCGCGGGTTCGAGTGCTTCCGGGCAGTGCTCGGTGGCCGGTTCGGACACGCGTTTCTCGGCATCGGCGGCGGCACTGGTCAACGGCGCGTCGGCACACGCGTTCGAGCTCGACAGCCTGATTCAGCCCAGCATCGGCGTTCATCCGGGGGCCAGCCTGGTGGCACCGGGCCTGGCGGTTGCGCAGCAGACCGGGGCGAGCGGCCGCGCGTTGCTGACGGCTCTGGTTGCCGGCTGCGAGGTGATGTGTCGCATCGGCGCGGCGTCGCGCCATTCCAGCGAGAAGCTCGGCTTCCATGCGCCGGGACTCACCGGTGTTTTCGGCGCCGCGGCGGCGGCCGGACGTCTGCTCGAATTGAATGCTGCGCAACTTGCGAATGCGCTCGGCGTTGCCGGGTCTCTGTGCGCCGGCATCATCGAATTTTCGAGCTCCGGCGGCGGCATGGTGAAGCGGCTGCACCTCGGGCGTGCGGCCGAAGCCGGCGTGCTGGCCGCGAATCTTGCACGTGGTGGCTTTACCGGCCCCGCCGAAGTGCTGGAAGGAAAGCACGGATTTCTCGCGGCCTACTGCCGTGATGCCGATGCCGCCGCGCTGACTGCCGGTCTCGGCGAAAACTGGTGGACGTTGCGTACGACAATCAAGTGCTTTGCGTGTCATACGACTGCGCACGTGCCGGTGGCGGCGGTGCTTGAGCTGAAACACAGGCATGGGCTGGATCCGGCTCGCATTGACGGCATTACGGTCGCCGGCAGCGAAAAGATGGTGCGGCAGCACAATATCATCGAGCCGCAGGACATTGCGATGGCGCAGTACAGCGCGCCGTTCTGTGTCGCGCTGGCGATGTTCCACGATCCGTCCGATCCGTCGGTGTTTTCGGAGCAGACGCTGAATGACGAACGGATACGTGCGCTGTGCCGGCGGGTCAGCCTGCAGGACAGGGAACCCGTGGCTGGCGAGAATCCATTGACCAGCGAGGTCGTCGTCCGCATGAATGATGGCGGTAGGTTCGCGGTGACGCTCAATGATTTTCCCGGAATGCCGGACCGGCCGCTGGACGCGGCAGCGCTGGCAGCGAAGTTCCACCGCTTGACCGTGCATGCCGTGCCGGCCGTTGCGGATGATCTGTTGTCGCGGCTGCAGCATCTGGAAGCCGAAGACGATCTGAGGCAGCTTCGCTTCGGCGCTACCGAAAATATCTGACAGGAGAAACCGAAATTAACAACGTCGTTTCCAATCCGTATACGCGCGGCATCGCGCAATTCGTTTCCTCGCTGCGCTACGAATCGATCCCGGACGAGGTGCTGACGCGCATCAAGCTGCTGATACTGGATGCACTGGGCTGCGGCATCTACGGCGCGAATCTCGAATGGAGCCGCATTCTGCAGCACACGCTCGGCACGCTCGACACCACCGCCGCCTGCCGCGTGTGGGGCACGCGGCAGAAACTGTCGGCGCCGCACGCGGCGCTGATCAACGGCACCCAGGTGCAGGGATTCGAGCTCGACGATGTTCACCGCGAAGGCGTGCTGCACGTCGGCGCGGTGGTGCTGCCGGCGCTGCTGGCGATTGCCGAATTGCGTCCCGGCATGAACGGCAAGGAGTTTCTCGCGGCGGCGGTGGCGGGCTACGAGATCGGCCCGCGCGTCGGCATCTGCATGGGGCCGGAGCACATCGGGCAGGGCTGGCATTCGGGCGCGACGCTTGGCGTGTTTTCCGCCGCCGCCGGCGCCGCGCGCGGATTGGCGCTGGACGTCGACAAGACCGTGCATGCATTGGGGATTGGCGGTACCCAGGCTGCCGGGCTGATGGCCGCGCAGTACGGCGCGATGGTGAAGCGGATGCACGCCGGGCGCTCGTCGCAGAGCGGCCTTTACGGCGGCCTGTTTGCGGAAGCCGGGTTCACCGGCATCGTCAACGTGCTGGAAAGCGAATACGGCGGATTCTGTACCACGTTCTCAAATTCGAAGGGCCATTTCAATCTCGACGCGCTGACCAACGGCTTCGGCAGCGTATGGCAGACGATGGGCGTCGCGCTCAAGTTCTATGCTTGCGTCGGCAGCAACCACACCACGCTGGATGCGATTCGCGCGATGCAGGAACGGCATCCGTTCACCGCGGCCGATGTCGAAAAAATCATCGTCAACGGCTCGCAGGTGACGATGGACCACGTCGGCTGGAAGTACCAGCCGCAGGGCGTGACGTCGGCCCAGCTCAATCTGCCGTTCTGCGTTGCGACGCTGCTGCTCGAAGGCGATTGCTTCGTCGAGCAGTTCAGCGAGAATGTGATCGCTGATCCCGCCCGCATCGCGCTGGCGGACAAGGTCGAGGTCCGGCATGACGCTGAAATCACCGCGAAGGGCGGCAAGTACCGCCACGCCGTGCGGGTGGAAGCAATACTCCGTGATGGCACGCGGCTTGAAGAGGCGGTCGAGGCAGCGCGCGGCAGCGAGAAGAACTTCGCGAGCGAGGCGCAGGTGGCCGGTAAATTTGAAAAGCTGGCGCTCAATGTGCTGCCGAAATCGAAAGTCGACGCCGTGCGCAGTGCTGTGCTCGGACTCGAGGATTGCGACAACTGCGAAGCAATCGTCGCTCTGATGTCGCCGGAGCCGTGATTCATGAACGATCTTAGCCTGCATGCGAAAGCTTCCACGTCCTTTGCGCTCGATCTTGCGCAACACGTCAATGCGCTGCATTTCGATGATTTGCCCGAGCAGGCAGTGCGCTGGGCGAAGATGGGCATACTGGACACCGTCGGCGTCACCTTCGCCGGCAGCGCAGAGCCGGCAGCGCGCATCGTGCTGCAGACGCTGGCGCCGTCAGACGGGCCGTGCCTGCTGTTCGGGATGGGGCGCCGCAGCGACGCGCTCAACGCGGCGCTGATCAACGGCACCGCGTCGCACGCGCTCGATTTCGACGATTGCAACAATACGCTGGGCGGGCATCCGTCGGTTCCGATTCTGCCGGCGTTGTTTGCGCTGGCCGAAGAAACCGGCGCGGCCGGCCGTCAGTTCATTGCCGCGTACGTCGCCGGCTTCGAGACCGAAACGCGAATCTCGCACGGCGTCAATTTCTATCAATACACGAAAGGCTGGCATCCGACCGCGACCATCGGCATCTTCGGCACCGCCGCGGCGTGCGCACGGCTGCTCGAGCTGGACGACGAAAAAACCGCCACCGCGCTGGCGATTGCGGCGTCGCTGGCAGCCGGCATCAAATCCAATTTCGGCACCATGGTGAAGCCGCTGCACATCGGACAGTGCACGCGCAACGGACTGTTTGCCGCGCTGCTTGCGCGCAATGGCTTCAGCGCCAGCGCCGTGGCATTCGAGCACAGGCAGGGCTATTTCGAAGTGTTCAATGGCGCCGGCAATTACGATGCATCGAAGATTCTGCGCGACTGGGCGGCGCCGCTCGACATCATCAGCCCCGGCATCGCGATCAAGCAGTATCCGTGCTGCGGCAGCACGCATCCGGCGATCGACATGATGCTGAAGCTGGTGCGCGCGCACGATATAGACGCGGAG
>DASSON010000075.1:0-5839 GCA_035700525.1 Burkholderiales bacterium
CAGGATCCGGTCGTGAACGAAGTATGCGATCAGCATGAAGCGTCTCCACGATTGTTATTGGCGCACCTCCAGCCGGATTTTAGCGCGCCGTGCGTTCAGGCACTCAATCTGTCGGCGACGTAATCGCCGATTGCGAGCGATGAAGTCAGTCCCGGCGACTCGATGCCGTAGAGGCAGACGAGCCCGTTGACGCGATGATCGTCATATCCCTGAATCATAAAATCGGCAGGAGCTTCCCCCGGGCCGGTGATTTTGGGCCGGATGCCGGTATACCCCGGCTGCAACGCGTCATCCGCGAGCCCCGGATAGTAGCGCCGGATCGCTTCCTGGAACGCGGCGGCGCGGCTGTCGTCAAAGCGGTAGTCGACGCGATCGATCCACTGGAAATCGGGTCCGAAGCGGGTGCGGCCGGCGAGGTCGAGCGTGACGTGCACGCCGAGCCAGTCCTGGCGCGCAACCGGATAAATCAGCCGGCGGAATGGTGAACGGCCGGACAGTGTGTAGTAATGGCCGATCGCATAGTGCGTCTCCGGTATCGTCGATTCGGGAATGCCGGCGATGGTGCGCGACACCTGCGGTGCATGAAGGCCGGCGGAATTGACGACGGTGTTGCAATGGAGGGTCATGGGTTCCGCGCCGCCGACGTCGAGCGTGATGCCGTCCTGCGCGACTTTTCCGGAAACCACCGGGCTTCTCAGCGCCAGCGTGGCGCCGGCATTTTCCGCATCTCCAAGCAATGCCAGCATCAGGCCGTGGCTGTCGACGATGCCGGTGGACGGCGACAGAAATCCTGCCCTGCAGGCGAGCGCCGGTTCCATCTCGCGCAGCGCATCGGGCGTGAGCCATTGCAGGTCGCCGACGCCGTTGATTCGTGCCTGCTCGTAATACTTTTGCAATGCCGGAATCTGATCGTCGGCGGTGGCGACCAGCAGCTTGCCGATGCGCCGGTGCGCGATGCGATGTTCGGCGCAGAATGCATAGAGCGCATGCTTGCCGGCAATACACAGCCGTGCCTTCAGCGAACCGGTCGGGTAGTAGATGCCGGCGTGGATGACTTCGGAATTGCGCGAGCTGGTGTGCGTGCCGATCGCTTCCGCGGCCTCGAGAATGATCACTTCGCGGCCGCGCCGCGCCAGTGCGCGAGCGATCGCCAGACCTACCACACCGGCGCCAATCACGGCACAATCGATCTTTTCCGTCATGGTTTCAATTGCGGTGAAGAATGTGCAAGTGTAACGCAAGGCCTTTCGCGGTCATCATCGTGTGATGATTCCGACCGTCTGCGATGCCATGTTCGAGCCGTTGCGGGTGTACGGTGCACCGGCAGTGGAGGCCGCGACGGCACCCGGTCTCGCACTACTGCAGCGGCTGCTTGATGCGCGCGGTGCAGTAATGACGTGCAGCGGCCGGCCGCTGCGGCTGGTCGCGCAACAGCCGCGGCCGCACTGCTTCGATCAGCGCTATGAATCGCGCGTCTGGCTGCAGGGCGAGCTGCAGGTGCGCGATGCGAGCTGGCATGACGCCTTCAACGTGCTGGTGTGGCTGGCGTTCCCGCGCGCGAAGGCGGCGTTGAACGCCCGTCATTACGCGGCATTGCAGGAACGGCGGATACACGAAAAAATCAATCGCGGCCCGGTGGCCGACGCGCTGACGCTGTTCGACGAGGGGGGTGTTGTCATTGCGTGCGCGGCAGCCGATCTCGCGGACGATCTGCGGCAGTTCCGCTGGAAACGGTTGTTCCGGGACAAGCGCGAACGAGTGCTGCAGGAAATGCGCTGTTGCGTGTTGGGCCACGCGCTCTACGAAAAGGCGCTGCAGCCGTTCACCGGAATGACCGGCCGCGCGATCGTGTTGCCGGTCGCGCGTGAATTCCTGGAACAGCCGCTGGCGGCGCAGCTCGACGGCATCGATCGCGAACTGGCGGCCTGTATCGCCGATCCCGCTCACATGCGAACGACCCGCGAGCTCGCGCCGCTGCCGATTCTGGGAGTGCCGGGCTGGCATCCGGACAATGAGTGCGATGCGTATTATGACGATGTTGCCTATTTCAGACCGGGCCGGCGCGGGGGCGTTCGTGCCGGCAGCGACGCATGATTGCGCTGCTGCAGCGGGTAACGTCGGCCGCGGTGAGCGTCAACGGCGAGACGATCGCCACGATCGGGCATGGGCTGCTGGTACTGGTCGCCGTCGAGGCGAATGATGCGCAGGCGCAGGCAGACCGGCTGCTCGAACGGCTGCTGGGTTACCGCGTGTTTGCGGACGGCAACGGGAAAATGAACCTGAGCGTGCGCGACATCGACGGCGGCCTGCTGCTGGTGCCGCAGTTCACGCTGGCTGCCGACACGCGCAAGGGCACGCGGCCGGACTTTTCGCCGGCGGCGTCACCGGCGGACGGCCGCCGCCTGTTCGACCATCTCGCGGCACTCGCCGCGTCCCGGCATTCTGCGACCGCCTGCGGGCGCTTCGGTGCCGACATGCAGGTGACGCTGGTCAATGACGGGCCGGTGACGCTGTGGCTGCGGGTGACACCACATCAGCCCTGATAAAGCGTCCGCGGCAAGTTGTCGGGATTTGGCGAGTGAGCTAATATCGCTGCCGTCCCCTGATCGTTCGGTCGATCTTCGGAAGAGGAACGGATTCTGAACCGAAGGCTGGTGCACGCATCGTTGTCCGATTGCCGGTTTTGCTGGCGTTCAAAAAATAGGAGGAATGATGAACCGCATAGCGCAGTGTTGTGTATTGGCGGTATTCGGCCTGATGGTCGCGACCGCGGCTGATGCCGCGACCGAGATTCAATGGTGGCATTCGATGACCTCGCGCAACGGCGAGCTGGTCAACAAGATTGCCAGTGACTTCAATGCCAAGCAGTCGCAGTACAAGATCGTGCCGGTGTACAAGGGACAGTATGCGCAGTCACTGGCCGCGGCGATCGCCGCCTATCGCGCCGGCCATCCGCCGGCAATCGTGCAGGTGTACGAAGTCGGCACGCAGACGATGATGTCGGCCAAGGGTGCGATCAAGCCGGTCTACGAAGTGATGAAGGCGGGCGGCGGTACGTTCAATCAGGATGCGTACATTCCGGCGATCCGCTTCTACTACAGCGATCCCGAAGGCCGCATGCTGTCGATGCCGTTCAACTCATCGACGCCGGTGCTCTATTACAACAAGGAAGCGTTCAAGAAGGCCGGCCTCGCGGACCAGGCGCCCAGAACCTGGCCCGATTTCGTGGCAGACGCGAAGAAACTGAAGGCGTCCGGTTCGACCTGTCCGTTCACGACGAGCTGGCAATCATGGGTGCAGCTCGAAAACTTCAGTGCCTGGCACAACGTGCCGATCGCGAACAACGGAGATGGTTTCGACGGTCTGGCCACCAAGCTGCTGCTCAACGGGCCGCTGCAGGTGCGCCATATCTCGAACATGCAGAAATGGCACAACGAAGGGCTGTTCGTTTACGGCGGCCGTGCCGACGTGCCGGCCGGGATGTTCTATTCCGGCAAATGCGCGATGCTGTTCACGTCGTCCGGTGCTTATGGCAACATCGTGAAGAACTCGAAGTTCAAGTTCGGCGTCGGCGAACTGCCGTATTACCCGGACGTGAAAGGTGCGCCGCAGAATTCCATCATCGGTGGTGCCACGCTGTGGGTGATGGCGGGCCAGCCCGAAAATGTCTACAAGGGCGTGGCGAAGTTCTTCACCTACCTCTCGTCGCCAGAAGTGCAGGCCGAGTGGTCGGAGACGACTGGTTACTTGCCGGTCACCACGGCGGCCTATGACTACATCAAGAAACAGGGCTATTACGCGAAGCATCCCGGCTCCGACGTCGCGATCAAGCAGTTGACCAACAAGCCGCCAACCGCCAACAGCAAGGGCATCCGGCTCGGCAACTTCGTGCAGATCCGCAATGTGATCAACGAAGAGCTGGAAGCGATATGGAACAACAAGAAAACCGCGAAGCAGGGGCTCGACGACATCGTGAAACGCGGCGACGAATGGCTTGCCAAGTTTGCCGCGGCCAACAAGTGACGGCACGAGAAGTTCGGCACACGTCGTTATAAAAACCTGACCGCAGAGACGCGGAGGTCGCAGAGAGTGCGCAGAGGAAAACAAAATCGGAACCTCGTTGCGCGCTTTCCTTGCGCCTTCGTGCCTGTGCGGTTGTCGCCGCTATCGGCGGCCGTTGGCGTCCATTGCTAGGGCGGCTCGGGGAATCCACGCATGGCGGAAAAGCGCGCAGCGTTCCGTAGCCGCTGGCTGCCGTACCTGCTGGTCGGGCCGCAGATTTTCATCACCGCGGTATTTTTCCTGTGGCCGGCGGGGCAGGCGATCTACCAGTCGGTGCGCATTCAGGATGCATTCGGCCTGAACTCGCATTTTGCGGGGCTGGCCAATTTCATCGCGCTGTTCCAGAGCGAAACCTATCTTCATTCGTTCACCGTATCGATCATCTACAGCGTGCTGGTGACGAGCATCGGCATTGCGCTGTCGATGCTGCTGGCGGTGATGGCCAACCGGCCGTTGCGCGGCGCATCGATCTACAAGACTTTCCTGATCTGGCCGTATGCGGTTTCACCCGCCATCGCCGGCGTGCTGTGGCTGTTCCTGTTCAATCCGACCGTCGGCATTCTGGGCGTCGCACTCAATCGCATCGGCATTCACTGGGATTATCTGCTGAACGGCAACCAGGCGATCCTGCTGGTCACGATCGCAGCGGTATGGAATCAGCTCTCGTACAACTTCCTGTTCTTTCTCGCCGGACTGCAGTCGATCCCGAATTCGCTGATCGAGGCGGCGGCGATCGACGGCGCGGGGCCGGTCAAGCGTTTCTGGACCATCGTGTTTCCGCTATTGTCGCCGACCACGTTCTTTCTGCTGGTGATCAACATGGTGTTTTCGTTCTTCTACACGTTCGCGATCATCGACGCGACGACGCAGGGCGGGCCGGCGCAGGCAACCAACATTCTCGTCTACAAGGTGTACCGCGATGGACTCGAAGGCCTCGACATCGGCGGCTCGGCGGCGCAGTCGGTGGTGCTGATGACGATCGTCATTCTGCTGACGATGATCCAGTTCCGTTTCGTCGAACGCAAGGTGCAGTACTGAGATGAACGTCCGCGGCTTCGGCAAGAACTGGCTGGCGCACCTGGTGCTGCTGATGGGCGTGGCAATCGTTGCGTTTCCGATCTACGTGACCTTTGTCGCGTCGACGCTCACCGATCCCGAGATCCTGGCGGCACCGATGCCGTTGATTCCGGGGCCGCATCTGATCAGCAATTATGCCGACGCGCTCGGCAAGGGGCTGGTGAGTGTGGGCACCGCGCCGGTCAGCGTGATGATGTGGAACAGCCTGGTGATGGCGCTCGGCATCTCGATCGGCAAGATCCTGATCTCGATCATTTCGGCGTTCGCGTTCGTGTATTTCCGCTTCCCGCTGCGCAAGCTTTTTTTCTGGCTGATTTTCATCACACTGATGCTGCCGGTCGAGGTGCGCATCTTTCCGACCTACAAGGTGGTATCCGATCTCGGCATGATCAACACCTACCAGGGACTGATACTGCCGTTGATTGCGTCCGCCACCGCCACCTTTCTGTTCCGCCAGTTCTTCCTGACGGTTCCCGAAGAATTGACCGAAGCGGCGCGTATCGACGGTGCCGGGCCGCTGCGCTTTTTTGTCGACAGTCTGCTGCCGCTGTCGAAGACCAACATCGCGGCGCTGTTCGTGATTCTATTCATCTACGGCTGGAACCAGTATCTGTGGCCGCTGCTGATAACGAACAGCCGCGACATCGCAACCGTGGTGATCGGGGTGAAGCGGATGATAGGCGGCGCGGATGCGGCAACC